>JAICTU010000271.1 GCA_025936205.1 Polyangiaceae bacterium | reverse complement strand
GGGCGGTGGGCGGGCTACCGGGGGCGCGGGCGCTGCCGGCGCCGGCAGCACGAGCGTGATCGCCGGAAAGGTCGCGTTGGCCTCGCCGGGATCGAGCGCGGGTTCCGGCGTTTCGACAGGTGCCGGCGCGGCGGGGGGCACGGGGGGCCGTTGCCGCCCCCGCGGGCGCGCGGCGGGCGCGCGGCGGCCGCTCGCTGCGTTCTGTTCGCTCCAGCGCTCGTCGACGCCGATCGCGACCACCAGGGCCAGGGCGTCGAGCGCATCGTCACAGTCGGGGCTCTCCAGCTTTCTCACCACAGCCGGCTTGCCTGCCGAGAGAAACGAGACGTTGGCGTGCAGCGCGCTGCCGTGAGGATCGATGCGCACGGCCAGGCGCAGCTGTTCGCCGCTCGCCACGAAACGCACGTGCCTCGTGCGGCCCAGGATGCGCGAGGCAAACTCGGCCGCATCTCCGCAGGAGGAACCTTGCCAGTCGATGTGTGCCGAGATCGGCCTGCTCTCCGCCCCGTGAGCCGGTGCGCCCCAGGACACCCCACAGCCCAGCGCAACCCAACGCGCAGGCCCGATCCAGCGCCACGGCGTGCGCCGGCGCATCAAACCGCACCGAAATTGCACCGCGAAACCATTCGTAGCGGCTGGCCAGCAGTACGGCAAGCGAAGCGCGAACTTCGCTGCGCGACTGAGCTTTCCGGACTCGTGCGCCACAGCCCCCCGACCGGTACTCGCTCGCTGCACCGGCACCGGCGCTCGCCCGAGCCATACTGAAGCGCCGAAATTCGTGATCGCCGCCCTCGCTGGGGGCATGAATGAATCGATCGACCTCATGTGGACGGCTGCTTCGTTTCGAACCTCTGCTCGTGGAATCCGGCGCAGGCCCTGGCGCGCGCTCGGCCTGTGTCTCACCGCCTTGGCCTGCAGCGCGGGCGACCGCGGACGCCCCGACCTGAGGGTGCGCGAAGGCGATCCGGAGGGCCCCGTCTTTTACGAGATGGGCAGCACCGACGTGCTCGCTGCCGCCGGCAGCGGAGGCAGCGTCTCCGCGAGCGCGAACGACAACCTGATCGACGGCCTCGTGGATGGCCAGCCCCCACCGCCCAACGGCCCGATCAGCATCAAGGACGCCTGCGTCATGAACCAGGCGCAAGCGCAGCTGATCAAGCAGGCGGTCGATATCATCGTGCTGCTCGACAACTCGGGCAGCATGGAGGACGAAGCCGCCGCGGTTGAAGGCAACATCAACATCAACTTCGCCAGCGTGCTCGCGAGCAGTGACGTCGACTATCGCGTGATCCTGATCTCGCGCCATCGGCGCGGGCCCCGCGACGGCGGCGGCGGCGAAGCGAGCACTTCGATCTGCGTGCAGGCTCCGCTCAGCGGACTGAGCAGCTGTGATGCCGCGCCCGAGCCGGTCTTCAGCGAGCGCTTCTACCAGTACAGCACCAAGATCGAGAGCGACGATTCGTTCGACGTGGCGCTCGACACCTACGAGCCCCCCTTCGACGATGACGATCGCGAGGACAAGTTCGACAACGCTGCGCAGGGCTGGTCGGAGTGGCTGCGCCCCGGCGCGAAGAAGGTGTTCCTGGAGGTGACCGACGACGACGAAGACATGGCCGTCGCGAGCTTCGTGCAGCAACTCCAGCAGCTGGCGCCCCAGCACTTCGGCACGGATCCCGCGCACCCGAGCTTCGTTTTCCACAGCATCGTCGGGCTGGCGGAGAAGGATCCGCCCACGGCCGCCTGGCTCCCCGACGAAGCGATCACCGAGCAGAAGTGCACCGGCAACGACGGCGACGTGACCAGCGCGGGCGAGACCTATCAGGAGCTGAGCCGCCTCACCGGCGGGCTGCGCTTTCCGCTGTGTCAGTTTGACGCTTATGACGTGGTGTTCCAGCGCATCGCTCAGGACGTGGTGCTCACGCGCAACGTGGCCTGTGACTTTCCGATCCCGCCGCCGCCGCCCGGGCTGGAGCTGAACCTGGACAACATCGCGATCTCGTACTCGTCCGGATCAGCGGGGACGACCGCGCAGCTGGGCCAGGCCCCGAGCGCGAACGCCTGCCAGGACAATGCCTTCTACATCGCCGGCGGGCGTCTGAACCTGTGCCCCGGCTCCTGTGCGAGCATCCGCAGCGACCCGCTGGCCGCGGTGAGCGTGTTGTTCACGTGCGAGAGTCAGATCATCGTTCCACGCTGATCTGCTAGGTTTCCGACGTGCCGGAATCGCGCTCGCGGAGCAGTCGCATTGCCCTTTCTCTGGTCACGGCTCTGCGGGCGGTGCCCCTGGCGCTGCTGTTGCTGGCGGCGCCCTCGGGCGCGCAGGAGGCGCCCGCCGGCGGGGGGCTGGTGTGCAGTCCTGGCGAGCGCGAGCTACAGACGCGACGCCCGCTGCCGCTCGAGTGCCGCGCGCCGGAGGCTGTGCGCATGACGCTCCGCTATAGGGAGCGCGGCACGACGCAGTGGTCCACCCTCGACATGGTCCGGCACGCTTCCGATGACGGCGACAGCTTTCGCGCCGAGGTCCCGTGCGAGGCGACCATGAACGCCGGAGCGCTGGATCTGTTCGTGGTCGCCACGGATCGCCTCGGCGATCCCGTCGACACGCTCGGCACCAAGAACCAGCCGGAGAGCTTCCGCATCGACGGCCGCTCGCGCGTGGCGCCCGCCTTCCCCGGCGAAGACCCGCCAGCGCGCTGCGCCGAGCTCGTGCACTGCCCGCCCGACTTCCCCGGCTGTGAAGAGGGGCTGGCCGATTCCGATCGACCACGCGAGCCGGGGGAGGCGCCGCCTCCGCGGCAGTGGTTCGGGCTGCACGTGGCCGCAGACGTGGGCTTCATGGGCGGCTCGAACGTGTGCGCGACCAGCAATCACGACTTCGACTGCTTCAGCTCCGGCGCAGACTCCCCCTACCCGGCTCCGCTGGCCGCGAACGTGGCGCGAGAGCCCGGCGAGCTCGGGGATGTCTATCCCGGTACGGGCATCGGCACGGGCGCGTCGGGCGGCACCTGGCGCATCCTGCTCAGCTACGAGCGCGCGCTCTCGGAGCGCGTGACGGCGGGGGCACGTCTGGGCTTCGCGCTCGGTGGTGGGCCACCGACGCCCGAAGGCCGCAACTTCCTGCCGCTGCACGCCGAAGGCCGGATCAGCTACTTCCTGCGCGACATCAACGCGGGCGGCGTGCGCCCGTACCTGCACCTCGGCGGCGGCATTGCCGAGGTCGATCTGAAGAAGTCGGACGTCACCGTGCGCGACTGCTCGGAAGAGATGGCGCGCGACGCGTTCCTCGCCTGCATCGACGCGCGCGACGCCTACGACTCCGCGAATCATCCCGAGCTGCCGGAGAAGAAGCTCGATGCCTACCGCAAGCTGGGCAATGCCTTCGTGACCACGGGCGGCGGTGCGCTGGTCGCCCTGAGCCGGAACACCGCGTTGCAGATCCATGTGAACGCGATGCTCATGCTCCCGTCGGTCGGACTCGTGATAGAACCATCGCTGGGAATGGTTTACGGGTTCTGACGATCCTCCGGCAGGTCTCTGGCTCCCAGCTGGCCGACCCGCGATTGCACCGGATCGAGACTGGGGCGCCGAAGGCGGCTGACGAATGCGGCATCGCCCGCACTTTGCGTGATCCCCCGGACCTCGGTCGGCATTTGAGGATCGAATGCCCAGCGCGACGATGATGATCGACGGCACGGTGGAAGAAGCTTCGCTCGGAGCCCGCGCTGCCGCGCGAATCCGCCTGGAGCGGATGTTTCGCTCCCACCACGAGCTGATCTGGCGAACGCTCCGGCGCCTGGGCCTGTCCGCGGATCTGGCCGCCGACACCACCCAGCAGGCCTATCTGATCGCCGCCGAGCGCCTGGGGGACATCCGCACGGGCTCCGAGCGGGCTTTCCTGTTCAGCACGGCGATCGGCCTGGCGCGCACCAACTTCCGCCGCAGCCAGCGCTGCCAGTTGCAGAGCGACATGGACCTGCACATCGACCCCGGCGTGCGCGCGGAGCAGGTCACCAATCACTGTAGCGCCGTCGAACTCCTGGATCGCGTGTTCGCCAACACCGATCAGGATCTGGTGACGGTATTCGTGCTGTTCGAGCTGGAGGGCCTCTCGGCGCCCGAGATCTCGCAGCTCGTGGATATCCCGGTGGGCACGGTGGCGTCGCGCTTGCGGCGCGCCCGCGCCACCTTTCGAGCCGCCGCACGGCGCATGGAGCTGGCTCATGCCGCGCAGCAACGCTGAGGCGAGCCAGTCCTCAGATGAACTCCTTGGACTAATGGAAGAGAGACGATGAAAGATCTGAAGCCCCTGCTGCGCGAAGGCGCCAGCGACTTCGAACGGCAGCTGCTGAGCGCCGCGCTGCGGGAACGCCCGTCGCCGCAGCTGCGTTCGCGGATGCGGCGCACGCTCGGGCTGACAGGTCCGATCGCGTGGGCGGGCAGCGTGAAGGCCATGCTGGCCACCGTCGCCGGCAAGGGAGCGGTCGGAGTCGCCGTGCTGGGGCTCGCCGCCGCCGGCGTCATCGGACTGCGTGCCCAGCAGGGCGACCCGCCGGGCCCGCGCGCCACCAGCGCCAGCGAAGCGCCGAGCGCGGCGCCGCCAGCACCCATTCCTTCGGCTGAGCCCGCGGTGGCGCCAGCAGAGCCCGCGGCAGCACAGCCGAGCAACGGCGAGCTGCGCGAAGAGATCCAGCTGCTCGACGAAGCGCGCAGCGCCTTGCAGCGGGGCTCCGGCGCCGCGGCACTGGAGCCACTCGATCGCTACCGCCAGCGCTTCCCCTCGGGCGTGCTGCGCCGCGAGGCTTCGCTGCTCCGGCAACAGGCCGCCGCTGCAGCGCGCTCTTCCGGTACCGTCCGCTGACCGAAAGGTGTGCGGCGTTTGACGGCTTGCCGCAGCGCGCCGTTGCGCGACCGGGTCCCCTGAAACTACCCTAGGTGGACCATCCATGCGTCTGGCTGTCTTGCTCCCCCCGCTCGCTGCCCTGCACTGGCTCGTGGGCTGCGCGACCGTCACGCAGGAAGACCCTCTGTCCCACGTGGGCGGTGCGAACGGCACGGCAGCGGCGCCCTCGGGCACGGGCGGCCGCGCCGGCACGGCGCCGATCGCCGATACGCCGGCTCCCGAGCAGCGCTCTACGGGCGGCCTGCCCAGCCCGATCGAGGGCAACACCGGCGGACTGATGCCCCCGCCGCCCGCCGTCCCGAACGGGGGCAGCGGAGGCACCCCCGGTGCGAGCGAAGACGCGGGCCCGCAATTCCCCTCGGGCACCTCGCTGCTGCAGGAAAACTTCGAGAACTTCCAGGGCGAGGCCGCGGGCTGGGCTACCAGCACGGGCAGCAACTGGCAGGTCCAGACCGACGCCGCGCTCGTGAGCAACGTCTACACGCAGAGCGAAGCCAGTAGCACCACGCCCGATCTGGCCACGGCCGGCGAGGTCAGCTGGCGAGACGTGGTGGTCGAGGCGGACATGAAGCTCCTCGCCTTCAACGGCAGCAGCAGCTCATACATGGCGGGCCTGTGCGTGCGCGTGAAAGACGCGAAAAATTTCTATCTCATCGGACTGCGCAGCAACGACAACAAGCTCGGCCTGCGCCGCTACGCGGATGACGCCACCAACCTCGTACAATCGGACTTCAACGAGGGGAAGACAGGCGTCTGGTACCACCTGAAGGTCGAAGCCATCGGCTCCACCCTCACCGCCTACCTCGACGGCGCGCTGATGTTCAGCGAGACCGACGACACGCTCGCCAACGGCGGCATTGCGCTGTGCACGGTGCGCGCCTCGGCCAGCTTCGACAACGTCCGCGTCACCGCGCCCTGAGAAATTGAATATGCTCGCGCCCCGATGCGCGTCGCGTTGTTCGTTCCTTGCTACATCGACCAGCTCTATCCCGACGTGGGCTTCGCCTGTCTGGAGTTGCTGGAGCGCCAGGGAGTCCCGGTGGAAGTGCCCGCGCAACAGACCTGCTGCGGCCAGGTCCTGACCAACCGAGGCGCGCTCCAGGCGGCACGGCCGCTGGCGCGCAACTTCGAGGCGACCTTCGCGGGCTACGACTACGTGGTCTGCCCATCGGGCAGCTGCACGGCGGCGCTGCGGCATCACCCGCACAGCCTCGGTGCAGCCAGCGGCGGCGCCTCCAGCAAGGTCTACGAGCTGTGCCAGTTTCTGGTGCACGTGTTGGGCGTCGAGCACGCCGGCGTGCCCTTTCCACATCGGGTCGCTCTGCACGAGAGCTGCCATTCCTTGCGCGAGCTCGGGCTGGGGCAGCCGAGCGAGCTCGGCGCCGTCCCTGCCCCGGTCGAGAGTCCCGCGCGCCGCCTGCTGCGGCATGTCCCCGAGCTCCAGCTGGTCGAGCCGGCGCGCCGCGACGAATGCTGCGGCTTCGGGGGTAGCTTCTCCGTCGCCGAGCCCGACGTCTCGGCGCGCATGGGCAGCGATCGCGCCGCCGATTTCGAGCAAGCCGGCGCCGAGGTGGTCACCTCCGCGGACATGTCTTGCCTGATGCATCTGTCGGGGCTGATGCGGCGCCAGCAGCGGCACGCGCGCGTGCTGCACATCGCCCAGCTCCTGGTCGGGCGCGACCCCGCCTCGACCTCCGCGCTCGAGGGCTCGAGATGAGTCGCCTGCAGCTGAGCCATCCAGCGCGCGCCCGCCAGTTTCTCGGCGACGCCGAGCGTGCCCGCTTCCACGACGGCGCACTCTGGCAGATCCGCGGCCGCCGCGACCAGCGGGTCGCCGAGCTGCCCGAGTGGGAGCGGCTGCGCGAGCTGGCCTCACAGATCAAGGCGCACACGCTGGCCGAGTTGCCCGACTACCTGGAGCGCTTCGAAGCCAATGCGCGGCAGCACGGCGCCCAGGTGCACTTCGCGCGCGACGCGGCGGAGCACAACCGCATCGTGTACGAGCTGGTGAGAGAGCGCGGCGTGACCCGCGTGGTCAAGAGCAAGAGCATGCTCACGGAGGAGTGCGGGTTGAACCCGTTCCTGGAGCAACGCGGGCTCGAAGTGGTCGACACGGATCTGGGCGAGCTGATCGTGCAGCTGCGCGCGGAGCCGCCGAGCCACATCGTGATGCCCGCCATCCACCTGCGCACCGCCGACGTGGCGCAGACCTTCGCCAGCACGCTGGGCGCCCCACCACTCGCAGACCCGCAGGCCTTGGCCGAGTTCGCGCGCGGCCATCTGCGCGCCAAGTTCCTGGCCGCGCAAGCCGGCATCACGGGCGTGAACTTCGCGATCGCGGAGACGGGCGGCATCGTCGTGTGCACGAACGAAGGCAACGCCGATCTGGGGATGGCCTTGCCGCCCTTGCACATCGCCTGCATGGGCCTCGAAAAGCTGGTGCCGCGCGCCGCCGATCTGGGCGTCTTTCTGAGGCTGCTGGCCCGCTCCGCGACGGGCCAGGCCATCACCGCCTACAGCGCGCACGTGCACGGCCCGCGTCCAGGCGGCGAGCTGCACATCGTGATCGTGGACAATGGGCGCAGCGCGTTGCGCGCGGAGGCCCAGCACTCGAGTGCGCTGCGCTGCATCCGCTGCGGCGCCTGCATGAACACCTGCCCGGTGTTCCGACGCAGCGGCGGCCACAGCTACGGGACCACCGTGCCTGGCCCGATCGGCTCGATCCTGGCGCCGCTGCGCGCGGGGGCCGCGCACGACAGTCTGCCGCACGCCTGCACGTTGTGCGGCTCCTGCACGGCGGTGTGCCCGGTCAAGATCAACCTGCACGAGCAGCTGCTCGAGTTGCGGCACCGGCAGCTCGAGCTCGCCGTCCAGCCTGCTGCGCAGGACCCTCGGCGCGAAGCGGCTCGCGCACTGGAGCGCGCCGGGGCGGCGCTGATCGGCTGGGTGCTGCGCAGTCCGTCGCGCCTGGCCCGCGCCGGGGCGCTGCTGCGCTGGTTCGGACGGCGCATGCCCGGCCTGGCACGCTTGGCTCCGTTCGCGCGCTGGACGGCCACGCGCGAGCTGCCGCCGCTGCCGGAGCGGAGCTTCCATCAGAGCTATGCCGAGCGCCAGGCGCGCGGCACGGCGCGGAGGTCCGCGTGAGCGCGCGCGACGAGATCCTGTCGGTGCTGCGCGCGCAGTCGCTCGCGCCCGCGGCCTTGCCGGCGCTGGCCGGCAACTGGATCGGGTATGCGGATCCGGCGGAGCAGTTCGAGCTGGCTCTGGGGCGCGCCGCGGGCAGCCTGGTGCGCTCGACCCGGGCGGGGCTGGGCGCGGCACTGGCCGCTCTGCCGGCAGTGCTACAGGCCCAGCGCTGCTGCTCGCTCGTGCCCGAGCTGCCGGGGAATCAGGCGTTGCCCGCCGAGCCGCAGGGCTTCCGCGACCTCGACGTGCTGATCGCGCCGGCGGAGTTCGGGGTCGCCGAGAGCGGCGCGGTGTGGCTCGCCGAGCGAGTGGCGTCGGTGCGCGCGGGCCTCTTCTTGACACAGCACCTGGTGCTGGTGCTGGACCGGGAGAGCCTCGTGCCACACCTGCATCAGGCGTATGAACGGCTGGGCGCCGCCGTGGGCAGGACGGGCTACGGCTGCTTCCTGTGCGGGCCCTCGAAGACGGCGGACATCGAGCAGGCGCTCGTGGTCGGCGCCCACGGCCCGCGCTCGCTCGTCATTGTCCTGTTCGGCTGAGGCGCCTTCAGGGCGCGCCGTCGCCGGAGAGCTGCGTCCAGCGACTCAGATCGGCCCGGCGCTCACTCACCACCACGCGCAGGCGCGAACCTTGCACCTCCACCTGCGCCGCGGCAGGACGGGCTGCGGATCCGATCAGCTCCGCGGCGCGCACCGCAGAAATCGGATCGGACCAGTCCATCCACCAGACCACGGCCGTATCGTGCTGCTGGTCTTCGGTCTGATAGACCCAGAAACGATCGCCTCGCCAGTGGGTCGAAAGATCGCGCAGACTATCGGCGTAGGCGCTGCCTGTGAGATCGAGCAAGCGGCTGAACACCACCCAGGCACCCGCGACGTCGTCGATCACGTGGCGATAGCCGTCGAGCGGCGCCGGCATCACGTCAAAGGACTCGATCGCGGGCAGGTCTCCCCCGGAGTCGTCCAGCATGACCTCCAGGCTGCTCGCTGGAGGCTGCTCGAAGATCGCGTCGAGCTCTTCATGGCTGCCGTCGAGCCAGTGCTCGCCCATGTAGCGAGCCCCATACGTGTAAGGGAAGATCCCGGGCGCCGTGACCATCGGCGAGCCCTCGGCGGACGCCAGCTGTTCGCCCTGAGTCACCAGCGACTGCCACATGCCGGTGTAGTTCGCCTCCTTCAGGTCCACGCCGCGGTACGCGAGCATGAGCAGGAGCTGGTACACCATGGCTTCCCCCTCCACCACCGAGCTCAACGCCAGCGAACGATCGGAGTCCAGATTGGGCTCGTCGCCGAAGCTGTTCAGATCGTGGCGCCGATCCTGCCAGGCGTGCACGAACTCGTGCGCGAGCACCGCATCCGCATCCGAGTCATCGAGCGGATCGCCACGATCGATGATCGCGACCGAGCGGGTCGTGGGTTGATAGAACGCAGCCACGGCATCGATGGTGACGTCGACCACGTCCGATTCCGAGGCGATCAAGCCCGGGTCCACCAGCCCCAGCAGCTCGAGCCCGCGCACCTTCGCCGCAAAGTCAGCGTCGGGCGCGGCCCCGACGCTGTCCGACTGCTCGAGCACCATCGCGGCGGCATCGGACTCGCTGAGCACGCTGACCGGCGGTGGGCCGGCGCCCGCGAGATCTTCCCCGCGCAGGCAACCCACCAGCTGGAACAACTCGTCCTGACACTTCGGCGACCGGATGTCGCACGTGCTGTAGCTGAAGCGCTCGCAGCCCTCGATCGGGCGGCCCTGTTGACCGGGGTCATCCCCGCTGCAGCCGGCGAGCGCCAACAGGCCGAGGCACAGGGCCGCCACTCGCAGCCCAGCCCGCTCTCGCAGCCCAGCCAGCAGTGCCTGCGACGGTTGCCCCCCGGCGTCGCAGGCATCTCCGTGCTTTGCCATCCCGACAGCTTGGCAGCAGCGACGATGAAGTCAAACCTCCGCTGGCTCAGCAGAAGTCCCCACACAGTGAGCGCGCAATACGGCGCTCCGAACGGAGCGCACACGGCTTGGCGCGCATGCCAAGTGTAGCTGTTCGGTGCAAAGAGCTGGCGCTGCAGACCGCCGCGCAAATACGCTGGCCCCCATGTCGCTCGCTAGCTGGCTCGCGCTCGCGGGCGGCGTGGCTGCAACGCTCGGAGTGTTGCACCGGCACAAGGCCCTGGTGCCCTGGGGGCTGCTCGCGCTGGGCGGCGCGCTCGCCGCGCTCTGGCTGTGGGGTTCCGCTTCGGCGCAGCCGCCTCCGCCATCGAGTGATTCGATCCGGGTCGAGCCGCCCCCGGCGGGCTACACGAGCTCCGCTGCCTGCCGCAGCTGCCACCCGAGCGAATACCAGAGCTGGCACGACAGCTATCACCGCAGCATGACTGAAGCGGCGAGCCCGACGAGCGTGCGTGCGCCCTGGCAGGGCACGTTGCGGGATGAGCAGGGTCGGCCGTATCGCTTGTTTCGCCGCGAGGATCAATTCTGGGTCGAGCTGCCGGATCCCGATCGGCTCGCCGCCAGCGTGCGGCAAGGCCAGCTCGCTGCCGAGGTTTCGCAGACCGAGCGGCAGATCCTCATGACCACGGGCTCCCATCACTACCAGGCGTACTGGCTGCCCGGGCTGCGCGGCAATGAGCTCTGGCAATTGCCCTTCGTCTACCACTTCGAGAGTGGGCGCTTCTTGCCCCGGCGCGCCGTGTTCCTCGAGCCTCCGGAGGATCCGCCCGTCTGGGCGCGCTGGAACTCGAGCTGCGTGCAGTGCCACAGCGTGGCCGGACAGCCCCGACACGCTCTCGCGAGTGACCGCTTCGCCACTCGAGCCGCCGAGCTCGGCATCGCTTGCGAGGCCTGCCATGGCCCCGGCGCCGCCCACATCGAACGGCAGCACAACCCGCTCACCCGCTACCAGACCCGGCTCGCTGGAGCGGGCGACCCCAGCATCATCAACCCGGCTCGTCTCGATGCGCAGCGCTCTTCCGAAGTCTGCGGCCAGTGCCACTCGTATTTCGTTCCGAACGACGCCGAGCGCTGGTGGCAGAGCGGCTTCCTGGAGAACTATCGTCCCGGCGAACCGCTGGCAGGGTCGCGGCACGTGCTCGACTACGAGCGCGACCGGGAGCAGGCTCCGGCGCTGATCGGCAGCGACCTCGACAGCCTGTTCTACAGCGACGGCAGCGTGCGCGTGGGCGGCCGCGAGTGGAACGGGCTGCGCCGCTCGGGGTGCTTCGAGCGCGGCGAGGGGACGCGGCAGCTCCGTTGCCTGTCCTGTCACCAGCTGCACGGCGGCACGCGCGATGCGCAGCTCAGCGAGGCCGGGCGCTCCGACGCAGCCTGCGCGACCTGTCATGGCGAGCTCGCCGCGGCACCCGCGGAGCACGCTCACCACTCGCCGGGCTCGAGCGGCGGCTCCTGTGTCAACTGCCACATGCCCTATACGTCCTACGCGCTGCTCGGCGGAGTGCGCTCGCACCGCATCGCCAGTCCCAGCGCGGCTCCCGCCGCGGCAGGGCTCGTGCCCAACGCCTGTAACGCCTGCCACCTCGATCGCAGCCTGGAGTGGACCCGGAGCTGGCTTGAGCGCTGGTACGGAGCGCGAGCGTCTCGCACTCCGCTCGAGCCCGCGGTCCCCGCTCGCAGCTCCGCCGCGGCGTTGGCGTTGCTCACCGGCGACGCGGCGACGCGCGTGGTGGTGGCGGCGCAGCTCGGCTGGGAACCCGCGCAGCGCGCCTCTGGATCGGGCTGGCAGGCACAACTGCTGGTCGCTGCGCTCGACGACCCGTACGCCGCCGTGCGCTTCGTCGCCGCGCGCTCGCTACGCACCCTGCCCGGCTTCGCGGACCTCGACTACGACTACGTCGCCGAGCGCAGCCAGCGGCTCGAGGCGCAGGAGCAGGCGCGCGCACGCGCCCGGCAGCTCGCGCGCCCGGTCGACCCGGGCGCCACGGAGCTGCCCATCGATGCAGCCGGGCTCTTTCCGTCGGAGCTCTTGATCCAGCTGGGGCGATCACGCGATCCTCGGCCCGTCCGGATCGCGGAATGAACGACCCTCACCTCGCGCTGCGGCGCCGGCACCTTCGCTTCGGCTGGTATGCCCTGTTCGCGTTCGCGGCCGTGGGCGCCGCGCTGGAGGCTTTGCACGCCTTCAAGGCCGGCTTCTACCTCGACGTCGGCAGCGAGACGCGGCGGCTCATGTGGCGGCTCGGGCACGCCCACGG
>JAICTU010000632.1 GCA_025936205.1 Polyangiaceae bacterium | reverse complement strand
CGGGGAGCGCTGCAGCGCCTTGAAACACACCGCATCCAGCGCCTCGGGGCATTTACCGTGGCGACTCGGCGGAGGAATCGGGCGGGTGAGCACGTTCTCGAGCGTGGTCTCGATGTCGGGGCCGTCAAACAGCGCGGACCCGGTGAGCACGTTCCACAAGATCACGCCCACCGAGAACACGTCCGAGCGGCGGTCTCCGGCGCCGCCCTTCACGCGCTCCGGCGCCGTGAACGCGGGCTTGCCGCGGCTGGCCTCTTCGGGCTCCCCGATGGACCGCCGCACATACGCCACGCCGAAATCGGACAGACGCGCAATGCCGTCCAGCCCGACCATGACATTGTGCGGCGAGACGTCGTGATGGATCACGTCCAGCGACACGCCGTCGTCGTCGGCCAGCGTGTGCGCGGCGTGCAGCCCGGCCAGGGTATCGATGATGATCGAGACGGCAGCCGCCGTGGAATACTGGGTATTGGTGCGGAGCAGATCCGCGAGGCTGCAGCCGGTGACGTAATCCATCACCAGGTACGGCTGGCCTTCGTGGGAGCCGACGTCCACCACGCTGACGATGTTCGGGTGATCGATGCGGGAGGCGATGCGCGCCTCTTTGAGCAGCATCTGCCCCGCTTCGTCACTCCGGCTCAGATGCGAGCGCAGCACCTTGATCGCGAACAGGCGCCGGAAGCCGCCGTCGCCGGTGATGCGCGCCAGGTAAACGGTGCCCATGCCCCCGCGACCGAGGCGCGAGATCACCTCGTAGCGCCCGAGCTTGGGGCCGCCGCGCACCTGAGTGGTGGCCAGAGGTGACGGCTGGGGGCGCTGTACGGGTGGCTCCGGCTGGGTCGGTGCGCCCGTGCTCTCCGGCGCCTCCGACACGTGATCGTTGGCGGCCACGCTGGGCACCGGCACGGAGGGAACAGATGGCTCTTTGCGAACGGAAGGCGGGACGATGCCCGACTCGTCATCGCGCGCGTTGCGCTGAAAGCCGGCACCACCGCCGACCGCGTCCGCGTCGGCACTGACCAACCCCTTGGAGATCAGCTGCTCGATGTGGCGGAGCACCTCCACCGCATCGCGGCCGCTGTCGTCGATGATCTCGAAGATGGCACGCCGGCCGTCCACGAGTTGCACCACCGCCAGCTCGTCGTCGGTCAAGTCGGCGGATGCTGCCGAGAACGCCTGCAGGTCCAGCACCAGGACCGTGCCGAGCGGCGGGAGCTTCTCGACCAGCGACTTCCATTCCAGGCTGCGCTGGCTGCGACGGCGCAACAGGGCACGTACGGGCTGGGTGATGACCCGCGAGCGGGATACCGGCATCGACTTGATCTCAAAGGAGCCGTCAGTAAGGCCCAGCAGCCGGAAGACGGCTGCCTCTCCCTGGAAGGAGCCAATCTTCGCGTCCAGCAGCTGGCCATTCTCGAACCAAACCGTCGCGGAGCCGAAATCCGTCTTCAGACGCAGCTCCCCCGTCGTGTTGTTGGCCTGCATGGTCTCCAGCAGATCCGACAAGGAGACCAGGGACAGACGCCCGGCAAATGCAGACGGAGTGGCCACTAGATTGCCCGCCTCACTGGACTCCCCGCGGAGCTCGCCGCCCGATCGACCCGCGCAGGACGCGACCGCCCGCTGCCGGCGCCGTCAACCGTTCGAGAGTGCCTAGCATTTTCCGGAGGATCTCATGCCCGAAAATCCCTGGCCCGCCAAGAACCGCGCGGCCCCGGAGCGAGCGGCCAACCGACCCCCGCACACTGACCAGAGGCACCCCCGGCGACACAGTTCCGTGCCAGACCGGTCTCGAGCGTGCCTTCTCGGAATGTCCAACTAGCTCCGAGGATTACCGGGCTTCCCGAAGTGAGCTGGCGCGTCTCGGTGCGCTCTCCACTCAACTTGCTGAGGGTGGGGTGAACAGCTACCTTGGTCGCGTCTGCTTGGAGGAACCATTGTCGGGGCCGCTCTGGCTTCCGGGGACACCCCGGACCCCGGAGCTTTCCGGGGACAGCCCCGGACCCCGGAGAAGTTGCGCACAGCCGAGCGCGTTTCCGAGTCCGTGAGGACCAGTCTTTCGGGAGCTCTGCTTTTTGGGAGCTCTGCTTTTTGGGAGCTCTGCTTTTTGGGAGCTCTGCTTTTTGGGGAGCTCTGCTTTTTGGGGAGCTCTGCTTTTTGGGGAGCTCTGCTTTTTGGGAGCTCTGCTTTTTGGGAGCCGCTTTTCGGGAGCCCTGTCTCTCCGGAAGCCCTGCAACCCCGTGCGGCGGGGCCAGGTGCTCAGAATGTTCGGCCGCAGGCTTTTGCCCCAGGCCCTATCCTTCAAAAAATCGGCCCCAGGTTTTCTCCAGCGCCGTCCGTAGTCAACGATCCGGGGCTCGCTACCCTGGCCTCACTTTTGAATCTGCAGACATCTGAAGACCTGAACCTCGCCTGAGAGCCGCACCGACGGAATCACCCCCGCGGACGGATCCAGCGGGTGCCCCTCCACCGCCCCTCTAATCACCGCCCTACCTGATGACCAGCAAACATTCAAGCCACCAACCTGACGAGGGCTCCGACACGCTCGAGCGCCGACTGGACATCGTGGTGACTCAGGGCACCCCTAGCCCGGGCAGCTCCTTTCTCCTGGTGGTTGCCGGTGAAAATGCGGGCAAGCTGTTCCCTCTGAACAAGCCCGTCTTGCTGATCGGACGTTCGCCGAACGCGGACATCCGGATCAACGAGAAAGCGGTGTCCCATCATCACGCTCGCCTGCACCTCGATAACGGCGTCTGCACCCTGCGGGACCTGGAGTCGACCAACGGCACCTTCGTCAACAACGAGCTGATCGCCGGCTCGGTGCGCCTGCGCGGCGGCGATGCGGTCGGCGTGGGTTCGACCACGTTCACGTATTTGGCGGGTACCGAGGCGTCGAGCGATCAGACGATCCAGCTGCGCAACCAGGGGCCATCGGCGCCCCCGCCCCCCGTCGGTAACTTCATCGATGCGGTCCGGCAACAGCCGTCCATGGCCCCCAGCTTTGCGCAGGCGCAGGCCCAGGCGGTACCGCTGGCGCGCCAGGTGGACGACGAGAGCGTTTCGCTCACGGACGTCCTGCGCAAGATGCAGGCGTACTGGGTCTACACCAAGCGCTACGGCTGGCTGGTGCTGGCCTGCACTCTGTTCGGCGTGGCCGCGGGCATCCTGAACACGCGCATGAACCCGCCGCCTGGCTCGGCTTGGTTCGAGATGACCCTGATCAACCAGGGCAACGCCAACCCGATGAACCGCGAGGCGGAGACCGCGCAGTTCTTCGTCTCGGCCGAGAGCGCCTTCCGCGCGCTGCCGCTGATCAAGAAGACGATGGAGGAGCTCGGCGTTCCGAACCTGAGCGACGCCGCCGCCGGGAACATCCAGCAGCAGCTGTTGTTCGAGAAGCAGGGCTACCAGTCCCAGCTCTGGCGCGGCGAATACAAGGACGTCGACTCCACGCGCGCCGCACAGTTCTTGAAAAAGCACCTCGAGGTGTATCTCGAGACGGAGATCGACAAGACGCTGAAGGTGATCCGCACCAGCACGGAGTTCTTGACCAACCAGCTCGCGGACGCGAAGAGCGACCTGCGCACCGCCGAAGCCAAGCTGCTGGAGTTCCGGGACGAGCACCCGGAAGCGATCCCGAAGGATGCGCAGCTGCCGAATCCGTTGAAGTCGAGCCTGCAAGCGGCGATGTCCGTGCGAGACCAGCTGACGCAGGTCACCAACGAGATCACCGCGACCCGGGCGAAGCTGGCTGCCGGCACCTCCGTGCAGCGCGGTCAGCTGGAAAAGTCCAAGCGCTTCGAGGACCAGGTGTTGGCCATCCGCGGCAAGATCGCGGAAGCCAAGGCCCGCGGCCTCACCGACCAGCATCCCGACGTCGTGCGCCTCAAGCAAGAAGAGGCCCAGCTGGTCAAGCTGCAGCAGCAGACCGCCCTGCAAGAAGCCTCGGAGATCGACAAGCGTCTGGACGCAGAGAGCCTCGCGCTGAAGGACAAGCTGAACCAGTTGACGGCGCAGCAGCAGAAGCTGCAGCAGCAGCTGGGTGTCGCCACCAAGAAGGTCGATGAACAGCGCCTCGAGAGCCTGCCGGAGCTGCAGGCTCGCTACCAGGATCTGAGCCGCGACTACGAAGCCAAGCGCAAGAAGCACGACACGCTGGTGGCGGACCTGGAGACCAAGAAGATGCAGCTGGAGATGGAGCGCGCCTCGGGCCGCGCCCACTACGACATCATCACTCCGCCCACCGCCGAGCCGCCATCGATGACGGCCGCGATGATCAAGCGCGGTGGTCTCGGCGGCATCGTCGGCCTGGTGCTGGCGCTGGGCGCGGCGCTGGTGCTGGAGATACGCCTGCGCATCATGGCGCGCCGTGGTTGGTAGGCGCGCGCGGCTCG
>JAICTU010000220.1 GCA_025936205.1 Polyangiaceae bacterium | reverse complement strand
TGACCGTGGGGATTCCGCCCGTTACGCCGAAAGCAGAGCCGTTCGTGCCAGCGTAGAAGCTGGCGCCGTAAAAGTAGATCGTGCCCAGCAATTCAGCGCCCAGCCGGATCGCGAGCTTGGGGTGGACGAAGAGCTTCAAGCCTCCGCCCAGCGCGAAGGCCATGCGCCAGGTGTCGTCCGGATTGTAGTTTATCCCCGATAGGCTGAACTCGTGCGGCATGTAGACCACGGCGCCCAGCGAAGCGCCGAAGAAGGGCTCGAGGATGCCGCGCCGGATGCTCTTGGTGCCGCCGATCAAGAAGTAGTGAGTGTCGACGTCGAACTTCTCGCTGTTGGCGATGCTCGCGCTGTAGTCGACGAGCTGCACGGTGGGTTGAAAGTAGATCCACTTCAACTCCAGGGTCGCTCCGAGGCCGCTGTTCAGGCCGAGCGATGCCCCGAAGCTCTGCGCATCGCCCAGGCTCAACCGACCGTAGTTGGTGTCGGGATCGGAGTTGACGGACCAGCCCGTGAACGCGCTCAGCTCGAAGCGACCGCGCTCCTGCACGAGCGACTGCGCCAGGGCCGAGCGGGAAAACGCCGCGGCAGAAAGCGTCAGTGAGACAACGAGCAGAAACAGGCGGCCGACAACCCATCGTGAGGTGAACATCGTACGCGGCGGACCTCAGCAACGCGCGTGCCACTCGCGAAGTGACCCACCAGCCCGCTCGCTCGTTTCCGATCAGGAGCGTCGTGCCGGTAGCGCGTTACGCACGAGTAGCCTGGAGCTCCCAGTCAATGAGCAAGCTCATCCCGCTGCACGGCAAAGCGCTCGCGATACGCCGCCGGAGAGACACGAAAGCAGCGCGTGAACAGGCGATAGAGCGTGCTCTCGTCACCGAGGCCGACTTGACGGGCAACCAGCTTCAACGGAGAGCGCGTTTCTTCCAGCAGACGGCAGGCGTGTTCGAGCCGCAGCCGTCGCACCAGCGCCGCCGGGGACTGGCCGAGCTCTTGGCGGCAATGGCGCGTCAGCGAGCGCGCGCTGGTTCCGATGCCGTGCGCGATGCGCTCGACCGTGAGCGGCTCATGGAGGTGCTCGACGATGAAACGTGTCGCGTTGCGCAGACCGTTCGCCTCGAGGGTCTGGCTCTTCAGGGCCTGGCTGAATTGCGCCTGGTTGCCTGAGCGGCGCAGGAACAACACCAGGTTCTTGGCGACAGCCATTGCCACGGCATGACCGTGATGTTGCTCCACGAGCGCCAGCGTCATGTCGATGCCAGCCGTGATGCCGGCCGAGGTCCATACGCCCACCGACCGCTCATAGATGCAGTCGTCCGTCACGGTCGCCTTCGGAAAGCGCGCGCGCAGCTCCGCCGTCCAGCGCCAGTGCGTGGTGGCGCGCTGCCGGGCAGCAACCGAACTGGCACAGCGCGTCTCGGAACCCTTCCTCTTCAACCACGTGATGCGCTCGTGCGTGTATGCCGAGTGCCTGGGCCGTCAACGCAAGCAGGTCTACGATCGCGAGCTCCTGTACGTCACGACGCTCTTGCACGACCTCGGCCTGACCAGCCTGGCGCCGGTGCGTGAACGATTCGAAGTAGAAGGGGCCGACCTGGCCAGGGAATTCCTGGCACGCCAGGGCATGTCCGAGGCAGCGCTCGAGCTCGCCTGGGACGCCATCGCGCTCCACACGACCGCCGGCATCCCCACGCGCAAACACGCAGTCGTCTCGCTGTGTCAGCTCGGCATCGTGTGCGACATTCGCGGCCTGCCCGACAACCCCGAGCTCGCTGCGCTGCGTTCATCCGTGCACGGCGCCTATCCGTGGCTCGCGCTCCAGCGCGCGCTGCCCGATACGCTGGTCGGTCTGTATCGCAAGAGCCCCGCCGCGGCCAGCTCACACGCCGTCGCTGACGCTTGCGATCGCCTCGTGCCCGGATTCCGGCGCTTCAATCTCTGCGACGTCCTGCTGGCGAGCGCAGGAGAGTCGCCGTAGCGCTCGGGCGCGACGCGCGCTGGGCATCTGCTGGGGTCGGGCGGTGTCGCGCGGTGGCGAGCCCCGAACGCTCACTCGCCGGGGATGCGCGCCAGGAGCGCGGATTTGCTCGAGCCGGTGAGCTCGACGACTTTGCGGCGGCTGCGTTCGCCGGCGATCAGCTGGACCTGGCGGCGTGGGAGGCCGAAGTGCTCGGCGAGCGTCTCGATCAGGGCCGCGTTCGCTGCGCCATCGACGGGTGGCGCCGCGAGCGCGACGCTGAGGCGGTTGGATTTGATGCCGAGAACGCGACTCCGGCTGGCGCGCACTTTGACTTCGATGTCGACGCGGACGCCGGTCGGGGTCTCGGTGAACCCGTTGAAGCGGGTGACGTCGCTCAAGTCGCCGGGAAGTAGGGATAGGGGCGGCCCGTCCAGGTCTCGGGACGCAGCCAGAAGGCGTCCTGGCGGCCGCCGTAGTAGTCTTCGAGCACGCGGTCCATCGCCTCGTTGGCGCGCAGCGCGCTGCGGCCGCTGGAGGGGCAGTGGCCGTGGGCGCCGGACAGCTCGTCGACGATGGTTTGCACCAGCGGCTGGTGGACGTGTTCGGGATGCTCGGTGTCGATGTGCTCGACGTCGCCCGCGCAGCTGAGCTCGAGCGGTTCGCGGCCGAAGACGCTGAGCGAGAGCGTGGCCTCGGTGCCGACGAACTCGAGTCGATCGACCTGGGCGGAGGTGTGAAACTGGTAGCGCAAGGTGCCGAGCGCGCCCGATTCGCTGGCGAAGCTCATCACGACGGTGTCTTCCGGCAGGCCGTCGCGGGTGCCGCCGGTGCGGCGCGCGGCCGAGCCGGAGACGTGCGAGAGGCGCCCGAGCAGGAAGTCGAGCAGGTCGAGCACGTGGCTGCCGAGATCGAGGAACAGGCCGCCGCCGGCTTCGGCCACGTTTTCACGCCAGCCTGTCGCCGGGGCCGCGCCGCGCGGCTGCGCGCGACCTTGATAGACGTGGCTGGCGGCGAGCAGCGAGCCGAGGCGGCCCGAGGCGAGCAGCTCTCTGACCTTCAGAAAGCGGGGCAGCGCGCGGCGGTAGTACGCGACGAACAGCGGCTGGCGCGCGCGCTCGAAGGCATCGAGCATCTGGCGGCACTCGTGCGCGCTGCGCGCCATGGGCTTTTCCACGTAGCAGGGCTTACCGGCTGCAGCGACGCGCAGCGCGTACTCGAGGTGGTTGCCGGGTGGCGTCGCCACGTACACGATGTCGACCTCGGGGTCGTCGATCACGGCTTGTGCATCTGCCGTCGAGCGCGGGACGCCATGCCGGCGCGCGAAGTCAGCGGCCTTGGCCGCGTCGCGCCGCATGACGACGCGCAGCTCGCTGCCCGGCAGCTTGTAGAAGGCGGGGCCGCTCTTGACCTCGCACACGTCTCCGCAACCGATGATTCCCCAGCGAATGGTCATGTTCAGAAGCCGATTTTGCGCATCACGAAGCGCGGGAGCAAGCGAATCACCAACATCACGAGCGCCCACATGCGGGGGGTGTAGAGCAATGGGCGGCGACGATCCATGGCCTGCAGCACGTCGCGTGCCACTTGCTCGGGCTCGCCGGCGAAAGGCGGCGGTTTGAGCCCCGCCGTCATGCCCGTCTTGACGAAGCCGGGCTTGACGCAGAGCACGGACAGGCCATCGGCGTGATACTTGTGGTCGAGCGCCTCGAGGTACACGGAGAGGCCGGCCTTGCTGGAGCCGTAGATGCCGACCGGCTTGCGGCCTCGGTCGCCGGCGACCGAGGAGAAAACAGTGAGGCGGCCGCCGCCGCGGGCGAGCAGGCGTTCCCGCGCGTGTTCGCAGAACACCACCGTGTGCGCGTGATTGACCGTGAGGAGCCGGCGCGCGAGCTCGTGGTTCTGCTCGAGGTCGGCCTGAGACGCGAACATGGCCGCGGTGACGATCACCGTGTCGAACTTACCGAGCGCGGCGTCCGCCGCGTCCAGCGCCTCTGCGAAGCCCGCGGGTTGCTCGAGGTCGCACGCGGCGTGGCCCACGCGGGCGCCGCCCGGATGGCGCGCGCTCAGATCGGCAGCGCTGCGCTCCAGCTCTTCGGGCTCGTTGCCGAGCAGGAAGACGCCGTCACCCCGCGCCGAAAGCAGCCGCGCGAGCGCGCGCCCCATGCCGCTCGTGCCGCCCAGCAGGACCGCCTTCAAGCGCGGTCTCCGAACAACCTCACCGACTGCGCGCTGCGCAGCTTGCGCCCCGGGTCCCACTGCTCCCGGGCTGCGAGAAAGCGCGGCAGGCGCGGCTCCATGGCGCGGAAGTGCTCGGCCCGCGTGAAGCGATCTTTGGTCAAATAGATGCGCCCGCCAGCAGCGACCACGAAGTCGTTCAGGCGGTCGACGATGCGCTGCGTGTCGGAGGTGACGGCCATGTCGATGGCGATCGAAGTGCCTTCGAGCGGAAAAGACAAGAGCCCCTGCCCCTCCGGGCCGCAGTCTTTGATCACGCACACCGGCGAAGCGCCGCCCAGGCGCGTCACTTCCACCATGAACTCACGCACGGCATGTGCGCCCGCGGCGCGCGGCAGCACGCACTGGAACTGCGTGAAGCCCTGAGAACCGTAGACGCGGTTCCAGTGCAGGATCGCGTCGAGCGGGTAGAAGAACGTCTCGGGGCTGACGATGCCGCGCTTCTGCCGCGGGATGTGCTTGTAGTAGTAAGCAAAGTTGAAGGCGCGCGCGAGGTTCGTGAACGGGTTCGGCGACCAGCGCGGCAGTGGAAACGGGAACGTGCGCTTGCGCGGCTCCGCCGGCGGTTCCGGCTTGGACTCTTCACGCGTGGCCCAGCGCCCCGCGATCAAGATGCCGCGCCCGAGCGCGCTGCCGCCGCTCACGCAATCGATCCAGCCCATGGTCATCGGCCACTCGCGGGCGGTGCCCGCGAACGCCGACAGGAACTCGTCGATGTTGCCGATGCGCTCGCTCTCCTGCCAGATCCATGGGGAGGCGATGCGTTCGAGCTGAAACTCGACCTCCAGGATGTGGCCCAGGAGCCCCATGCCGCCGACGCTGGCCCAGAACAGATCGGGCAGGTGCTGTGGCGAGCAATCGACGATGCTGTCGTCCGCCAGGCGCAGCCGCAACGAGCGCACGTGCGCGCCGAAGCAGCCTGCGCGATGGTGGTTCTTGCCGTGCACGTCGCTCGCCACCATGCCGCCCAGGGTCACGAACTTGGTGCCCGGTGTGACCGGCGGGAACCAGCCCTGGGGCATCACCAGTCGATTCACCTCCGCCAGGCTGAGCCCGGCCTCGGCTCGCAGTACGCCCGCCTCGGCATCGAACGAGAGCAGGCGATCGGCGAGCACCGTCGAGACCACCTTGTCGCTTGGCAGCGCGGGCAACGACGAGTCGCCATAGGAGCGCCCGAGGCCGCGGCAGAGCGTGGCGCCGCGCGTGGCCGACTCCAGACGCTCGCTCTGGAGCTCCCTGCCGGGCGCCGGCAGCCTCCCCCAGCCGCTCAGCACGCTCGCCGCCGAGGCCCGCTCGGGGGCAGCAGCGGAAGCGGAGACCGGCGCAGGAGCGGACTCCAGCTGAGCGGTCTCGGACGGGACAGAGGTCTTGGCGATCATGGAGAGACACCGGCAACGTAGCACGGCGTCCGAGAAAGAGCCTAGACGAGCCGGCGGATCGCGCCGGATCTCCACGGAATCTCCACGAGCCGAAGCGCGCCGGGGCTCTCTCGTCTGGGCGCACTTGACAGCTGTTGCCGGCAGAGTGAGTGAGCATTCACTAACCATGGCGCGTCCCGTCAGCATTCCCGATGAGCAGATCCTGGAGGCGGCTCGCGCGGTGTTCACCGAAAAGGGGCCGCGCGCCACCACGGCAGAGATCGCGGCGCGCGCGGGCGTGTCGGAGGGCATCTTGTTCAAGCGCTTTGGCAACAAGGCGGGTCTGCACCGGGTGGCGATGAGCTCGGACGTGGCCGGCGAGTGGGTGCAGCGCGAGATGCGCGCGCAGGGTCCCTTGCGCACGCAAAAGGATCTGGAGCGCTTCATCCACTGGCAGATCGACGTGCTGCGCGATGTGGTTCCGGTCATGGCGATGGCGTGGGCGTCTCGAGCGCAGACCGACGCCGTACCCACCGATCTCTCTGGCCCCCACCCTGCCCCGCGCGTCGCGATCGAGACGCTGGCGGGAATGCTGCGTGAGGAGATGGCCGCGGGTCACCTGCCGAGCGGCAACGCCGACGCGCTCGCACAGATTGTCACGGGGTCGGTCTGGTATTTCGTGTTCCTCGATCTCCTGCTCGGGGGCACCGGGGGCATCGACGAGGACACGCTGGCTCGTGAGCTTGCGCGCCGGGCCGTCGCGGAGCTCGAACCGGCGCGCAAGCCGCGGGCAAAGAAGAAAGCCCGGCGCTGAGCGCCCAGGCGTCGGTATCCGCGCGTTGCGAGCAGGAATCGCGGCTCGGCCTGCACGGCACCCGCCGGCGCCAGGATGAGCCAAAAGCTCGCTGCTGGAGAGGACCCAGCCACTCACTCGTGGCCTCGCTGATGCTGAAATGAGAGCGGCAGCGGGCATATCCTGGCGCCGCGGAGGGACCTGTGGGGCCGAGCCCTGTCTGATTCTCACCGCTCGCGGCAGTCCTTTTTTTGCGAAGATCTCATGTTCCATGTGGAACCTCACTTCGCGCAAAAAAATCAGGGGCACCTCGCGTAGCGCTGTTTCGTCGAACCCGTATCCGCGCAGCGCGGATAACGCTGCTGCCGCAGTGCCGTGCCCGGTGATTTTTTTCGTGGGGATTTCTCAGGGCCGGGCCTCCAACAAGTGATGCTCAGGCCCACCTCGGGACCCTCGACGGCAGGCACGAGCCCGCACCGACCGGCACCTCGAGTTGCTCGGGAGCACCCCTCCGACACAGCTCATTCAGGTTTCTCGAGGAACGAGCGCTCTCCCACCACCACGAATTGAGGTTTCCCGAGGAACATGACTTCCCTCTGCCCGACCCCCGTTCGGGACGGAAGGGCACCGAGAAGCGGGATCTCTGAGGGCTCCGGCTGGAGCGGTTGCCGGCCGGGCCGCGATCCGGAGGTCGCTACGGGGATGCGCGAATTTTGAGGGGCTGCCTTGACGCTCGCTCGCTCCGTAGTAAATGAGTGATCACTCACTAACTAACCGAAAGGCAGCAGCGTGATGAACGTCAATCGTGCACACTGGGTGCTCCTGGGCATCGGCGGGACCGCCGTTCTGGGAGCTTGTTCGGGCAGCGAAAGCGGGGATCTGTTCGGCAAGGCGAACAACTCACTGGTCGATCCTGCCCCGTCGGACACTGGAGAGGTTGCAGGTGATGCCCCCTTCACCCGGCCGCTGCGGATCCCGCCGGTGCTCGCGCCGAGTTCCAGCGAACCCACCGCCGACAGGTACCAGATCTCGATCCGCTCCGGTCTGGCGCAGATGAGGGCCGGCGCGCAGACGCCGATCGTCGGCTTCAATGGCATGGCGCCGGGGCCGACCTTGGTCGCCACTCGCGGCAAGACGGTGCAGGTGACGCAGACCAACGACTGGAGCGAAAACGTGACCGTCCATAACCACGGGCACAAGGTCGCTGCCACGAGCGACGGCCACCCGACGGACTACATCACGCCGGGCGCCTCCAAGGTCTATACGTATCCCAATGATCAGCGGGCGGGCACCTACTGGTACCACGATCATACGATGGACCTGACGGGCCCCCACGTCTATGCGGGCCTCGCGGGCTTCTACATCATCACCGACCCGGCGGAGGACGCGCTCGGGCTGCCCTCGGGCTCGCATGATGTCCCGCTCTTGCTGCAGGACAAGCAGTTCGAGAGCGACAATTCGCTCTCGTACGAGCCGAACCAGCTGATCGGCTTCTTCGGTGACACCGCGGTCGTGAATGGCACGACCACGCCGTATCTCGACGTCGGGACGAGCAAGTATCGCTTCCGGGTGCTGAACGGCTCGAACGCGCGCCCCTACTTCCTGAAGCTACAGCTGCGCGGGAGCAGCGCGGCGCTGCCGTTCCAGGTGATCGCGTCCGATGGCGGCTTGCTCGCCGCGCCCGTGGAGCGCACGTCGTTGCCGATCGCGCCGGCGGAGCGCTACGATATCGTCGTCGATTTTTCGCAGTACCCGCTGGGAACCAAGCTGGATCTGATCAACACCGCGCCTTCGGTCGCCGGCCTCGGTGTCGAGGACCCCGACTGGGGAGGCGCCGATGGGACAGGATGGGATGGCAGCGATGCGGATGACGCGGCCGCAGAAGACTGGGCGGGTTTCGGCGGAGGCGATTGGGGCCGCTTTGGTGGACCTGGCCCGCGCTTCGGCGGCCCGGGGGGCGCGCGCTTCGGCTGGCTCGAGGGCGAGGAGCTGGAGGGCCCCGGCGAGGTGCCGGCGCTGACCGGGCTGATGCAGTTCGTGGTGACGCGTTCCGAGGCGGACACCAGCACGGTGCCGGCGAAGCTGAGCAGCATTCTGCCCCTGCAGGCGGCAGACGCCGCAGACACGAAGGAAATCGTGTTCCGGTACGACGGCAGCGATTGGACCATGAACGACCTCATGTACGATCCCGAGCGCATCGACATCACTTCCAAGCTCGGGCAGGTGTACGTGTGGACGCTCCGCAACGAGTCACCCATCCCCCACCCCTTTCACAAGCACCTCTCGGCGTTCAATGTGGTCGATATCAACGGCGCGGCGCCGCCTGCTTACGAGAGTGGCTGGAAGGACACGGTGATGGTGCCGCCCCAGAGCACCGTACGCATCGTGTTCAAAGAAGAGACCTTCACGGGGACGTACGTCTTCCACTGCCACAACCTGGAGCACGAGGATCACGGCATGATGCTGCAGGAGGGCGTCGTACGCTGACCGGAAAGCGGCCCCGATGGCTGGATCGGGGCCGCCGAACCTGCTTCAAATGTGGCGTTCCACGGCGACGGCGCTCGGTTCTGCGTGGTCTTGCCTTTCCTTGCCCATGTCGGGATCTTGAAAGACCGGCCCGGCCTCGCGGGGATACCCATCCCCGCATGAAGCTTCGCGCCCCCCTCATCATATGGATCGGCTCGCTCACTGTCGCTGCGCAAGGCAATGCCCAGAAGGCCACTGCCTCGGCAGGAGCTACGCCGGGTTGCGGCGACCTCGCCACGGACGCCGCGTGGGGCCTCGCGGGCAACCCCAACGTGACGGGGCTGACAGCGGTCATCAGCGCAGCCACCGCCACCGATCAGGCGTACTGCCAGGTCGATTTCACCGACGTGTCTCTGGCGGGCCCGCGCTACGGCTACCGCGCGGGCCAGACCTCCGAGATCCGCGTGCGCGTGGGCTTGCCGCTGAGCTCGAGCGACGGCGGCGCCGGTGGGGTGCAAGGAGCCTGGAACGGCAAGCTTCAATCGCGGGGGAACGGCGGTTTTGCGGGCAACGTCAGCAACGTGACGCCCGCCACGAACGCTGGCTACGTCGGTACCGGAACGGACACCGGGCACGACGCGACCGTCACCAATCCCGTCGCCAATCCGAATGCGCCGCCCGCCACCGTCGAGGCGCCGCCGAGCGAAAACGGTGCCGTGTTCGCGCTCGAACCGGATGGCACGCTGAACTACGGGCGGATCATGGACTACGGCTGGCGCGCTCAGCACCACGCGAACCTGTGGGGGCGGATCGTGGCGCGCGCGTACTACGGTCAACGGCCCACGCGAAACTACTTCGTGGGCTGTTCCGATGGCGGGCGCGAAGGGCATGAGATGGCCCAGCGCTTCGGCGACGAGTTCGACGGCATCGTCTCGATCTCCCCCGCGATCCACTGGGACCGCTGGGGCTTTTCGGCGGGCTGGGGCAACTACGTGAGCCGGCAGGCGCTCGGTCAGAACGGGCTCGATGCCGCCAAGTTCCAGGACGTGAACCAGCGCGCTCTGGCCGCGTGCGACGGCCTCGACGGCGTCGTGGACGGGATGATGCAGGAGACTCGACTCTGCCACTACGATGCCGCGGAGGCCATTTGTGGGCAGCCCGGGGCGTCGCCGGATCCGGCAGTGTGCCTGAGCGCCGCCGAAGCTAGCGTCGTCGACAAGATCTGGGACGGCCCGCGCACGGCGTCGGGGCGCCAGCTGTGGGTCGGCTGGGAACGCGGCACCGGCAATGTGCTGGGCCTGACACCGGCCGATACGGGCGCTCCCTCCTTGTTTGGCGAGCAGATCAATCGCTACTGGGTGCACCGCGATCCATTGTTCGACTGGCGCTCGGTGAGCGAGGAGGCCTTCACGTCGGAGCAGCGCACGCTGACCCGGATGTTCTCGCCGTTCATCGGCTCGGATTCGCCGGATCTACGCAAGCTGCGCCGGCACGGGGCGAAGATGATCGTCAGCTACGGCAATCAGGATCAGATCATCCCGCCCAACGGGCACTACCACTACATGCAGCGGCTGTTCGCCGCGCTGGGCGGCGTGGCGCGCACGCAGGACTTCTACCGCTTCTATGTGTTCCCGAACGCGACCCACTGTGGTGGCGCGGGGATGACCGAAGGCGTGCTGCTCGGAGCGCTCACCAGCTGGGTCGAAGGCGGCGTCGCGCCGGACCATCTCGTGGCGCAGGTCAATCCCACGCGCACGCGCAAGGTCTGCATGTACCCCAACAAGCCGCGCTACACGGGCACGGGCAGCAGCGATGACGAGGCGAACTTCACGTGCGAGGTCTCAGCCAGCGATGAGCTGGCGAGCCGAGACGCCGGCTTGCTGGAGGGCAGCGGTCCGTTGCCCTTCGACGTCGACGTCGACGAAGCGCGCTTGCTGAATCGCGGCCGGCGCTGACGCGGATCCTGCGCTGCGCAAACCGCACAACCCTTCAGTGAGCCACGACGAGATCTCCCGGCTGCGCACTGTACGCCTGAGCTCCCTGCACGTCACCGACGTACAGCGAATAGCCACCCGTCCCCGGCGCATCGCGCACTTCCGGACAGCGAAACTCCACGGCCTGGCCGCTCGCGCTGGCCACGGCGCTGCCCCAGGTGCAGGCCATGCCCGCGCCCAGCGCCGCCGAGGCCTCGCAGATGCGGAGCTGCGGAGACAAGAGCCCCGGCGCTGCCACGTCGAGGGCAACGCTTCCGCCGGGGGTGCATTCAAAGACGCCGCGATACGCGAACCCGCATTCGCGCCGGGGACCGATCTCGCCGCGCACACAAGGGCCCGTGATGATGCCTTCACCCAGCGCCGGGATCGTCACCGGCACCTCGCCCAGGTTGTTGTCGAGCGCGCCCGGGCTGTCGTTGCAGGCGAGCGTGTCCACGGGGCGCCCGTCGGGGCGCGTGAACGGCGTGGGTTCCCAGAGCGGGGTCACGCCGTCGCTCGCGTATTGCACGCTGCCTTCGCACAGCAGCCCGTCGGGATTGGCGAGCGCGGAGAGCGTCGCCGGCCCCGCCGGCGCGCTGTCGATCACCACCCACTGCCCGGACAGGCCCGCTTGATACATGTCGCCCCAGCCGGGCGAGATGCCCTGATAGTGGCAGCGATCATACGGCGCGCTGAGCGGCGACCAGACCGCGTTCGAGAAGCGATTGGTGCTCTCGAGGCAGAACGAGCGCTTGTCTCCGGCGAGCTGCCTGCCATCCGCGGCGCTCACGCCGAAGTCGGCATAGTGCGAGAAGTGCCAGTGGCCGTGGCACTCGCCGTAGTCGAACAGCCCGTGCGCCTCGTCGTCGGCGAGCAGCAGGTCGACATCGCCGATGTGCATCGCTGAGTTGCCGATGTTCCAGCTCGTGGAGTTGAAGGCCATCAGACGATGCCAGCCCGGCGTATCCGCCGTGCCCTCCTCGATCTCGCACGAGTCCGACGCCGTGAAGTGATACACGACGCGGTTCTCCGCGAGGCCGATGCCCTCCGTCACGACGATCAGATCGGCGCCATCCACCGACGGTCGCTCACCGACCTGAACGTTGCGCGCCAGCGCGCCGTCCCACGGCAGACGCCGATACGTGAAGGGCACCTCGATGTGCCCCACGTGGGCGGTCAGCGCCTCGACACAGTCCTCCGTCGCCGGCTGCTGGTGGCAGTAGTCCGCGCCGACCGTGCACTCCTGGTCGTAGACGAAGTGCGCGTTCCACTCGTCCACCGACTCGCGCGGGTACTCGAACTCGTCGATGCAGGCGTAGCCGGTGCGCTCCAGCAGCTGCTGGGGATCGACCGGGAAGATCAGCGGCTCGCTCCACTCCCCGCCGCTCGCCGCGAGCTGCGGCTCCGAAGCGCCCGGCGAGGCCCGATCGGTGAGCAGCGTGGAGTCGAACTCGTAGTCGCGCAGCACGAACTCGTGCCCGTCGATCTGCCCGCGCCGCGCCGGGCCCAGCAGGTGAATCGACCATACCTCGGGGGGCGGCAATGGCAGCCGCCCCTTGGGCGGATCGGCGTCCACATAGAAGTACGAGCGGAAGGTCAGCCGATAGTAGGCGTAGTCGAGCTGCGTCCGCACCAGCTGCTCCCACTGCTCTTTGCCGCGCGCCAGCACCTCGGCCGCGACCGCGTCTCGCGCCTCGGGCGCGAGCTCGTCCAGCAGCACGCCGACCGTGCCCCGCGCGCTCACCGCCACGAGCGCGCCCGGATCCTCGGGCAGCTCGTGCGGGACACCGTGATCCGAGCAACCCGCGATGCCCCACATCGCGAGTCCCAACAGCAGCCAGCGCGCTCCAGGCAGCATCCCCAACCTCCTCGGGGAGCTGTCATACACTGATCAGAGACCGGGCGCGAGCATGGCCTGCAGCAATGGCAACGTCTCGTAACGGAAGCCGCGTTGAGCGCGGATCACCGGATCCGCCGCCGTGAGCTCGGCCACCGCCGCCTCGTCGAGCGCGCGCACGATGCCGAGACCCCAGGGCCCCGCTGGATCCGCTACGGGCCCGAACACCAGCGCCGTGCCTCCGGGCAGGTGCTGGCGCCAGTACGCGACGTGCTCGCCCATCAGCGCACGCTCTTCCGCGCTCATGTCGAGGGCGAAGTTGGGCCGCGGTGGGAGCAGCCGACACAGAAACACGCGGCGCGCATCGGCCGGCTCCAGAAAGCCGTCGAGCCAGCCCAGCACGCGCTCCCAGCCCAGCGCATGATCGCGGCACGAGCCGCTGCGCTCGCCGAAGCCCTCGTGCCGGAGCGTCAAGAGCGTGCCGCCCTCCGTCGGCTCCAGCCGGTAGGTGATGGTCGTCGCGGGGCCCGGTGCCCAGTCGGGCTTCCAGGTCTGCACCAGTTTGCGCGGTGGATCGATCTCCAGATATTCGCCCTCCACCGCGAACGCTTCACCCTGGGCGCTGCGGCCCTCCGCGCGCCAGCGGCCGCCGACGCGCAGGTCGGCGGAGAAGCTCTGGGTGCGGTACAGCTCGTCCGAGCCCCACCACTTGGTCACCTCGTCCGTGGTCAGCGCGCGGAACACGCGCTCGGGCGGCACCGAGATCTCGACGCTCGCCAGGATGTTGCCCGCCGTCACATCCGCCACCGCGCGCGGCCCGCGCTTGCCCTGCTTGCTCATTTTTCCTCCAGGTAACTCTTCAGTTGCTCGAAGCTCCGCTGCCAGAACGAGCGATACCCCTCGACCCAGCCGGCCACGCGCTGCAGCGGCGCCGGCTGCAGCTGATACAGGCGCTCGCGCCCGACCCGCTCCTCGCGCACCAGCCGCGCCTCGCGCAGCACGCGCAGATGCTTGGAAATGGCTGGCCGGCTCTGCTCGAAGTCTGCCGCCAGCTCGTTTACCGGTGCCGGGCCCGCGCGCAAGCGGTCCAGGATGGCCCGGCGCGTCGGGTCCGACACGGCGCGGAAGACGTCGCCATCGGGGCGCGCCTTGAGTCTATTGGTAACCACTTGGTTACTCATTATGACAAACCAAAAGCGCGCGTCAAGCGGCGCCGGGTTCCCAGCTGGCGCGGCAGGTGTTACGATGCCTTCCGTGCCGTCGGCTGTGGCGATCCGGTGTCGTGCGCTCACCAAACGTTATGGCGAGCAACTGGCGGTGGCGGGCATCGACCTGGAGATTCCAGGCGGTGAGTGCTTTGGTCTGCTGGGGCCGAACGGCGCCGGCAAGACCACCACGGTGGAGATGCTCGAGGGGCTCACCCCTGCCGATTCGGGCGAGATCGAGCTGCTGGGCTCGCGCTGGGGCGCGGGGCGAGACGACGAGCTGAAGGAGCGCTTCGGCGTGCAGCTGCAGGACAATCAGCTCGCCGACAAGCTGCTGGTGGAAGAGGTCCTCACGCTGTTCCGCTCCTTCTATCGCAAGAGCAAGAGCACCTCAGAGTTGCTCGCCCTGATGGATCTGGAGTCGGTGCGCGGCCGCCAGTATGGGAAGCTTTCGGGCGGGCAGAAGCAGCGCGTGGCGATCGGCTGCGCGCTCGCCGGCGATCCAGACTTGCTGTTCCTCGACGAGCCCACGACGGGGCTCGATCCGCGCGCGCGGCAGGAGCTGTGGGCGGTGGTGCGGCGCTTTCGCGCGGGCGGCGGCACGGTGCTGATCACGACGCACTACATGGAGGAGGCGGCGGCGTTGTGCGATCGGGTGGCGATCATGGATCGCGGTCAGATCATCGCGCTCGGCACGCCGCGCGCGCTCGTGGA
>JAICTU010000733.1 GCA_025936205.1 Polyangiaceae bacterium | reverse complement strand
TACAGGTCCGCGCGGAACCCGCCGGCGTTGACCTGATCGATCAAGCTGCGATTGGTGGCCGCCACGACTCGCGCATCGAAGGCCAGCGCCTGGCTCTCGCCGACCGGCACCACCTTGCGCTCTTCGAGCGCGCGCAGCAGCTTCGGCTGCAAGGTGAGCGGCAGCTCCCCCACCTCGTCGAGGAACAGCGTCCCGCCCTCCGCCGAGCGCAAGAAGCCGCGCGCCGCGCTCTTGGCTCCCGTGAAGGCACCCGCACAGTGACCAAACAGCTGACTCTCGGCCAACGACTCACTGATCGCGCTGCAGTTCACGGCCACCAGCGGGCCTGAACGCGCGCTGGCCGCGTGCAGCGCGCGCGCTGCCAGCTCCTTGCCCGTGCCCGTTTCGCCGAGCACGAGCACCGTGGCCTCTGTCGGGCCCACCAGGCCCAGCGTGTGCCGCACGCGCTGCAGCGCCGGTGAATCGCCGAGCAAGCCGTGCGGCTCGACGTGCCCCTCCGGCTCGGGCTCGGCGCGGTACAGGAGAAAGCTGTCGCCGACGCGGATCAAATCGCCGCTCTCCAGCGCGCAGCTACCGCCCAGCCGCTGCCCGTTGACGAAGGTGCCCGTGCTGCTCGAGTCGACCAGCACCGTCTGCCCGCGCGCCACGCGCAGCTCGGCATGCTTGCGCGAGACGCGCGGATCCGCAGGCAGCGCCAGCCCTCCGCCCGCCACGGCGCGCCCGATCGGCAGCACGCCCGCGCCGAGCGGGCGCAGCGCGCTGCCACCGGCAACGCTCCAGAGCAACCGCAGGGTGGGCGTCGGCGGCCGAACCTGCGCCTTGGGACGCTCCTGGACGGTCGTTTCCCAGCTCATGGGCCGCCGAGAATATCACGGAACCCCGAAACGCCCCGCTGCCGAATTCTCGGTTGTTGCCGCGGTGTTCCACCGCGGGACAGGCGCAGTCCCCTGAACCCAGTCGATCCGGTCGAGTTCGCCCAGCTCGGGAAGCGGCTTCGGCACCGTCGCCAGTGGCTCAAAGGCTTCCATGGGCAAGGTGGCTCCGCTCTTGCCTCCACCTCCCCATCAGCCGCGTCCCCTTCTCCGCGATCAGATCCAGCTCGAGGCCGTGAGCCTGGAGCAGCTCAGCGCCAGCGGGCGCGAGCGCGCTTCGGGCCGCTGCCGGGAAACAGCCTGCGCAGGAACATGGCGCCAGCCAGCGTGATGGCAGTGAGCCAGGCCGCGCGTTGGGCATTCCTGTTGACGGCGGGATCGTTCAGGAACGAGCCCTCCAGACTCATGCTGCAACCGCCGCCGCCGGAGCTCGTCGGCCTGGTGATGACGTTGGGGACACTGGGCGCGTTGTCGCTGGCCGAGGGCGTGTCCGACGAGGGAGTGCCGGCCGATGGTCTACCGGGCAAGAGCGTGCTGTTATCCGCGACGGCCCCCGGCGAGGCGCTGCCGTCGGAAGAGTCTTCCGCGCTCGCGAGCCAGTCCTGCGTCTCGTAGTCGCCGAGCTCCTCGGCGTGCTCGGCCACACCGACGATCCAGTCGCGCCAGGGCGAGACAGCGGAATAGACGGCGAGCCCGCAGTCTTCCGTCGCGCGCGAGGCCACACCGACGACACGGCCCTGCGCGTCGAGCGCGGGGCCCCCGGAGTCACCGTCACACACACCTTGCTGGCCCACGAACTCGCGCTTCGTGAGCAGCTGCGGAGCGTTGCAGTCGTTCGGACCGCACAGGATCTGAATGCCGTCCAGCGCGCGGCGCGTGCCGGGGTCGCCCGCGGCGAGCGCGTCGCCGTAGCCGACGGCAGTGATGACCTCACCCTTCTTTGCCGGCTGATCGAGGCGCGGCGCGATCGGTGCGATGGAGCTCGCCCGGAACTGCCCGTTCAAGATCATCAGTGCGATGTCCGAGCCGCACAGCTCGGAGTCGCTGTCGGGCACGGCGATCTCGCGCACTGGATAGAAGCTGGAGCTGCCGACGGTGGTGGATGAGCTCACCCACAGATTGCCGGGTTGATAGATCTGCCCGAAGGTGCTCGTTCCACACTGCACCTGCTCGCTGGCGGTGACAGCGACGCAGTGGCGCGCGGTGAGCACCAGGTTCGGCGCGATCAAGGAACCGCTGCACAGCGCTTCCTCCTTGCGCGTGACCAAGGCAATCGCCAGCACCGCGTCGTGCTCGCTGTCCGTCGAGCCGCCCACGATCGGCTCCGATACCTGACCCACCGACGCTGGCGCGCTGCTGTTGCTGGCGCCCTCGTCGGTGATCGTCACGCCGCTGCCGCAGCCGATGCTGGTCGCTGCCAGCGCGAGAGCAACCACGGATGCACACTTGAGCGGACGAATGTCGGTCATCAGCGCCTCTTGCGATTTACCTTAGCCGACCGCTGTGCCACCGCAAGTGTTAGCCAGAGCCTTTTTGATGCTGGATCGTCACCCTCGCAGCCAGGCTCCAGGCCCGATGTGGCTCGATTTGAGGTGTCCCTCGTCCACAATCGCGTGACCCGAATTGCCGCAGACCCGATTTGCGGTGCGCAGACTCGATCCCGCAGATCGCCCTGGAAGGAACAGATCCCCCAGGGCGACCTTTACGAGGAGAGAAATTACCGGCGCAGACCTTTGGCGGTGTCGACCAGACTCAAAAATTCGTGGCGATAGCCTTCCGGGTCGGTGCCCAGCGCACCTTCGGCCAGCTGGCGAGCGAGCCCGAAGCTGGAGTTGCCGCGCGCCGGTGACTCGCGCAGCGTCATGCCAAACACGGCGACCGCAGCCGCAAAGCGGAAGCTGGGAGTGGTCGCCGAGAGCTGGCTATCGGTGTCCTGAACGACCTGCTCCACCAGCTTGCTCTTCTCGGACGTGGGCTCCTTGTAACGCAACTCGAGCGAGCACAGCTCCGTGCCATGTCCGGGCAGTGGCTGAGCGGGCGCTTGATAGCGCAAGGCATCGACCTGGCCACTGTCCACCGCGACGCCCGGCGGGACGATCTCGTACAGCGCCGTCACGCTGTGGCCCGCTCCGAGCTCGCCTGCGTCCTTGGTATCGTCGTTGAAGTCGCGCGCTGCGAGCCGGCGGTTCTCGTAACCGATCAGGCGATAGGCGCCGACCCGGGCCGGGTTGAACTCGAGCTGCAGTTTCACGTCCTTGGCCAGAGTGGAGAGCGTGGCGCCGGCCTGTGCCACCAGCACCTTACGCGCCTCGGCCAGCGTGTCGATGTATGCGTAGTTCCCGTTGCCCTTGTCCGCCAGCATCTCCAGCGTCGAATCCT
>JAICTU010000337.1 GCA_025936205.1 Polyangiaceae bacterium | reverse complement strand
CGCGTACGCCGTGGCGAGCGCGAGCAGCCAGACGCGTAGCGGCGGTTTTTGCTCGAACCAGGCGAGCAAGCAGCAGGTGGCGAGGCCCGTGCCGATCACGAAGTTTACGAAGCCCCAGGCCAGGCAAAACGAGTACGCACAGGGAAGCCAGGCGAAGGCATAGACGACAGGACGGCGCGCGAAGCGCAGCAAACGCCAGACGGCGAGCGGCTGCAGGCAAAATCCAAGCGCCAGTACGATTCGCCCGGCCAGCTCCAGAGGCAACAGCAGCCCGAGAAGCGCGGTGGAGAGCTCGAACAGGCCATTGAACGAAATCAAGGCAAGCTGGCCGGTGTGCTCGCCGCGCAGCGCACCCCGCAGGCTATACGCCGTGGCGAGATGCTGCGGATAATCGACACAGGGGGGGAAGCGCTGACAGACGAGAGCCGCGGCCATCGCCGCGACGCAACTCACGAAAAGCCAGCCGGGCCGGCCGATCTGGGGCGGCTCTTCGGCGTCGAGAGAATCCATTTTTCGGGCGGGAGATTGCGCGAGAGCGTGTTCGCGCGCAAGCGCGGAGCGGCGAGCGCTGGCTGCGCCGGAGCTTCAGTGGTCGGCGGTCTTCCAGACCCGCTCGGGATCGATGATGGGTGTTTCATCGATGGCCGCCAGCGGCGTCGTTCGCGAGTGTACCTTCAGCACGTTCGCAAGGGCGCTACGCGGCGAGCTCGGCGTTCCTGCAACGGCGCTGGCGCTGCGCGGGATAAGCGCCGCTCGGTTAAAAACAGGGCTCTCGCGCAATTCGCGGCGCGTGGCTATGCGGCGCCCGCACAGGCTGCGGCAAAGCTCGGCGATTCTGCGCCGGCGATTTGAAGACGTGGCGCTCGAGATCTACACTGCGTTCGTCGGGAGAGGAGACGGGTCTCGGCCTTCAGAGTTCTGAGGGCATCCCATACCCGAGACTCGGGCAGATATGACGATTCGTCCATCCACGCTCAGCGGAGGGACCGCTCGCGCGAGCAGAAATTCCGAATTGGTGAGCGGCGTGGCGCGAACGCCCATCCCGCCGCCGCTGCCGCCGCCCGACGCCGTCCCGTCGGAGGATGTAGGGGCCGACGGCAAAGCGGCGGAGGCCGGTATCGCCTCGGCCGTGGTCTCGAGGTCCGCCGTACCAGTGGCAGCCGCGTCGGAGCAGGAGCGCCAGCAGGACACCGCAGCGCCCGTTGCGGCCGAGTCAGACACGTCTGCGGCGCCCACGCTGCGTCCCCCGCCGTCCGTGGTCCACGGCACCAACGTCGCGCAGGCGACGCTGCGCATCGGCAGTCCGCTAGCCGGCAGCCCGTCGCCCGCTGGCGCATCGCCCGTGAGCTCAGCGCTGCACTCGGCACCTACCGTTCCGCGCCTGGTGGGCATTCCGCTGGAAGAGCGCAGCCGCAGAGAGTATCGCGGGCTCGGCTTCACTTCGGTGGTTCGGCACCTGTCGCTGCGCGGCTGGCTGCGCTGGATTCAGTCCAACCAGTGCGACGCAACCCTGCGCGTGCGCACGCGCGACGGCGGCAGCGGCTGCATCTGGTGCAGCGCCGGAAAGGTCGTGGACGCGGAGTGGAACACGCTGGCCGCGGTGCCCTCGGGCGCCGCGACGTTTGCCGGGGAACCAGCGCTGATGGAGTTGCTGCGGCTGGAGTCGGGGTCGGTGAGCATCGACTTCGACCCCGTCGATCGGCCGCGCCGCATCGCGCGCATGACTCTACCCCTGGAGGAGTCGCCCCTGGAGGAATCGCCTCTGGACGGGCCGGCCCTGGAGCAGCCGCCGCTCGAGGCAGGGCTGGTGCTGCCTGAAGCCACGCGGCCCGAACCGTCCGCGGTGGCGCTGCGCGAACCGCCGCGAGCGCGCCGCATCTTGCGCACGGAGTACTTTGCCGGGGGCATTCTGCTCGCTGCCTTCGCGCTGCTCGCCTTTGCCTTCGGTCGCCAGCGGGCGACCAGCGACGATGCGCTGGTCATCGAGTCGCGGCGCACGCAGGAGACGCAGGCGCTGCTGCCGCCGCCCAGCGCGCAGAAGGCGCCGCCGAGCGTGCCGAGCGCCGCCCCGGAGCCCAAGGATCTATCGTTGATTCGCTTCGCCACGCTGGAGGTCGAGCCGGCTCGCGCAGAGATCTGGCTCGATCACTCGCTGCTCGGCCTGGGCCATGTCGAGCTCGCACCGCTGCTCGATGGCGAGTTACACGAGCTGCGCTTCGTCGCTGCCGGCCGCGCCCCACGGAGCCTGTATTTCATGGGCTCCCCGCCCTCTGGGCGAGTGGTGCTGGAGCAGGCGGAGCCCGGAGCGGGCGAGGCCGCGGCTCCGGGTGAGCCGCTCGAGCCCGAGCTCCGCGAGCGGCCTGCGCCGGAGCCGGCGCTGCAGCAAAGGAACGAGGACGAGCACGTCGAGGCGCTGCCCCGGGCGGAACCGGCTCCGCGCGCGGTGAGAGCGGCAGCGCGCCGCCGCCCCGCACCGGTCGCCGCCGCCAGCTCGTCTGCATCGCCTCCAGCGCGCGCAGAATCCGCAGCCAGCGCCAAGACGTCGCCCGCCAAGAAGGCTCCCCAGATCCAACTGATCGAGGCGCGTACGCCTCGTGTGCAGGTGCTCGAGTGATGACTGCCAAGTTTGTAACATTGCTGATCGCCGGCCTGGTCGCCGGCGCGCCGCGCGCCGCGCTCGCGGCCGAGCCGGAAACAACCGCTGCTGACAGCGCTGTCGCGCTCTCGGAAGAGAAGGCGGCGCAAGCCTTCGATGCCTATCAGGGCAAGCGCTTTGCAGAAGCGGTGGCGCTGTACGTGGAGGCGTATGACAGCTCGCCAAACGCCGACATCCTGTATAACATCGCCCGCATCTACGACACGAAGCTCGGCGATCGCCCGCTGGCCATCAACTTCTATCGTCGCTACATCACCGACCCCGGAGCGGTCCGCGATCGCATCCAGGTCGCCAACGAGCGGCTCGTGGCCCTGCGCGATGCTGAAGCAGCAGCAAGCCAGCCCTCGCTCGTCACGACGCCACCTCCGGCACTGGCGCCCGCTGCTGCGCTTCCGCCAGTGAGCAGCGGCGGCATGACGGCCGGAGAGTGGGGGGCGGTGGCCCTGGCGGTCACGGGCGTGGCCGCGATCGGCATCGGCGCCGGTTTCGGATTTGCAGCGATCGACGAGACCCACACCATGCGGCGCCTGTGTGACGGCAACGTGTGCCGCGAGCAGCGCGGCATCGACGCCGCCAGGAGCGCCGAGACCAACGCGCGCGTTTCGACCATCGGGCTCGCCTCGGGCGGCGCGTTGCTCGCGCTCGGTGCCGCGCTCTACTTCTGGCCCAGCACGCAACGCTCGGAGCGATCGGAGCAGGCATCCCTCACGGGCCTCGATCTCGACGCGAGCGTGTACCAAAACCATGGCGGGTGGTCCCTGGAGCTGACGGGCACATGGTAACGCGCAGCGTGGGGGGGGCTGCGATCCTGCTCGCTCTCGCGGGCTGTTCGGAAGTCCTCGATCTGCCCGACTCGAGCACGCTCTCGCTGGCGCCGGCCGGGCCCTGGCGCTGCCTGCAGGGCGCGAGCGAGGCTCCGGCTCCCAGGGCTCCTTCGGCGACGGTGCGCTTTCAGGCGTGCGACTTCATCTCGAACTGCACGCTGCCGGTGCGAGGCCTGCACGCGCGCGTGTGCGACAAGCTGGATGTGGGTTGCCTGAGCCCGCGCCAGGTCGACATCCAGGATCGCGGCGGCGCGCTGGAGTTCTCGGTGCCGACCGGCGCACGCGGCTTCGACGGCTATGTCGAAGTGTCGACGGCGGTAGCGCGCTGCTACGACACCAACACCTTTGGTGTCGCGGCGGGAGATTTGCTCTGCCAGCTGGCGCCCGAGTGCGACCGGGCGGCGCCCAGCGACGCCTGCAACGTGCCCGTGTATGCCCCGGTGCTCTGGTTCTTCAACCCGCCGGTCGTCGCAGACCAGAGCGATCCGATCGCGCTCCAGCTCTATCCCTACGCGTCCTTGCCGCTGGTCATCGACGCGGCGGGCGGTTCGCTGGTCCCGGGTACGGGCGGCGTCTTCATGACGGTGATCGACTGCGACGGCAAGCCCGCGCCTGGCGTGACGCTGCAGATCGCCGAGTATCAAGATGTGGCGTCGCCCCTCTACTTCGACAGCGGCGTGATCAGCAACACCGCAACCCAGACGGATGAGAGCGGCGTCGGGGGCTTCATCCAGATCCCACCCGGCTTCGTCGAGATCACCGCCGTCACGCAGGAGGGCGTGCCGGTGGCAAAGGTGGGGGTCCAGTCGAACCCGGTGTTCGTGACGTATACGGTGCTGGCGCCCAACGTGCCGCATTGAGGGAACGAGCGGGCAGGGGGCTTGGCGACGCGAGTTGCCGTGCACTGCCCGCTTGCCCAAAAAAGAACGCCGCCCGCTCTGGCGCCCCGGCGGGGTCTCGGCGAGACTGCGCCCCGTGACACGCTTCGACCCGCATTCCTGGTGTGACTCCGACCAACCCGAGACGGAGTCCTTCGACCTGGCCCTCGAGGTCGACTTCGAGACGCGCTCACTCACGGGCGAGGTGACGCTTCAGCTTCGGGCGGGCACGGGGCGCGAGCGCGTGCTCGATCTGGACACGCGCGAGCTCACCATCGCATCGGTGACAGACGGGGCAGGGCAGCCGCTCGCTTTCTCGTTGAGCGCGCCCGACCCAATTCTCGGCGCGCGGCTCCGCATCGAGCTGCCCGCGGCGGCCCTGCGCGTGCGCGTGCGCTACCAGACCTCGAGTCGCGCCTCGGCGCTGGGCTGGCTCGAGCCGGCGCAGACGGCCGGGCGGCATCCGTACCTGTTCTCGCAGTGCCAGGCCATCCATGCGCGCTCGATCGTGCCCCTGCAGGACACGCCGCGCCGGCGCGTGACCTATACGGCGCGTCTCGACGTGCCGAGCGAGCTGCGCAGCTTGATGGCAGCCAGCTTCGAGCGGCGCGAGGCGGGCGCGAGCGGGCGCGCCGTCGATCACTGGCGCATGCCGCAGCCCATCCCGCCCTACTTGCTGGCGCTGGCCGTCGGGGACGTGGCCAGCCGCGATCTCTCGCCGCGCGTGCGAGTGTGGGCGGAGCCGCCGCAGCTGGACGCGGCCGCGCGCGAGTTCAGCGGGGTGGAGGCCATGATCGCGGCTGCCGAGCGACTGTTCGGCGCGTATGACTGGGAGCGCTTTGATCTGCTGGTGATGCCACCGTCGTTCCCTTATGGCGGCATGGAGAATCCACGGCTCACCTTCCTCACACCGGCCTTGATCGCGGGCGATCGCTCGCTCGTGAACGTGGTGGCGCATGAGCTGGCGCACTCCTGGACCGGTAATCTCGTCTCGAACGCCACCGCCGAGCACTTCTGGCTGAACGAAGGCTTTACCGTGTACGCCGAGCGCCGCATCCTGGAGGCGCTGGAGGGGCGAGAAGCCTCGGAGTTGCACGCTGCCGTTGGCCGGCGCGAGCTGCGGCGCGATCTGGGGCAGCTCGCCGCCCAGCCGGAGCTCACGCAGCTGCGCACCCGGCTCCAGGGCATCGACCCCGATCACGCCTTCAGCATCGTGCCCTACGAGAAGGGTTACCTGCTGCTGCGCGCGCTGGAGGAGTCCGAGGGCCGTGAACGCTGGGATGCGTTCTTGCGCCGCTACATGCAGCGCTTCCGCTTCTGCTCCATCACGACGGAGGAGCTGCTGGAGTTCCTGGAGAGTGAGTTGCCGGGGGCGCTCGGGCGCGCGCACGCCGCTGACTATCTCCATGGCCCCGGCATACCCGCGAGCGCTCCCGAGCCGCGCTCCGCGCGCCTGGCGGAGCTGCAGGCGATACCTCCCGCCGTCCCAGACGCGCGTACCGGCGCGCAGTTCACGCCGCTCGAATGGCAGCTGTATCTCGACGCTCTGCCGCATCCCACGCCCCACGAGACCTGCGCCGCGCTCGATCAGCGCTTCGGGCTCGCCACCAGCCGCAACAGCGAGGTCCGCTCCGCCTGGCTGCAGGTTGCGGTCGAGTCCGGCTACGCCCCGGCGCTGCCGTGCGCGGAGGCCTTCCTGGGCGAGGTAGGTCGCATGAAATACCTCAAGCCGCTGTACCGCGCATTGGCGGCGCGCCCGGAGACGCGCCCGCTCGCCCGCGCCACCTTCGAGCGCCACCGCAACGGCTACCACCCGATCGCGAGCCACGTGGTCGACAAACTGCTGCGCGAGGCCGGAGCCTGAGCGCGATGAGCTCGAAAAGAGCAGGGGGGCGAGCGGGCGCTGCAGCAAACCGCGCGTCGCGTAGCTCGCTCCAAGCCCGCACTGAGACGCCGGCGTCCCGGAACTGGAACGAGCCCGCCGCCGCCCACCGGATCTGCGCGTCAGCGCCCCGTCGCTGAGCGGCTGCTTGCGGCATGGGTGCCGGCGCCCGCGGCCGTCAGTCCGTCGCGGGCCCTCGCCGGGCGCTGAAGCACTCCAGCGCCCGTGTTACACTTGCAGGCGGATGGACCGCCGCCGTTTCTCGCGCACGCTCGGGCTCTTGGCATTGGGGGCGGGGCTGCCGGCGCGGGCGGCGGCGCCGCGCGTCAGCGTGCGCGTCGACCGGAACGCGAAGTACCAGACGATCGAGGGCTTCGGCTTCTTTGGCGCGCGCGACTCGTGGTGGGGCGAGGCCCGGGAGCTGGCCTCGCCGGAGTGGGCCCGGTTGGTGATCGACGACCTCGGGCTCAGCATGTGGCGCAATGAGTACTATCCTCCGAGCGACAAGATCGGCGGCGACGAGGCGGACGCCGATTGGCTGAAGCAACGCCCGGTGATGGAGGCTGCGCAACCAGGCGGCCGCCAGCCGCGTGCCGCTGAAGACCATTCTGAGCATCTGGTCGGCACCGGCGAGCATGAAATGCGCCTCCAATCGTGAGCGCATCTTCGAGGGGCAGCCCAATCCGGACGGGACCAAGAATGGCGGGGCCATGTGCCCCAGCCGGCGGCAGCGCTTCGCCGAATGGTTGATCGACGGGCTGCAGCTCTACGCGCTCGCGGGCGTGAAGGTGTACGGGCTCAGCTGCCAGAACGAGCCACTGTTCCGGCAGTCGTACAACTCCGGGCGCTATCCGCAGGCTGCGTATGCGGATACGCTCGCCGACATCGGGGCGGAGCTGATCCGCTTCAAGGCTTGGACGTGAAGGTCTGCGCCCGCAGCTGGTAGGCGCGGTTCTCTCCGCCCTCGGTGAAGGCAGAGTCGATGGTGCCTTTCTGCGCACGCTGCACGGTCAGGCGCACCGAGCAGCTCTCGGTCTCCTCGCCGAAGGCGCGCACGTCGCTGACGTTGAGCGTGTGGCTGCCGTCGTCCAGCGTGCTCCCGTGCTCCGGCCAGACGCAATCACCGTCGAGATCCCAGTTCACGTTGCCGCCGGCAGGCGGATCCCAGCTGAAGGAGACGGCGTCCGCCGCGCGGGAGGCCTCCGTGGTGCCCATCTGCAGCGCGAACGGCTCCGGCAGCGTGACCGCCGAGTGCACGGCCCCAGTGTCTTCTTCTCCGCGCCGGAAGGAGAACACGAACTCGGTGCCGGCTTCGTCGAAGGCAAAGCGAGCGCCGTAGCCGTGGTCGCCGGAGGACGTCATGCGCTGGGTTTGGCCTTTGGCGCTGACCTCGAGCACATCCGAGCCCTGGAGATCGAGGAACGTGTTCGAGTCATTGCCACCCACCTTGAGTCGGGCGGACGCGTTGGTATTCCCTGAGCCGTCGGCCACCACCTGAAACTCCGGATACACACCGGAGGTGCGGACGTCGGTCGACTCGACGCTTTCCGTACATGCGCACAGGGCCGGCAAAACCAACAGAGTCCAACGCTTCATTGCAAAGTCCTTTCGTTGCGAGCCCGCTGCCCGCCACCGTACCCAGGCATCAACGCAAGGCACGTGCCACGCCCCTTCGAACGGCCTCACCCGCGCCGTCGCGAGTGAAATGCGGCTCGCTACCCGCTGTCGTCACGACATTTTGATCCGACGGTGGGCGTGCGGGGCACGCTGTTTCAAACAGCGCGTGTGGGGGGTGAGCGGGCCTGCCCACAGGGTGGGAGGGAGCCGGCTGTTGCAGAGGGTGTCACATGGAAGGCGCGGACCAGGTCGTTCGCGGTCCCGTCACTTGCACAGGAGTCAGCGCCAGGATTCAGAACGTACCCGCAGCACGGTCGGAATCGGGCTTGCACTCCGGGGCTTCTGGTTGACCTGGAACTGGTAGCGCGGGCGACTCCGCCCTTGCGGGCAGGGGTGGGCGAGCTCCATAGTGCCCGACCTTCATGGTCGACCCAGCGCCGCGGGCTGCCGCGCCAGCTCTGCTCCGTCTCTTTCAGCTGGCGTGGCCGATCGTACTCGCCCGCGCCTCGCAGTCGGTGATCGGCTTCTGCGACGCGTTGATGACCGCGCCGCTCGGTGAGGCCCCGCTGGCCGCCGTGACGACCGGCTCGTTGAACGCCTTCCTGGCCATCATCTTTCCGACCGGCACCGTCTTCATCCTGCAGAGCTTCGCCGCGCAGCTGCGCGGGCGCGGGGACCTGGCCGCGGTGCGCCGCTACGCCTGGTACGGGCTCGGCCTCGCCGTGCTGGCGCAGCTGCTCGCGCTGGCGATCGTTCCTTGGCTGCCGCGCCTGCTCGGAGCCGTCACCTACGACAGCGTGGTGCGCGGCCAGATGCAGACATATCTGGCGATCCGGCTGCTCTCGGTGGGGCCTGCGGTTGCGATCGAGGCGCTCGGCAATTGGTACGGTGGGCTCGGCAACACGCGGCTGGCGATGGTCGCGGGCGTCACGGCCATGGTCGCCAACGTGCTCGGCTGTTATCTGCTGATCGAGCCCCGCGCGGGACTGCCCGGTTACGGTGTGGCGGGTGCCGCCTGGGCCAGCGTGATCGCCACCTGCCTCGGGCTGGTCACGATCGCGGTGCCGTTCGCGCGCGGCTGGGGGGCGCCGCCCAAGCCCGAGCGCTTTCAGCTGGTCGGGCGCGAGTTCTGGCGCGTGATCCGCTTCGGCGTGCCCAACGGCATCAACTGGTTCCTGGAGTTTGCCGCGTTCATCGTGTTCATCGATCTGATGGTGGCGCACCTGGGGACCACGGCGCTCGCCGCGTTCAACGTGGTGATGCAGCTGAACTCGGTGGCCTTCATGCCGGCCTTCGGTCTGGCCTCGGCCGGTGCGATCTTGGTCGGAGAATCGATCGGGCGCCGGGAGATCGCCGAGGTGCGGCGTTTCGTGCGTCTGACGTTGGCTGCTGCGGCCGTGTGGATGGTCTCGATCGGCGTGCTCTATTTCAGCGTGCCCGAGCCGCTGATGGGCATCTTTGCCCATCCCGGGCCACGCCTGCTGGAGTTCGTCGTCACCGGCGCGCTCATGCTGAGCTTCTCGGCGTTCTGGCAGCTGTTCGATGCGGTGGGGATCACGCTCAGCGAGGCCTTGCGCGCGGCGGGCGACACGACCTGGTGCATGATCGTGCGCGTACTCCTGGCCTGGTGCGTGTTCATCCCCGGCTCCTGGTATTTCATCCTGCAGCGCGGCGGCGGCGTCACCGCCGTGATGATCATGATGGTGAGCTATATCTTGCTGCTTTCCCTGTGCTTTGGGCTGCGTTTCCTCTCGGGTAAGTGGCAAAATATCGACTTGATCGGCGAGCCTCAGGCGCTGGCTCGAGCCAGCAGCGCGCTCAATCTCGCTCGGCGTGAGTGACGGCCATGTCGAGCAGCTCTTTCTGCAGCGCCACGGCTTGCTCGGGCTCCGTCCAGCCGAGCTGGGCCGTCAACTCGCCGATCACGCCGAACACGGCTCGCGCCCGCGGGCCAGCCTGCTGCGGCGTGCAGCCGCGCTCCAGCAGCCGCTCGCGCAGCGCCTCGAGCACGCGCGCGCGCAGCGCGCGTGCCCTGGCGGCGAGCTCACTCCGGGCGCCACCCGTGACCAACTCCAGCGCTTGCGAGGGATAGCGCTGGCTCTCGACGATGGCCGCCTGCAGCGCGGCCAGCAGGGCACGCAGCGACTGTACCTCGCTCAGCGTCGCTGCGATCCCCCGCTCGGCGACGGCCAGGTGGCGTTCCGCGAGGGCG
>JAICTU010000355.1 GCA_025936205.1 Polyangiaceae bacterium | reverse complement strand
TGGCACGATCTGCACGGCTGGGCTGACGCCATCGCCGCGGGCGTACTGGTGCACATCGTTGCGCACGAAGGCCTGGCGGAGAGTGACGCCGGCGCAGCCGGCGCTCCGCTGCTCCAGCCCCCGCGGCGTTCTCTGGCGAAGCGCGCGCTGGACCTGGGAGCGGGGGCCGCGGCGTTCATCCTGATCGTCGCACTCGACGGTGATGACGGGCCAGGCGTGATGGAGCTGCTCCAGCGCCTGCTGCAGCTCGCGTTGGAGCTCTCACCTTGGCTCTGCCTCGGGCTGGCCGGGCGGGCGTTGCTCGATCTCCGCGTCGCGGCCGCCAGTACACGCGCACCACGGCTGCGGGCCGCGCTGCAGCGCGGCGTCACCCAGCTCGCGGGCTGGACCCTGCTGGGATTGCTGGCGGCGACCTATGCTGCCGCTTTTCATGGCGGCGTGGGCGGCGCACTCGCAACACCCACGCGCCTGGGGTGGTCGCTCGTCGCGGCAGCCCTGGCCTACGCCAGCGCTCCGGCGGCGGCCCCCCTCGCCGCCGTGCTGGTGAGTCAGGGCGTCCCCGGTGTCGCGGCGGGGGCTGTGCTGCTGTTCGCTCCCCTTGCCCGCGCCCTGGGCGCCGCTCCGCCCCACCGAGCGCGAGCACAGTCACTCGTGGCTGCGCTCGGGGCAGCGGCGCTCGCACTGGGCATACTGTGGGATCGCTGCGGCGATGCCAGCCTGTCCGCGCTGCTACCCGGGCCCGCGCGCTGGACGTTGCTGCTGGCGCTCTCCGCGTGCCTGGCGCAAGACCTCTGGCAGAACGGTGTACGCGGTTGGCTTCAAGCGAGCTTGCCCGGGGCCGAAGCTGCTTGCGACGCGCAGCACGTGCACGCCTGGCCTGGCCGCACCTGAGGAGCTCTCGCACGGGCTACTCGCGCTGATCACTTGCGCGGAGCCTCGAGCGGAGCTGCCGTGGCGTCGACGATGCGATACAGGCTGGCCACGAAGCCCCCCTGTTTTTCCTCGCCCACCTCCAGCTTGCCCGTGATCAATACGGGCGCCCCCGTGTAGTCGAACGCGCGGTCCGGAGCGAGTCGCACCACAATCGTCTGATTGAGCTCCGGCACGGCTCCGAAGCAGCAGCCCCAGAGTGATTCGAGCAGGATGAACTCGTGCATCCGCTCGGTCTCCCCGAGCGTCAAGATGAAACCTGCGACGCCAACATTGCTGCCGTCGAGAGCGCGGATGTCGGGAGGGAGCTCGCCGCCCTCGACGTAGCGGAAACCTCCCATGTGCTTCCAGTCGAGCTTGGTGTAGCCCTCGGGCAGCGAGATCGGTAGCGCATCCGCCCCGGGAGACGCTCCCACCGCGAGCAGCAGCAGCTGACGCGTCATCTCGCGCGCCATGGCCTGAATCGCCGCGCGCTGACGTCCGCTCAGCTCCGGTGTCACACTTGCGAGCTTCGCTCGATCGAACAGCTGCTGGACGATCATACCGGCCGCGTTGGCGCGCGTTTCCGGGCGGCCTGAGCCGCGCTGTTCCAGCACCTGCAGCAGGTGGTGCTGAATCTCGGAACGCTGCTCTTCCTGGACCCCGCCGGTGGCGACGCCCGTGAGAATCCCGGTGAACCAGAGCTCGATTTCGCGCCGGCTGCGCTCGGCGTCCGAGCTCCCGGCAGCAGCGGGATCGCGCGGCGCCGAGAACACGCGCGCGCTGCGCTCGGGCGAGGGCCGATCGGAGTCGTCGCGACAAGTGTAGTAGAAGAGCACCACGCAGCCGGCGCCGAGCGCCAGCACTTCGGCCAGGGTGCTCCAGCGCAAACGATGGGGTCTGGATTGTGGCTCGTTCATGACCGGCACTCCTTCAGGACAGCGGCGCCAGGTTCGCGGCGGCGTCGCTCCGGTAGGCTCGGGTGGCAGGCAGCAGACCCGAGAGCGCGCCAGCCGCCACCAAGAGCAGATACGCCAGGGCCTCCTCCGGCAACAGCAGCCACGGGCGCGGTCTCACGCCGGAGCTTTGTTCGATCAGTCCGGCCCCGGCCGCCACCAGTAGATGTCCGAGCAATAGTCCGAGCGCCCCGCCCAAGGCACTGAGCAGCGTGGCTTCTCCCACGAGCATGCCGAACAAGGTCCGGCGCCGCGCGCCCAGGATGCGCAAGATCGCCAGCTCACGCTGGCGGGCCGCGAGCGTGTTGTAGATGCCCACGGCGACCGAGACCACGCCGATCCACACGACCAGGGCGGCGATCACGAAAAACACCCGATCGACATTGCCGACAATGTGCAACAGGCGCCGCACCTCCCCATCCACGTCGGCCACCTGCAGCTGAGTGCGCTTGTTGAGCTGCCCGAGCAACAGCGCCTTGTGCACGCCCGGCTTGGGGAACAGCACCACCGCCGAGATGGCGGGCTTACCGCTCTCCGGGATGATGCCGCCGCGGTGATCGGGAATGCGAAAGAACGAATCCAGATTGATCAAGACCAGATCGTCGATGGGCGTGGCGCTGCGCTCGAGAATGCCCACCACCGTCCAGAGCTGCGCGTGCTCGTGCGCGACGCCGGCGCCGTCCACGCCGTGGGTTGGCTCGATCTGATCGCCGAGCCGGATGTCGAGCCGTCGGGCTACGTTCGCACCAAGTACGGCTTCCGCCACACCCAGCTCCGGCGCTGCCAGCGCGGCGCCGCCGGTCGCGCCAGCCTCCGCGCGCGTGCCCGCCGCAAGCTCATCGAGCCGTGCCCGCAAGGCGGCGGCGTCGAAGCGAAAGGGCCGGCCCGCGCTGAACTTGTCCGCTGTCGCGGCCGCGGCGGGATAGGGAAACCTGGGCGAGAAGAAGCCGTCGGAGGTGCCGACCACGCGGAAGCCGCGAAAGGCGTCACCGACCGCGTACGGAACCGCCAGCTCGGTCGAGGGGTTCTTTTCGAGCTCCTCGAAGGCGTCGTAGGCGAGCAGCCCCGGGCTCTGACCGATCTGAAAGATCGTGTTCAAAACCAGCTCCAGCCGCGAGCCTGGCGGCCCCACCACCAGTGAAAAGCCGCGGCTCGGCCCGAAGAAGCTGTTTTCCGTGGCAGCGCGCAGGAGCAGGATCGCGCTGAGCAGGAGCGCTCCCAGCGCGACACTGAGCACCGTCAGCGCCGAACTCAGGCGGTGTTGCGACACATTGCGCAGGATCAGCTGGTAAGCGCGCATGGGCTCAGTCGCTCCGCGCGGCCGCGAGCTCCGCGAGCGAACAAACTGTTTCGAAGCGCTCGCGCACCCGCGCGTCGTGCGTGGCGAGGATCAGCGTGCTCTGGCGGCTGCTTTCGAGCAGCAGATCGATGGCAGCAAAGGCATTCTGATCGTCGAGGCTGGCCGTGGGCTCATCCGCCAGCACCAGCCCCGGGCCCTTGCACACTGCCCGCGCGATCGCGACTCGCTGCTGTTCACCGAGCGAGAGCTGTGAGGGCCGCGCGCGCGCTCGCTCCGCGAGTCCAAGCGTTTCCAGCAGCTCCAGTCCCTTGCGCCGTGCAGCAGCGCTGTGGATGCCGGCAAAGCGCTGTGCCAGCGTCAGGTTCTCGAGCACGCTCAGGCCCTGCAGCAGGTTCAGAGTCTGGAACACACAGCCGATGTGCTGCGCGCGAAAGCGATCGCGCTGGGACTCCGACAGCGCAAACAGGTCTTGCCCGGCGATCTCGACCTTGCCCGCCGCGGGTGCCAGCACGCCGGCGAGAATGTTGAGCAGCGTGGTCTTGCCCGAGCCGGAGCTGCCGATCAGGCACAGCTTCGCCTGTGAGGGCACGTCGAGCTCATGGACGGCCAAGGCCGCACGCGTCGCGTGCGGCCCATAGCTGTGACGCAGCTGCCGGAGGGCTACCTTCAAGCCAGCCCCCCGGCGCCAGATGACGGTGACGTGGTTACTCCCTCGAGACCGCCACTTGATGCGGATGCTGCGCGGCCGGCGCGGCTGCGTCGCCGCCGATGCGCATGGAGTGGAAGGAGCGCCAGATGAAGAAGCACATCACCAGCACGAACACGATGCCCAGCGTCAAGCTGGTCGAGCGCTCGAGCTCCACCGCGAGCTCCACCGCCAGCACACCAAACAGCGTGCTGAACTTGATCACCGGGTTCATCGCGACGCTGGACGTATCCTTGAAGGGATCGCCCACCGTGTCGCCCACGACCACCGCGTCGTGCAACTCGGACGTCTTGTCGCCCAGCTCCACCTCGACGATCTTCTTCGCGTTGTCCCAGGCGCCGCCCGCGTTCGCCAGAAACAGAGCCTGGAACAGCCCGAACAACGCCAGAGCGATCAGGTAGCCGATGAACAAGAACGGGTCGAGGCACGCGAACGCGAGGGTGCCGCAAAAGATGGTGAGGAAGATGTTGGTCATGCCCTTCTGGGCGTAGACCGTGCAGATCTCCACCACCTTCTTGCTGTCTTCGATCGAGGCCTTGGTCGCGCCCTCGAGCTTCATGTTGCGGCGGATGAACTCCACCGCGCGATAGGCACCTGCGACCACCGCTTGCGTGGTGGCGCCCGTGAACCAGTAGATGACCGCGCCACCCGCGAGCAGACCGAACAGGAACGGCGGGTGCAGGATGCTGAGCTTGTCGAGATCTCTCTCCAGCCCGTGCGTCAGCGACACCACGATCGAGAAGATCATGGTCGTGGCGCCAACGATGGCCGTGCCGATCAACACCGGCTTGGCGGTTGCCTTGAAGGTGTTGCCGGCGCCATCGTTCTCCTCCAGCAGGTGCTTCGCCTTGTTGAAGTCGAGCTTGAAGCCGAAGTCGCGTTGAATCTCGGCGGGGGCCTCCGGCAGCTCGGTGATCTGTGAGAGCTCGAACACGCTCTGCGCGTTGTCGGTGACCGGGCCGTAAGAGTCGACGGCGATCGTCACTGGGCCCATGCCCAGGAAGCCGAACGCCACCAGACCGAAGGCGAAGACTGCCGGCGAGAGCATCAGATGGGCCATGCCGAGCTCGCTCGTGCCGTAGCCGGCCGCCATGAGCAAGGCGATGACGCCGCCGATCCAGAAGGCGCTGTAGTTGCCCGAGGTGAGGCCCGCGAGCACGTTCAGCGAAGCGCCGCCCTCGCGCGAAGCGGTGACGACCTCAGAGACGTGTGCCGAGTGCGTGGAGGTGAAGACCTTGACGATCTCCGGCAGCACCGCGCCCGCGAGCGTGCCGCAGCTGATGATCAGCGACAGCTTCCACCAGAGCGAGCCGTCGTCCAGGTCCTTGATCATCAGGTAGGAGACGACGAACGTCAGGGCGATCGAGACGATCGATGTGATCCAGACCAGCGCGGTCAGCGGCGCCTCGAAGTCCGGGCGCTGGGGAGCCTTGAAGGCGCCCTTCTGGACCACCTCGTTGACCAGGTAGGAGCCCACGCTCGCCACCAGCATCGCCACGCGCATGGTGAAGATCCAGACGAGCAGCTGGACCTGCACCGTCGGGCTGTGCACTGCCAGCAGGATGAAGGAGATGAGTGCGACGCCCGTCACGCCGTAGGTCTCGAAGCCGTCCGCGCTGGGACCGACGGAGTCGCCGGCGTTGTCGCCGGTGCAGTCGGCGATCACGCCCGGGTTGCGCGCGTCGTCTTCCTTTACCTTGAAGACGATCTTCATCAGGTCCGAGCCGATGTCGGCGATCTTCGTGAAGATGCCGCCCGCGATGCGCAGCGCCGAAGCGCCCAGCGACTCGCCGATCGCGAAACCGATGAAACAGGGGCCTGCATAGTCGCCGGGGACGAACAGCAGGATCATCAGCATCAGCACCAGCTCGACGCTGATCAGCAGCATGCCGATGCTCATGCCCGCACGCAGCGGGATCGCGTACACCGGGTGTGCTTCACCCGAGAGGCTCGCGAATGCCGTGCGCGAGTTGGCGTAGGTGTTGATGCGGATCCCGAACCAGGCCACGCCATAGCTGCCGGCGATGCCGATCGCGCTGAACGCGAGAATCGTCACGACCTTCAGCGCTGGGAACCCGCGCAGTGCGCCGAAATAAACCACGATCACGAGGCCGATGAGTGCCTCTAACCAGAGCAAGAATTTGCCCTGGGTGATCAGGTAAGTCTTGCAAGTCTCCCAGATGAGCTGCGAGATTTCAGTCATCGAGCGGTGCGCGGGCAGGCTCTTCACCTGATTCAGGGCGACGATGCCGAACACGATCCCGGCGATCGCGATCAGTAGACCCACGAGCAAGATCGAGCGGCCACTGGTGCCCATGACCGTCACGCTCCCCAGGTCCGGCAAGATGAGATTGGCTTCACCCCCTCCCGCGGATTCAGCTGCCGCTAACGCCCCCCGGGGCAAGAGCAGAACCGCCAAGGGAACTGCCAGAGAAATCGAACAAGCCAACCATCTGACGAGCTGCCAGACACGAGAAGACGAAACTGTAATGAACGAGGGCAAGGCTCTTCCTCCTCACGAGCAAACCGCACGTAGCCCGCTGTGCGTACTTTGTTTGTGCGCGCTATTTTGGAGCGCCCATGTACCGCAGCGGTCTCGGAGAAGCCACGCTTCTTTTCCCCTAGCGGAATATTCGCAGAAAGAGTTGAATAGCGCTTTAGGCCGGCGTTTCTCACACTTGCGCAAGGCCTCCGGCCACGTATAGTGCCGGCCCTCTGGGCTCAATTCCCATCAAGGCGTCAGACCGCGTGTTTTTCAGCAATGCCAACATGAACGCAGTTTCGGCTGCAAGACCGGGCGAAAATCTAGAGAAAGCTCGGCAAAAAGTGGAGCATCCCTCCACACAGTCCAACATGGATACGAGGCACGGTTTGAGACGCAGCTGTACAGGTTCGCTGGGAGGGCGCTTGCTCGGAGGGCGCTTGCTCGGAGGGCGCTTGCTCGGAGGGCGCTTGCTCGGCGGCCTGTGTTTGGCGCTTTTGGCAACGGGTTGCTCCGAGCTCCAGGCGCGTCATCACGCCCGTGCCGGCAACAACAAGTACCTCGAAGGCGACTATGCGGGTGCGGTGCGCGAGTACGAGATCGCGGAGCAGAAGTATTCCGACCTGCCCGTGGTCGCGCTGAACAAGGGTCTGGCCTGTCGTCAGATGATGGCTCCCGGCAGCAAGTCCGCGGAGCAGCAGCGGGCGGTGGACTGCGCGACGGGTTCGTTCCTGAAGATGAAGGAACTGGCGCCCGAAGATCCGCGCGGCGATCGCCTGTACATCCAGACGCTCTTCGACGGTGACCGCTTCGACAAGCTGGTCGAGATCTACGAAGCCCAGGTCAAAGCGGATCCCAAGAACATGGCCGCCATCAACGGCCTGATCAGCGTGCACTCGAAGGCTGATCACTGGAACGAGGCGCTGCGCTGGGCGATGACGCGCGCCGACATCGACGATAAGGACGCGGAAGAGCAGTACGCCGTCGGCGCGATGGTTTTCCAGCGGCTGTACCAGAAGGGCGGCATGGACAAGGCGGGCTACGATCCCCGTCCAGATCCGAACGAGGCTCCTCCGCCGCCGCCCAAGCCGAGCAAACGCCGCGGCAGGAAGCACGCAAAGGCGGAGCCCCCGCCGCTTCCCACCAAGATGCCCCCGCCCTTCACGGTCGGTGACATCGTGGGCAATGAGCGCGTACGCCTCGCCGACATCGGGCTCAAGTACCTGCAGAGGGCGATCGACTTGAGGCCGAATTATCGTGAGGCCATCGGCTTCATCAGCATGATCTATCGGCAGAAGTCGTTCGCTTATCTCGAGAAGCCCGCCGAGTGGGAACCGCTGGTCAACCTGGCCAACGAGTGGCTCGCGAAGGCTAACGCCATGGGGAATCCTTCGGCTTCCCCACCGCCGCCCCCTGCTGGTGGCACTCCACCCAACACAGGTGCCACTGGCAGCAATGAAGCTCCAGCTGGCGCTGCGCCGTCCCCGGCTGCGCCTTCCGCGGCCCCCGCTCCTGGTAGCAACCCGGCTCCGGCCGCAGGCAGCTCCACCTCCAGCAGCCCTGCCACCTCGGGCTGATAACGGTTCACAGTCATGGCGTTCGAAGCAATCCTGTCCCAGCAACAGGCGCAGCCGAGTGGCAGATTCGGCAGCCTGAAGGTGTGGGTCACCACGTTCGTGATCCTGCTACACGCGATCGGGCTCGCGTTTCTTATCGTGCAGTCCATCTGGCACGTCGACGAGCTGCCGATGCCGGCGATCGAAGTGACGCTGTCCGTCGCCCCGCCTCCTCCCCCGCCTCCGCCTCCGCCCGCGAAGCGCTCCGCCACCAAGAAGGTGAAGCCCGTCGAGAAGCCCAAGGTGATCACTGCACCGAAGGAGACTCCGAAGTCTGAGCCCGAGCCGGCGAAGGAAGAGGAGAAGGAAGACGACAGCGGTCAAGAAGGCGGCGTGGAAGGTGGCGTCGCTGGCGGCGTCATCGGCGGCGTGCTCGGTGGTGTGGCTCCCCCGCCGCCCAAGAGCACCGGTCCCAAACTCTTGAGCGCCAAGTCGGGTCACTCGCTCTTGGCGATCAATCCGCTGGTCCGACCCTACAAGATCAACGTTCCGGAAGAGTACGTGGCTCGTGGCGATGAATTCGTCGACACGATCAGCATCTGCGTCGCCGCGAACGGGTCGGTCGCGAGCGTGAAGATCTTGAAGCCATCAGGCAACCCGGCGATCGACATGCAAATTCCCAAAGTGATTCCGCTCTGGAAATATCGCCCTTACATCGTCGACGGTCAGCCTCAGGGCTTCTGCTACAACATGAACTACCGCGTGAAGTGATTCGGCGGCGCGACGCAGCTTCACACGCAGATTAAATTCGCAGCCATTCAAAAGGATACGGACATGGATTTTTCGCTGCTGGGGTTGTGGGCCCAGATGGGCGGGATCGCCAAGCTCGTGGTGATCACGCTGTTGATTATGTCGGTCATGGCGATCACGGTCTCGGTTGAACGCCTGATTACCTTCCGCAAGGGCCGCCGGCGCTCGCTGGAGTACATCGCTGCGTTGCAGCCGCTGATCGGTACGCCCGGGCGCCTGCACGAGGCACTCCGCCTGCCGGAGAGCTGGAATGATGCGCCGCTGGCGCGCGTGCTCGGTGTGGGCCTGTCGGAGTACCGCCAGGGCCTGGAGCGGCTCGGTTCGCACGCCACGGACACCATCGAGATCGAGGTGCTGGGGCACGGCGTGAGCCGCTCGATGGATCGCGCCAAGAAGCGCGAGCTGGCGGGTCTCGGTCGCGGTCTACCGCTGCTCGCAACCATCGCCTCCTCGGCCCCGTTCGTCGGTCTGTTCGGCACGGTGTTCGGCATCATCACCGCCTTCGAGAAGATGGCGGATCCGAGCAAGGGCGGCGGCGGTCTCGCGACGGTGTCCGCCGGTATTGCCGAAGCTCTGCTCACCACCGCCGTGGGTCTGGCAGTGGCCATCGTGGCGGTGTGGTTCTACAACTTCTTCGCGGCCAAGCTGGATGAGTTCGGTGGCATCATCGACGACTCCACCGGCGAGCTCGCGGATCGTCTCGCGTCCCAGTCGGCGCGTGCCTCTCACACGCCGTCGATTCCGGCGCACGTCCCCCCGCTGGCGGGAGCAGTTCACGCGTGAAGGCTCTGAGCTCCGATCGGCAGGCGCGCTGGCGCGCCGCACGCACCCTGATCTTCGGCGATCACGAGGAGCGGGTGAAACCGCCGATCCGCGCCGAGATCAACGTCACACCGCTCGTGGACGTGGTGCTGGTGTTGCTCATCATCTTCATGGTGGTAACCCCGCTGATCGCGA
>JAICTU010000013.1 GCA_025936205.1 Polyangiaceae bacterium | reverse complement strand
TCGGGCCGGAGCACATTTCGATCGCGCGCTCGCCCGATTGCGCCGTCTCCACCGCGTAGCCGAGATGCTGCAACAGCCGCTGGGCGGTGCGCAGTTGCACCGCTTCATCGTCGACGACCAGGATCCGCTCGTGGCCGCGCGGCGCGCCGAGCTGCGGGTGGCTGGGGGAGATCACGGGTTCTGGCTCGCGCGGGAAGAAAAGGGAGAACGTCGTACCTTCGCCCAACCGGCTCTGGATGTCGATGAACCCCAGGGCATCCTTGACAATGCGTTGCACGATCGCGAGCCCCAGTCCCGTCCCGGAACGCTCCGCCGCCCCCGCTTGCTCCGCGCGGCGCTTGGTCGTGAAGAACGGCTCGAGGATCCGGGGCAGGTGCTCGGGCGGAATCCCGGAGCCCGTGTCGGTCACCTCCAGCACCGCGTACGTGCCCGGCTCGATGCGCTCGATGCCGTCCCGGCCCGTCTGTAGCCGCTCGCTGCGCACGCGGATCTGGATCTTGCCGCTACCTTCGATCGAGTCCGCGGCGTTCAACACCAGGTTCGAGATCACTCGCAGCAGGTGCGGCCCCGACGCCTGGATCACCAGCGGCTGGTTCGAGGTCTGGAGCTCCAGCTCCAGACCCGGCCGATCGCACAGGCGCCGCAGATTCTCGCCTTCTGAACGCAGCAGACGAGACAGGTCGATGCGCCGCTTGGCAACCTGATCCGTGCGGCCCAGCAGGAATAGATCCTGGATCGTATGGGCGGCGCGCAAGCCAGCCTGACGGATCGTTTCCAGGTCTTCCAGCACGTCGTGCGGCACCTGCAGCCCCGCGGGCGCATCCGTCCGACTCAGGGTCGCAACGATCGCCTCCGGTAGCGCCACGAGCGGCCCGAGCGCGTTGTTCAGATCGTGCGCCACACCGCCGGCGATCAAGCTGAGCGAGCGCAGCCGCTCCGCGGTGACACGCTGCTGCTCGCGCGATTGCGCGTGCAGGCGCTCTTGGACGCGCATCGCCTCGTGAATCTGTGCGGCCTTGATGCAGCTGCCGATCTGTTCGCGCAGCAGCGCGTAGGCCTCCGACCCGAGTGGCAACTCCAGCGCGGCAATGCCCAGCTGCTCCGACTCGACGGTGAGCGGCAGAATGGTGAGCGAGATGCGCTGCGCGTGACCCAGCACTTCATCCGGCAAGAGCAGATGAGCCGGATAGTGCTTGACCGGCAGCGCCTGCGCCGCGCCCTCTTTCAGCCACAGCAGCGGTTCGAGTTGCTCCGGCGCATTGGCGCGATAGGCGGCGATGAAGCCGTTGCGGATCCCGAGCCGGGGTAGCTCGGCGGCCATCGCTTGTTCCAGGACGGGACGCTCCAGAGAAGTCGCGAGGCGCTCGCAGCTGAGTCGCAGCTCGTCCACCAGCTGATCGTCGCGCAAATTTTGTTCGCCGGCACGCTGGTACATCATGGCGCCGATGCGGATGCGCGCCGCGTGAAACGCGCCCTCCAGCGTGCTCGAGCCATCCTGCTTCGTGTTGCGCCAGAGCACGGAGACGGCGCGCTGCAGCTCGTGCAGCGGTACCTGGCTACCTCCTGCATCGTGCACCAGGGCCGCGAAGGCTCCTTCGAGCGCGCCGGCGTGGCCGCGGTGCTCTTCCTCCACGGCCTGCTGCAGGGCGCCGGCCCAGTGCTGCCGCCGCGTCGAATCTTCGATCACCGGGGCGAGTGCCGCGGCCAGCTCTTCGTGCGTCTCGGCGCTGACCGCGTCGGGCAGGGGAGAGACCATCAGCCCGGCGGCGCGGCAGCCGCACGACTCGCGCAAGATCAGCTCCGTGCCGAGCATGGTGACCGGCGCGGAAGGCTCGCCTCGCCAGGCCCGTACGATGCACTCGACCGCGAGTGCGCCCAGGCGCTGCACCGGCTGACGGATGGTGGTCAGCGGCACGACGCCGAAGCGCGCGCTGGCCGCGTCGTCGAAGCCGGCGATCGCCACGCGCTCCGGGCAAGACCGGCGTGAGTCGCGCAGGGCCTCGATCGCGCCCAGCGCCATGTGGTCGTTCACCGCCAGCAGCGCATCAAAATCGCGCCCGCGCTCCAGCAACTCGGCGACGGCGCGCCGCCCACCCGAGACGGCGAAGTCACCGGTCGCGATGCAGTGCTCATCGAGCGTGAGGCCGTGGGCGGCCAGCGCTTCCTGCACTCCGCGCAGGCGCTCGCGCGACTCGTGGTGGTCCTTGGGTCCCGAGATGTAGGCAAAGCGGCGGCAGCCGTGCACCTGGATCAGGTGGCGCGCCGTCTGCGCCGCGGCCGCCGCATTGTCGATCAGGAACGAGGGCAGCCCCGGCACGACTTGCCCCACCGAGCACATGGGCACCACGCAGCGATCGCGCAGCGTCTCCAGCACCCCAGCCAGCGGCGTGAACGACTCGATCAAACCCGCGGCCAGCACGATGCCCTGCACGCGCGTGGGATCGAGCAAGCGGAACAGGCGGTGCTGATCGGCGGAGCGGATCCAGTTGTTGCGCCCAGCGAAGACCCACAGGTCCACGTCCTCGGCAGCGCAGGCCCGTTCCATTCCCAGCCGCAGGGCACCCTGATAGTCGTCGCGCAAACTCGCGTTGCAGGTGAGCAACGCGAGCACTTTGCGCCCGCCCGGCGCCGCCGGCCCTTCGTGTTTCACTGCTGCTCGTGTCATCGCGGCTGCGGCTCAGCAGATCAGGGCTCACTCATTAACTAGCATGCCCGCTTCGTCCGAGCAGGTGTTGTGCTCAAAAGGGATACCGGCGCCTCGCCTTTGCGCCTATGCTGGCTCACATGTTGGACAATGCCTGGGTTCGCCGCCAATTCCCCTCACTGGCGCTGCGCGTGGCAGATCAGACAGTGGCTTATTTCGACAACCCGGCGGGAACCCAGGTACCGGAGCGGGTCATCGACCGCGTGCGGGACTACTTCCTGCAAGCCAATGCCAACAGCCATGGCGAGTTCTCGACCAGCCGCCGCACGGACGAGCTGATCGGGCGCGCGCGCGAGCTCGGTGCCGCGTTCCTGGGCGCGCGCTCCGCGGCGGAGATTGCATTTGGTCCCAACATGACCAGCCTGACGTTTGCCGTGAGCCGGGGCCTGGCACGCGGCTGGGCCGCGGGGGACGAGGTCATCGTCAGCGATCTCGATCACGACGCCAACATCGGTCCCTGGTTGGAGCTCGGGGAGCGGGGCGTGGTGGTGCGCCGCATCCCGCTGCAGCCCGGCACTGCTGCGCTCGATCTCGCTGCCTTCGAGCGCTTGCTCTCGCGCAAGACCCGGCTCGTGGCGGTCGGTTACGCTTCGAACGCCCTGGGCACGATCAATGACGTGCCGCGCATTGCGCGGCTCGCGCACGGGGTTGGAGCGCGCGTCTGGATCGATGCGGTGCACTACGCCCCCCACGGCCCGATCGACGTGCAGGCGCTGGGCGCGGACTTCCTGGTTTGCTCCGCCTACAAATTCTTCGGGCCGCACCTGGGCCTCCTGTGGGGCAAGGGCGAGCTGCTCGACGACCTGCGCGCCTACCAGATCCGTCCGGCGCCGCGCACCAGTCCGGAGAAGCTCGAAACCGGCACCAAGAACCACGAGGGGATCGCGGGGCTGGTAGGAACCTTCGAATACCTCGCGCAACTGGGAGGAGTCACGGACCCGGCGACGCTGACCGCCTTGACGGCTCGTCCTGCGCTGCTCCGCAGCATGCAAGCGATCCGCGGCTACGAGCTGGAACTGGCAGCGCAGATGCTGGACGGTCTGGTCCAGATCCCGGGCCTCCAGCTGTACGGCCTCTCCCGCACGGAAGACCTGCCGCAACGCGTGCCCACCTTCGGCTTCACGCTGGCGGGGATCGAGGGCTCGGAAATTGCGCGGCGCCTGGCGGCGCTAGGAATCTTCGCCTGGTCGGGCCATCACTATGCCCTCACCCTGATGGAACGGCTCGGCCTCGCCGAGCGCGGGGGCGTCGTGCGCGTCGGAGCGGTGCACTACAACCACCCTCCTGAGGTCGATCGCCTGCTGGGTGCGCTGCGCGAGATCGCACGCTGAGCACTCCGGATCGCACGCAGAACTGAATTTTTGCGTCCCCGGCGAAGGGCTTTGCTGCAACACCGGCGGCGTGTAAAAAACTAGCGTGCGAAAAAAGCTGGGTTCTCTTCGCGGTCCGGGATTGACGGTTTCGGCGGGCTCGGCCTCGTCGGCTTGGTGGCAGCTCTCGAGCGTGCTGCTCGCGTGCGCTGCCTGCAGCGCGCCCGAGACGGACGGCATGCCCAGCTACGGCCCGATGCCGGGCTTCGGCGCCGCCGGCACCACATCGACGGCGCAGAACCAGCCGGGCAACACCAACTCGAACAACACGACGGGTTCGACACCCAGCACCGGCCCCAACAACAGCGAAACGAACCAAACCGGCGGCTTGATCGGCAACAACACCAACACGAACAACACCAACAGCGCGAACAACACCGGCGCCGCCGGCAGCGGCAACGTCGGGGCGGCGGGGAGCGGCAATGTCGGCGCCGCCGGCAGCGGGAACGTGGGTGCGGCCGGCAGTGGCAACGTGGGTGCGGCGGGCAGCGGGAACGTGGGTGCGGCGGGCAGCGGAAACGCCATCGAGTTGCCCGATCCCCCCGGAGACGCCTTCTTTTTCGATGACTTCGAGTCGGGCGCGCCGGGCACGCAGCCCGCGGCGTGGCAGCGTTGGATCAATTACACGACGACCGCGGGGAACGCGGTGGGTAACCCGCAGTTCGCGTTGCTCGATGACAGCGACAAGTTCCGCGGCAACCAATCGATCCACTTTCACGCGGAAGCGGCGACTCAGCCTGCGATGTTGACGATGCGGCTTCCGCAAGGAACAAACAAGATCTACATTCGGGCGTTCCTGAAGAGTCGCATTGCCGTGGGCAATGTAGCCAAGGACTCAGTCAGCAATCACGAAACCCTCATCGGCCTGCGTGCGGTGGACAACGACGGCAACGACGAGATTCGCTTCGGAGGTGCGAAGGGTGCCCTCGGGTTCAACATGGTGGGACCCGGGAGGAACGACGCGGTAGCTCCGACCATGGACCTTTGGGGTTCGGCGCCCGGCCTGAAGCCGAATCAGTGGCAGTGTGTCGAGATCGCCTTTCTCAACGACGGCACGCCGCGAGCTACTGCAACGGTCGATGGCACGGTCGTGCGCGACGTCAACTCGCCTTCGGGCTGGCACGTGCCGGTTTCGCAGACCTGGCTCAACGGACTCTACACCGAGGTGATCCTCGGCTGGCAGAGCTTCAGTCCGCAGCCCGCGAACGACGTCTGGATGGACGACGTTGTGCTGAGCCAGAGTCCCATCGGCTGCAATTGATCCTGCGCGCGAGCGCGCGGCGGACGCAGTGGCTACTCAGCTGCTAGCCGCAGAAGCCCGGCGGCCTGGGTTGCGTCGGTCTGAAACGAGAAGCCCTCGTCGACTTGGCCGTCGCAATCATTCGCAGCGGCGGCAATGCACTCACCGTGGATGAAGCAGCCGGGACAGGTGGCTTGGCAAGCACGCGCATCCCCGTCGCAGAGCGGCAGCGGTGGGCGAGTGCCGTTGATCGCACAGCTGTCTGGGGCCGTGCGGTCCGCGCTTTCGTTGGTGCTGTCACAGCCCGCTGCTTGCGACTACCCCGAGAGCATTCGGTGCGGGGAGCCGAATTCGCTCAAGGCGCTCGCGCGGCGGGCACATTCTGGTGGGGTTTGGTGCGCTCCCGTTTCGAGCCATCCCTGGGATTCGCTGGAGAGCGCCGGAACTGAAAAAATTCCGTGCCGTATGTACCGCGGCGCGCCGATCGGTCGTATCCTTGCCGAGATATGGTGTGGGCCATCCCCAGGTCCTCGCGGCGCGTCGCGGCGCTCGGCCTGGGTTTTGCGCTGCTGTGTCTGAGCGCGCGCGGGCGCGCTGAGTCGGCGGTCACGGGAGCCGAGTGGCTGCGCTGGCAGGGGCCCATCGAGTGCCAGAACACGCGCGAGGTGGAGCGTCAGATCGAATCGCTGCTCGGGCATGCGCCGGACCCGTCGCAGCTGCCACCCACGCGCGTGGAGGTGAGCTGGGCGCCGGAGCGGAGCTGGACGCTGCGGATCCGTGTGGCGCTGCCCGCGGGGGAGCGGCGGCGCGAGGTCGATGTGCGCACCTGCGCAGATGGCTTCGATGTCGTGGCGCTGACGCTGGCGCTGATTCTCGATCCGGATCTGCAGCTGGGCGACGATGCGAGCGCCTTGGACGCCGCAGGTACCAGCGCGGCCGCTACCGAGCAGCCCGCGCCGGCGGTGGCTCCCGCGCCGGTGGCGGCCTCGGCGGCTCCCCCGAGCAAGGACTCCGATGTTCAGGCGCCCACCGAGGGACCGGACTCGTCGGCTGGAACTACGGCGGTGGTGGTCGATACTGGACCCTCGCTGGAATTGAGCGCGAGCGGTCGTGCCGACTTTGGCAGCCTACCTTCGAGTCTGTACGGCGGAGGTCTCGATCTGTCCTTCTCGGCGGCGCAATGGCGGACGGACCTGGGTGGGGCATTCCTGGGCAAGGCCGGAGACCAGCTGCCCTCCGCACGCTATCCGGTGAGCTATTCGAACCTGTTCGGCTCGCTGCGCGGCTGTCGCGAGTTTGGAGGGAATCGCGGCGGGCACTTCGGTCTGTGTGTCGGTGGCCAGCTGGGTTCGGTGGGTGCGAGTGAGCAAGGGGGCGAGCGGCGCAGTCCGCGAGGCCTCTGGGTGGCGGCCACGCTGGGGGCCGAGCTGGGCATGGATCTCAGCGAAACCTGGGGCGCTTTCAGCCGGGTGGAGCTGGTGTTCCCGTTCGAGCACCACGAGCTGGAGCTGGCCGGCGGCAGCGTGGTGCACGAGTTGCCCACGGCCAGCCTACAATTGACGATCGGGGCCGTCGTCAAATTGACGGATTGGGCGAGCCCCTGACACCAAGACCCGTGGCTTCTTCTCCACTCGAACAGGTCCTCACGGATCCGTCGGCCCAATGGCCGACGGGAGCGGAGCCCTTGCCCGATCTGGCGACGTTGTTCCGCACACACTTCGACTTCGTGTGGCGTGTCGCCCGTTCGCTCGGTGTACCGGCGTCGGGGGTGGATGACGCCGTGCAGGACGTGTTCCTCACGGTGCATCGGCGCCTGAGCGAGTTCGAGGGCAGGGCGTCGATGCGGACCTGGATCTACGCCATCACCTACCGCACGGCCCAGAACCATCGTCGCCGCAGTCAGCGGCAGCGCTTCGACGAGCTGCTCGAGGAGCCGCTCGCCGAGGGTCCCGGACCCGGCGAGCAGCTGGACAGCGCGCGCGCAGGACAATTTGTGATGCAATTTCTGGAAGGGGTATCCGCGGAGAAGCGCGACGTGTTCGTGCTCTGCGTGCTGGAAGAGCTGAGCGCGCCAGAGGTCGCAGAGATCCTGGGCGTGAAGCTGAACACGGTGTATTCCCGGCTGCGCCTCGCGCGTGCCGACTTTCGCGCCGCGCTGGAGCGGGTCGCCGCGCGGGAGAACGAGCGATGATGGACCTGGAGCAGCTCGAGCGAGCAGTGCTGGAAGGGGCGCGAAAAGAGCTCGCGCCTTCGGCGAGCGACCGCATGCGCATCCGCTCGCACCTGTTGGGCAACACGGCGTGGTTTCAACCCGCGCCCGTGCGCCGCAGCCTGTTTCGGGGTCTGACGCGCTCGTGGCGAGGGGGGCTCGCCATGGGCTTTGCCGTCGGGGCGTTGCTCGGCTTTGGGGTGAGCCACGGCGTGAGTGTGGCGCTGCAGCGCACTTCCGCATTGGCTGCACCCGCGCAGGATCTCGCCGCGGCGCCGCTGGCGGCCCCGGCGGAGATGGCCGCGAATTCAGCGCAGGCGTCCCGCGCCCCGGTCGAGAGCGCAGCTGCGGTGGAGCCCGTGGAGTTCGACAAGCGCGCGGAGGCTGCGCGGCATCCGGAGGGCGGAGCTACGCGCCGGCCCGCTGCGCGCGGCGCGCAGGAGCGCGGGGAGCGAAACAAGGCGGAGGAGAGCGGCTCGACGCTCGCGCAGGAGCTCGCGCTGCTGCAACGCGCACGGCGCGCGCTCAATCGCAACGATGCGCAGCTAGCGCTGGGTATCGTGCAGTCGCTGGATGAGCGCTTCCCGGACGGCGTGCTGATGGAGGAGCGGTCAGCGACGCGCATCTTGAGTTTGTGCCAGCTGGGGCGAAACGACGAGGCAGCGGAGCAGGGGCATCATTTCTTGCTGGCCCATCCGCGTTCGGTGTACGCGGAGCGGGTGCGGCACTCCTGCGTCGGTGGGCGGTGATCCGAGCCAGCACCGCGGCCGTGCGGGGACGCGGGCTGTTCGGGCTGGGGAGTTTTCTCTGTGTGCTGCTCGGGTCGCTGTCAGGCTGCGACGGCAAGCCACTGCTGGTAGGTGAGCCGCAGCAGGCGGTGGGCGGTGAGGGAGCCGATTCCAACCCGTCCGCCCCGCGCTGTTCGGATGCGGCGCAGCTGCGCGTGGGCGACCCGGCGTGCTGGCCCACCCGACACGTCGGGCGCTGGCACGGCTTCGTCACCGGCGACGCGCGCTATCTGCACGTCTTGCCGACGCCGCTGGAGTATCCGAGCCAGGCCCTGGCGCTCGAGATTCGCGACGACGGCTCGGCATATGCCACCTTCGCGGCCCCCGACGCGGGAGTGAGCGCGGATTGCGCGGGTCCGCTCGTGGGCGGCGTGTGCGTGCAGCCCGGATTGGTGCTCGGCTATCGGTATGCGCTCGGCGCCCTGCGCATGACGGGGGCGCTCGACGAGGACCGGCGACAGGATCCAATTCTGGCGTTCTCGCTCACCATCGCGCAGCCCTGGAGCGACCAGTGCGAGGCCATCGCCGCTGACGCCGGCCCGTGCGCTTGCAGCGAGGAGGGGTGCGGGGTGTCGCCTCAGGCGCTGCAGGTGACCCTGAGGCTCTCCGAAGACGCCCGTGCGCTGCGCGGCACTGGCAGCAGCGGTAGCGGCCCTGAAGCGCTGGTGGCAGACTGGGAGCTCGTGCGCGAGTGAAGCATGGACGACGCGGCTCGAGCTTTCGTTCGCCTGGTGTTCTCCGCCGCCCTGGCCGTCGCTTGCGGTGGTGAGCGCTGGGTGATCGGGGAGGCGCCCGGCGAGCCTGATGCAGGGCTGGCGCTCGATGCCTCGGCGGCGGCTCTGTGCAGCGAGATACCGACGGAGGGCATGCCGCTCCAGTCTCCGTTGCCGGCACTGAATCCCGGACAGGCGGGCTCGTGGGCAGCGCAACTCGCGGGCGATGAGGCGGGGAAGTTTCCCTCGCAGGTACTGCAGCTCGCGCTCGACGCCAACGCTGCGCACTTGCATTTCGAGACCGGCAGCCCGGCGCCGCCACTGCTCGATCCGCGCGGCGGTTATCTGTGCCACGCCCCCGGCGCGAGCACCTGCGTGACGGCTTCCGGATTCGTGCCGGCCTTCGACTACACCCCCTGGCAGGTCAGCGCGCGCGGCAGCATTTTGAGCTTTCTGCTCTACCTCGAGCAGCCCTGGAACGACTGGTGTCAGCAGCAGGCACCGGTGGAGCGAGCGGTCGCCGGCTGCGCCCTGGGGTACGACGTCGAGCCCCCTTACACCGATGCGCGGTGGGGTGAGACGTGCAGCGTGCTGCGCGGTCCAGACCGGGTCGAGATCGACTGCGATCGACTGGCCACGGTGGAGCGGCATCCTTGCATGTGCAGCGCCGATGGCTGCCGTGCTTCGGCGCGTATGGTCCGGGTCAATCTGCGGCTGGTCGGCCCCGACGTGCTGGAGGGAGCGATCTGGTTCGCTGCCGATCACGCCCAGGTGGTGCGCTTCGAGAGACAGAGCGCCGGCGGGGAGTGACGGATCCCGCGAGGCCTCGACACGAAGCGGCGTGACCTCGAAGATTGTCCCTGCTCGGGGGCGATCGAGATTCGCGCGCGCTCTGCGCAGCGCGCGCTGGCCGCTCTCGATCGTTCCGTTCTGGCTCGCGGCGAGTTGTCTGGACCGACCGATCGGCACCCCCGATCCGATCACCAGCAACGTGTTTACATCGGCGGTCAAGCAGACCGGCATCGAGCGCATCGATCTGCTGTTCATGATCGATAACTCGGCTTCGATGAGCGACAAGCAGCGCATCCTCGAGACGGCCGTGCCCGACCTCGTCGATCGCCTGGTCAACCCTGTTTGCATCGATGCGGACGGCTTCCAGCATCCGGCGGCGCCTCCGGGCGAGCGCTGTCCCGATGGACAGAACCGGCAGTTTCGCGCCGTGACGGACATCAACGTGGGCGTGATCTCTTCCAGTCTCGGCGACGTGGGCGCCGACGACACGTGCGCCGGCGGTGACACCGTGGACAACGGGCACCTGATCGGATCGTTGCCGCGCGCGAGCGCCGCACGCGCGAACGAGCAGGGCTTTATCACCTGGCGCGAGGGCACTGATCCGGCGCGCTTCAAGCGCGACTTTCAGACGCTGGTGCGCTCGGTGGGGGAGTCCGGCTGCGGCCTCGAAGCGAGCCTGGAGTCGTGGTATCGCTTTCTGGTCGATCCGGTACCCTACGCCGCCCTCGACCGGGCGCCGTGCAAGGCGGGATCGACGGCGCAGTGCACGTTCCCGCGGCTGGGCGCCGACCAGCAACCGCTGCTCGATCAGCCGCTGCTCGCGCAGCGCAGCGCTTTTCTGCGGCCCGACTCGCTGGTGGCCATCATCATGCTCACGGACGAGAACGACTGCTCCCTGCGCTCGGTCGGGCAAGCCTGGAGGCTCGCCACGGTGACCAAGCCGGAGTTCGGGACGATGTACGCTGGCTCGTCCGCGTGCGCCGACGATCCGACGAGCCCGTGCTGCTACACGTGCCCCAACGGACCGCCCGCGGGCTGCGAATGGGCGGACGGGCCCTGTCAGGCCGGCAGCGATCACTCCGAGAATCGGCTGCCCGCCGCCGCCGACGCCAGCAATCTGCGCTGCTTCGACCAGAAGCGCCGTTTCGGCGTCGACTTCTTGTATCCGACGCAGCGCTACGTCAACGCGCTCACGCAGGACAAGCTCTGTCCCAGCAGTCCTAGCCTCGACGTGAAGGACTGCCCGGGCGCGCTGGTCGACAACCCGCTGTTCGCGGGCGGCCGCGGTCCCGATAGCGTGTACCTGGCAGGGATCGTCGGCGTGCCCTGGCAAGCGATCGCCGCGGACCGTGACAGCGCCGGCGCTGCACTGGCCGCCGATGTGCTGCGCTTCAAGACCGCCGCGGAGCTCGAGCGCACGGACTGGGACGCCATTCTGGGCGCGCCCTCGGCGTCACCTCCGCAGCCTCCGAGCAACCCACTGATGCGTGAGTCGACCACCCCGCGCGCGGGAGTGCAGCCGGGAGGACCCAACGGACGCGAGTATGCCACGGACTCTGCGCTCCCCGGCACGCCGCAGGACCTGGAGTACGCCTGCATCTTCCCGCTGCCCGAGCAGCGCAACTGCGAAAACGAAGATGCCCAAACCTGCGATTGCACCTCGGACAATGACAAGCCCCTGTGCGAGGAGCACCCGGGCGTCGACGAACCGAGCAAGATCCAGCACTGGGCGAAGGCCTACCCGGGCTTGCGTGAGCTCGAGGTGTTGCGCGGCTTCGGCAAGAACTCGATCGTGGCTTCGATCTGCGCCCGCAATGTCAGCGACCTCGACCGAAGTGACTTCGGCTATCGCCCGGCGATCGGCAGCATCCTCGAACGGCTCGAGGAGCAGCTGCTGCGCCACTGCCTGCCGCGGCCGCTGGAGGTGAACGCCGATGGCGCCGTGCCTTGCAGTCTCGTCGAAGCCGTCCCGGCCGCCACGGCTTGCACCTGCGACGCCACCCGCGCGCGCTCCAAACCGGACGCGCTCGTGGATCAGGACGTGCGGCGCCAGCTGGCGAGCGCCATCGGCAAGCCCTGCGGGGCGGATGACCCTCAATGTCAAAAGGTGTGCCTGTGTCAGGTCGATCAGATCGTGAAACAGCCCGCGCTCGACGCCTGTCGCAACGAGGAAAATCCGGTCGCCGAGGGCTGGTGCTACGTCGCGGATGCCGACGAGCAGCACATCGGCAACCCGGCGTTCGTCTCCGACTGCCGCCCCACGGAGCGCCGCGTGCTGCGGCTGGTCGGGGAAGGGCAGCGGAAGGGTGCGCTCACGGTGATCAGCTGCTCGGGCCGGTCGTTTGACGTCGACGCCCGACGCTGAGTGCCAACCCGAGCCGGGATGAAGCCGCGTCGCTTGACGCCCGCGGGGCCACCCGCCTAACGTTTTGGCCTCGCGGCCCCAACTTGCCGCGCAGGAGCGCGAGGCAGCGAACATGTCGGCGGTGAGTACTTTCGCGGGGGCACCCCGCACCCCGAGTTTTGCAGGGGCACCCCGCTCCTCGGGGCGGCGCGGCGCGCGGCGCCGGTGGCAGGCTGGGCTCGCAGGCTGGGCGGTGGCGCTGAGCGCGCTAGCCCTCGGCGGTGGAGGCCTCGGCTGCGCGGCTCAGCAGCCACCGCTGGGGCAGCTGGAGGCTCGTGGCAAGGAGCGCGCGCCCACGGCGCCTGTGCTGTGGGTGAGTCGCGCGGGCTCCGGCGTCAGCGAGTCCGAGAGCAAGCTCGAGGACCGTCTCGGCAACGTGCGAGTGCGGCTCGAGGCCTTGGCCGCAGGCTTGATGGAGTTCTGGAAGAGCCATGGCCCTGACACCAAATATGGCGGCATCCACGGCTTTCACGACCGCCAGGGCCGTCCGAAGGAAGATGCCGACAAGGGCTTGATCCAGCAGGCCCGGCAGCTCTGGTCTTTCAGCACGTGGTACGCGCGGCGCGAGAGGACCCCCGAGATCAAAGCCATCGCCGACAGCATCTACCAGTTCCTGATCGCTCACTTCCAGGACAAGGACGGTGAGTTCTTCTACAAAGTCAGCCGCGACGGCAGCAAGGTGACCGAGCCAAAGAAGCAGCTCTACGCTGAGAGCTTCGCCATCTATGCGCTGGCTACGTACGCCGATGTGTTCGCCGTACCGGATGCAGCGCAGCGGGCGCTCGCGTGCTTTCAGTCCATCGATCGCCGCATGCACGATGCCGAGTACCTGGGCTACGACGAAACCAACGATCCGGGCTGGTTAGCCCCGGGAGCGCAGAAGGACACGAACACCCACATCCATCTGCTGGAGTCGTTCACGGAGCTCTACCGCACGACGAAGGACGAAGCCGTCAAGGCGCGCGTCGACGAGCTGGTGAAGGTGGTGGCGACGCGCATCGTGCAGCCCGCCAACTATGCGCACAAGGAGTTCTACCGCGACTGGCGCATCCACGACAAACCCGTCGTCAGCTACGGGCATGATCTGGAGACCACCTGGCTCTTGATTGATGCGCAAGACGCGCTCGGTGACCCGAACGAGGTGGTGCGTCAAGTAGCCCTCGGCCTCGGCAAGCATTCTGCCGATCACGGCTACGACACCGCCAAGGGGGGCTACTTCGAAGAAGGTGTGCCCGGCGGAGCGCCCACGAAGCTCGAGAAGGTGTTCTGGATCCAGGCGGAAGCGCTGCCCGGCCTGTGGTGGCTGTATCGCCTGGGCAACGACGCCAGCTATCTGGATCGCCTGGAGGGAACCCTGTCCTGGATCGAGACCAAGCAGCTCGACCGGGAATATGGAGAATGGTTCTGGGGCATCGATCCGGACGGCTCGGTCAGCTCCCGCGGGGACCACAAGGGCGAAGAGTGGAAGGCGCAGTATCATGCGCTGCGCGCACTGCTCTACACCGCCGACTGGATCGATCAGCTGCTATCCAAGGCTCCCGGGAGCAGGGCGTCCGGGCCGGCGCCGGCGCCGGTCGCGGGCGCCGCCGTGCCGTCCCGGTGAGCTCCGAGCGTGCACGGCGGCTACGGGATCGATCGCTGCTGCTGATCGATAACTACGACTCGTTCACGCACAACCTGGCGCACGCCTTCGCGGTGCTCGGGCCGCGGATCCAGATCGTGGCCAATGATCGGATCAGCGTGGCCGAGATCGTGAGCCGGGCTCCCGACTACGTGGTGCTCTCGGCGGGTCCACGCGGCCCGCACGAAGCGGGCGTCTCGCTGTCCGCCGCGCGCGAGCTGGTGGGGGTGTTTCCGCTGCTCGGCGTCTGTCTCGGGCATCAATGCATCGCGCAGGCCTTCGGTGTCGACGTGGTGCGGGCGGCGCAGCCGATGCACGGCAAGACGTCGGAGATCCGGCATCACGAGCGCGGCCTGTTCGCGGGCATTCCCACTGGTTTCCGCGCGGCCCGCTACCATTCGTTGATCGTGCCGGCAGCTCCGCGCGGCTTCGAGGTGCTGGCCTGGACGGACGCCGGTGAGATCATGGCCATTGGCCACGAACGCGCGCCGGCCTGGGGCGTGCAGTTTCATCCCGAGTCGTTTCTCACCGAACAGGGCGGCACGCTGCTGGAGAATTTTTTGTGCTGGGACCAGGCATGAAGCTGGAGCTACCAGCTGGCGAGCTGCTCGCGCTGCTCGGGGCCCTGCCCGCGGAGAGCGCACGCCCGAGCTTGCTCACAGGACAAGTGCGGGGCGGCTTTCGCGACACGCTGGCCTGGAATCCCTCGGCGGTGCTGGAGGGCGACCGTGCCGAAGCCGCGCAGACGGCTGCGCGGCTCGAACAGTTCGTCGCCGAGCAACTCGGTCGGGGCAGACTGTGCATCGGCTACTGCTCCTATGAGCTCGGGCAGCTGTTGCAGGGTGTGCCGGCGCAGCGCAAACCCGGCGCGCATCTGCCGGATTACAGCTGGGCAGCGTACGACAGCTGGCTGGAGCGCGAGGCGGACCGCTGGGTCGTGCGCGGCGAGCAGCGCTTCCAGCGGCAGCTCGCGGTCGCGTGTGAGCTGGCTCGCGAGCGCGAGCGCTGCGCCGAGTCGCCCGTCGGCGCTGGAGCGGTCCAGTTCCAGCCGACCTTGTCCGCGGACGAGTACGCCGCAGCCTTCGAGCGGGTTGCCGGGTACATTCGCGCGGGCGACATCTATCAGGTGAACCTGACGCACCTGTTGCGCGGCCGCTCATCGCTTCCCCCGCGAGCGCTGTTCCCCCACGTGGCGCGCCATAACCCGGTCGAGCACCTCGCGTATCTCGAAGGCGCCGCTCACGCGATCCACAGCGCGTCTCCGGAGCGCTTCGTGCGTATCAGCGGGCGCAGCATCGAGACCTTTCCGATCAAGGGCACCCGCCCGCGGGGCAGCGACGCCGCTCTGGATCGGCTCCGGCTCGAGCAGCTGTTGGCAAGCGAGAAGGAGGCCGCAGAGCTGCACATGATCACGGACCTGCTGCGCAACGACCTGGCAGGCGTGTGCGTGCCGGGATCGGTGGTGGTGCGAGAGAGCCGCGCGCCGCGCCGCGGACCCAAGGTGTGGCACACTGCGAGTCACGTCGCCGGCGAGCTGGAGCCGGCGATCGCACCCTTCGCCGCGCTGTTGCGCTTGTTGCCCGGGGGGTCCATCTCGGGCTGTCCGAAGCGCCGAGCGCTGGAGATCATCGATCAGCTAGAGCCCGCCGAGCGCGGTGTCTACACGGGGGTGATCGGGCGCCTCGACCCGGATGGCAGCGCCGACTTCAGCGTGGCGATCCGTACTTTGATCCAGCGCGGCAGCGACCTCTACCTCTCGGTGGGCGGCGGTATCGTGTACGATTCGAGGCAGGATCAAGAGTGGGAAGAGACGCTGCTCAAGGCCAGCTCCTTCTCGTGCTTGCCCGCCGGCGCTCGCTAGACCTGCTCAAGGCATCGATTCGATGGCGCGCCGGTAGCGTTCCCGGCGTTGCTGATCGCGCAAGATTTCATAAGCCTCGTCGAGCACCTCGAGGATCGTGTCGACGTCGTCGGCCAGATCCAGGGTGCTCTGCCGCAGCACCTGCCCGGGATCGAACTGGCGCCGTAGCTCGACATAGGAGCGGCGGATATCGTAACCCGTCGCTTGTCGGGGCACGCCGAGGAGCGCGAAATAGTCACCCTCGTCCACCAAGGCTCGGCGCGCCTGAACCCTGGCTCGCAGCGCATCATCGTCGATTTGGTCGCGCTCGGGTGCAGCCCGCAGCCCCGGAGCGCGCGCCGCGGGCGCCGCCTCCATCTCCACCTTGCGCAGCACCTCGAGCAGCCCGAGCGCGTACAGTACGCAGGGCAGGATCGGCTCGTCGGCTTCATCGAGCAGCTGCTCGAGCGAGATTTCGCGAGCGCGCGCCACCAGCTTGCCGAGCTCTGCTGGCAGCGCGCATTCACCGAGCAGCCCGAACGCGCTCCCCGGCTTGAAGGTAGCGGACAGGCTGCCGAGGTGCTCCAGCGCCTGGGCAGGCGGGATCGCCCGCTCCACCACCTCGACCAGGACTTCGGCGCCCGTAGCGCCGCCGAACACTGCCGGCTCGGCGGCGAGGCGTTCCGGTATCGGGTGCTCGATCTGGACGGTGCCGCGCTCAATCAAGAACAGCTGGGACAGCACCCACTCCGAGTGGCCGCGCAGCACGGGCCAGAGCTCCCCCTGCTCGAGCAACCCGCGCGCAATCAACGCGGCTCCCGCGTGGCGCCCAAAGGTGGGGATGCGATGTTCGATCTGCGCTGCGGTCTCTGGCGCGAGATCGCCGCGCTGTGAAAGGTATGCCACCAGGGATTCGCCGTGCACCGCGGAAACGGCGATCACCACATCGCCGTCCTTGAACACCACACGGCGCAGCCCTTGATCCACCTCGAAGGCCAGGCAACCGCTGAAGCGCTGGCGCACGGCGCGCCCGATCACGAGCGGGGCGCCTCCGCGCACCAGGGCGTTCGGCAGCTCGAGCCGCGGCGTGGGGGCGCTCGCGAGCGGCTCTGGAGCGCGCTCCGCAGGCCGTTCCGCTCTCGCTTCGTTGGCGCGCGGCTCGGCAGGGCGTTCGTGCGGGCGCTCGATGCGCGCTTCGGTGATGCGCCCTTCCGCCGCTTGGTGCTGCCGTTCCGCTCTCGCTTCGCTACCTCGCGGCTCAGGACGTTCGTGCGGGCGCTCGCTGCGCGCTTCGCTGCCGCGCGGCTCCGGTGTGCGTTCCGGAGGGGAGGGCACCCGCTCTTCGGTCCAGCCCGACAGTGGTTCATCCCGCAGCGCTCCGGTCGTGCCCCGATCGCTCGGCGGGGCCTCGGACAGGGGAGGCACGAATGCGGGCACCGTCGCGGGGCGCGGCTCTAGCGTACGCCGCCGCGGCGCCGGTGGCGCGGTGGTGGGCGGCGGCGGCGTGAGGCTGGCACGCGCCTCGATCGCGATCGACGACAAAGCGTCGGCCACACTGGCGGCCGCGTCGGCGGCAGGGGCATGTGATTCGTCTTCTGGCTCGTCGTCGCGCTGTGCGCGCCGCGCAGCGCCCGGAGCCAGAGTCGCCGGTGCATTGCTCTTGCCCGCAGCGGTCAACGGATGCAGTGAGCCGCTCGTCGGCTCGGAATCGGGCATCGGCGCAAAGGGGCCCGTGTCCTCACCCACCGCGTCCGGCCAGTGTCCGGGCGGCACGGTCGAGTCTCCCACGGGGGCAGGCGCTGGTGGCAAGCTGGGCTCGGCAGCATCCAGCGCCAAGGGCGAGGGGGGCGGCATGGCCTCCGAGAGCACGTCGCCCACGGGGTTGTCGGCGTCGTCATCCAGGGCTTCGCCGAGCGCGTCCCAGACATCATCGGAGAGGTGCGCCGTGGCCGCCTCGGGAGGCGACGAACCTACAGCGCCACCCTGCATCGAGATCTGCGCCTGCACGCGGCGCTCCGCCTCCGCCAGTAACGTCTCGAGCTCGGGACTGACCACCGAGTGCTCGGCGCCCGCACCACCGAGCTGACGCGAGGGCACCGGCGCCAGCTCTTCCGGCGCGGGTGCGCTCTGGCGCGAAGCGGGCGCGCTCGATGGCGGCCCGCCCTCCACACGCGGTGGTACCGAGAGCCTCGGCCCCTGGCTGGCCCGGGGTTTGAGGGGAGCCAGCGTCACCTCGCGTTGCGGCTGGCTTTGCGGAGCTCGCGAAGCGCGCGGCTGGCGCAGGACTGCGGCCAGCTTTTCCGCGATGGCCTGGACATCGAGGGGGCGCCGATAGCGTTCGAGCGCGCCGGCGAGCAGCGCATTCTCGCCGTCGCTCAGCGTGCCGCGGGGAGTCCCCAGCGCGACCCACGGGGGGCCAGGCTCCGGGGTCTTCGCGTAGAACTGTGCCACCGCGTCCAGCGCGCCTTCGCTGGCGAGATCGCACAGCACCAGCCGGGGCAGCTGCGCGCTGGTGGTGTCCGAGGCAGCGCCCTCGGCGATCTGCACACAGCGCACGCCACGCGTCTCCAGGCGCAGCAGGAGCGCCTTCAGCTCGATCGATGTTCCGCTGACCATGACCAAGAGATCGCCCGGAGGGGCGGCTTCCTCGGGATGGCCGGATTTCATCGACAGACCAGACAAGACGTCGGGCAGGGGTCTAGTGTCCTGTAACGCCAGTTACGGGCACGAATATAAAGGTAGCGCCCTGGAACACAGAGGGCCTTTGCAGCAGAATTCCCGCGGCCCTCGCCTCGTCAGAGGCCGCGGAATTCTGCAAGGAACCCAGGTGACAGGGCACTAGGCGCGATCCGCCGGCCTGGGGGGGCGACCGCGTTGCCACAGTTTCACGGCGATCCACTCTCCAGCTCGCGGCCAGAGCGGCGCCGAAACAATCGCGATCAGAATGAAGAGCGCGACGAAGAGTTCCCCGCGATTTAGGTCAAACATGTCCCTCGGCGTTGTACTCCTGCGGATGTTCCCTCATGGATTATGGCTGAGGGAGAAACGGCATGTCCGATGGAAAGTGAGAGTCGTTCCACTGCCGAGGTGGACCTGGGGGGGCACCCCGACGTGGTGATCGGGCTGGGCGCCAATCTCGGCGCACCAGGCCTGGCGCTGCGCCGCGCGGCTGCAGAGCTGTCGAATTGGGGCGCCCACACGAAGATTTCACGCCTGTACAGGAGCTCTCCGGTCGGTGGGCCGCCGCAAGCTGATTTCTTGAATGCCGCGCTGCGTTTTTCGTATCCGGGCTCATTGGGCTCGTTGCTGAAGCGGCTGCAGGCGGTCGAGGCAGCAGCCGGTCGGGTTCGTCTGGAGCGCTGGGGGCCGCGGAGCCTGGACTTAGATATTCTGTGGGCGTCGGGGATCTCTGTGAACGAGCCGGATCTCATCGTCCCACATCCGCGCCTGCGCCAGCGTGCTTTCGCGCTGAGGCCGCTGCTCGATGTGGCGCCGGCCGCGGTGGATCCGTGCGACGGCGTGCCGTACGCGCGAGTGCTGAGCGAGCTCGGCAGCGCGGGGGTCGAAGCTCTCGATGCAGCCTGGGCGGACATGTTTTCCGAAGCCTTTACCTAGGGGTATGGACAGGCCTCCCCCAGGATGGTAGGAGCCGCGCGAACCGCGTCAAAAGTGCACAGCTTGCTCATGACGCGCGAGGCCTCGACGGCGTTCCCGAGACTGGCTTTCCGAGACTAGCTTCCCCAAGGACATCGACCGAACGGCATGACTTTCGACTTCGATCTGAGCTTCGTCCTGCAGATGCTGGTTTTCGCATCTCTGATCGTCGTGCTCCGCCCCCTGCTGTTTAACCCCGTGCTGCGCGTCTTCGAGGAGCGTGAGAAGCGCACCGACGGCGCTCGGCAGAGCGCGCGACAGATGCAGGAAGAGGCGGGTGCACTGCTCTCTCGTTACGAGCAAGAGCTCGCCAAGGTTCATGAGGTAGCCCGCCAAGAGCGGGACCGAACCCGCGGCGAGACGGCTCGCATGGAAGCCGAGCTGCTGGCCCAGGCGCGTCAATCGGCGAACGAGATCGTGGAACAGGGCCGGCAGCGCATCGATCGCGAGCGCCGGCAAATTCAGTTCGGCCTCGGGCAAGAATCGGAGCGTCTGGCGCGCACCGTCGCCGAGGCGGTACTCGGAAGGAGCCTGCATTGAACACTCGACGATGGTTGAGCGGGGCGGCGGGTGGGCTGCTGGCCTTGGCGGCGGGTGTTGCCGCCGGCAGCGCCGCTGCGCAGGAGCACGAGCCAGCGGGCACGCACCTCGAAGGTCACGCGACGACCCAGGCTCATGTGGGCGAAGGCCATGCCGCTGAGGGCCATGCCGCTGAGGGCCATGCTGCTGAGGGCCATGCTGCTGAGGGCCATGCTGCTGAGAGCCATGCCGCTGAAGGGCACGGCGGTGGTCATGAGGGTGGCGAGCACCACCAGGAGTTCAACTGGTTATACGGCATGCTCGGCGAAAAGGCCGATGTGGAGCCGAGCGTGCTCTGGCGCGCGCCGGGAACGCCTGCACCCTTCGGCGCGCAGTTGATCAACACCGCGCTGCTGATCGGATTGCTGGTGCGCTTCGGCCGGAAACCGCTGGCGCAGGGCCTGGCCGATCGCCGTCAGCGCATCCTGCGCGGTATCGAGGATGCTTCCGCCATGCAGGCAGAAGCCACCGAGCAGCTGCGCGTGTATCGCGCCAAGCTCGACAACCTGGACGCGGAGATCGAGCGCGTGCGCAGGGAAATGCGCGAGGGCGCGGAGGCCGAGCGCAAGCGCGTGCTGGAGGACGCCAAGTCCCGCCGTGCCCGGCTGGAGCAAGAGGCGCGCACCTTGATCGATCGCGAGCTGGAAGCGCTGCGCGAGCAGCTCACGCGGGAGACTGCGGTCGCCGCGGTCGAATCCGCGCGTGCGTTGCTCAAGGACACCGTCTCCACCGACGACCATCGCAGGCTGTGCGAAGAGTACTTGCAGGCGCTGGCTCCGGCCATGGGCTCTGCTGCCGAGCTGCAGCGGCCGGGTGAGCCCGGACGCCCTTCGCTGTTACCTGGCGGAGTACCTGGCGGAGTACCTGGCGGAGTACCTGGCGGAGTACCTGGCAGCGGCGTGCCGAGGAGTGAGGTGTCATGAGCGGCGGAGGAGCTGCAGAGCGCTATGCACGGGCCATCTTTGAGCTCGGGGCGGAAGCTGGCCAGCTGGAGCGGCTGGGGCAGGAGATCACGGAGTTCGCGTCCTCGTTCTCGGAGCTGCCGATCTTGCGTCGTGCGCTCGAAAACCCGGTACTCGAGGAGTCGCAGCGCGAGTTGCTGCTCCGGCACATCGCGCGCCGCGCGGAGCTGAGCCCGCTCACGGTGAATGCGCTCCTGGTGCTGCTGCGCCGGCGCCGCCTGAGTGAGCTGCCCGCCATCGCCCGGCGGCTGCGCACGCTCTCCGATGAGAAGAACGGCGTGTGCCGCGCAAAGATCATCTCCGCGAGCAGCTTGCCCGAGACCTACTTCAACCAATTGAGGCAGGGGCTCGAACGAGCGCTCGGCAAGCGTGTGATCGTGGAGCACGAAGAAGATCCCGAGCTGATCGGGGGCATCGTGGCCCGCATCGGTGACAACACCATCGACGGCAGCATCAAGGGCCGGCTCGAAGAGCTGCGCCGCAAGCTGGTCGCGGCGACCTGATACAGATCCCCTGAGCGCGAGCTCGGTGATCACGATCGAATGACTCAGCGCCGCCTGCAGCGGCGGTCCCAAGGAACACGGAGCAGATATGCAACTCAGCGCGGACGAGATCTCACAGATCATCAAGTCGCAGATCCAAAACTTCGACAGCGCGACCCAGGTGAGGGAGACGGGGACCGTGCTGTCCACGGGCGACGGCATCGCCCGCCTGTATGGGCTCGAGGGAGCCATGGCGGGGGAGCTCGTGGAGTTCGCCAACTCCGTGTACGGCCTGGTGCTGAACCTCGAAGAGGATAGCGTTGGCGTGGCGCTGCTCGGTGACCAGACGCGCATCAAGGAGGGCGACTCGGTCAAGCGCACCGGGCGCATCGCCAGCGTGCCGGTCGGCAATGCTCTGCTCGGCCGCGTCGTGAACACGCTGGGCCAGCCGATCGACGGCAAGGGCCCCATCCAGGCCGATGGTCAGCGCCGCATCGAGATCAAGGCTCCCGGTATCGTGGCGCGCCAACCGGTGAAGGAGCCGCTTCAGACCGGTATCAAGGCCATCGACGCGATGATCCCGATCGGCCGCGGTCAGCGCGAGCTGATCATCGGCGACCGTCAGACGGGCAAGACGGCCATCGCGGTCGACACCATCATCAACCAGAAGGGCACCGGGGTGCGCTGCGTGTACGTGGCCATCGGCCAGAAAGCATCCACCGTTGCCCAGGTGGTGGAGCAGCTGCGCATCAACGGCGCGCTCGATTACACGATCGTCGTCGTCGCGACGGCAACGGAAGCAGCGCCGCTGCAGTTCCTGGCTCCGTACACCGGCGTCACCATGGCCGAGTTCTTCCGCGACCGCGGCGAGCATGCGCTCTGCATTTATGACGACCTCTCAAAGCAGGCCGTGGCGTATCGTCAGATGTCGCTGCTCTTGCGCCGCCCCCCGGGGCGCGAGGCGTATCCGGGCGACGTGTTCTACGTGCACTCGCGCTTGTTGGAGCGCGCCGCGAAGCTGGCCGAGCGCTGGTTCATCGTGCCCAAGGGCAGCAAGGTGCCGCCCGGCGACGAGAAGTTCCGCGGCGCGGACGGCAAGGAGTACCTGCGTGAAGACGGACGCGAGGCGGCGCACAAGGTGCTCGAGTCGCGGCCTGACAAGGCCAACCTGGAGCTCGCCAAGGACCCGTACTCCGGCGGCTCGCTGACGGCGCTGCCGATCGTCGAGACCCAGGCCGGCGACGTCTCGGCGTACATCCCGACCAACGTGATCTCGATCACCGACGGGCAGATCTTCCTGGAGAGCGATCTGTTCTACTCCGGCATTCGCCCGGCTATCAACGTCGGCATCTCGGTGAGCCGCGTGGGCGGCAACGCGCAGACCAAGGCGATGAAAAAGATCGCCGGCACGCTGCGCCTGGACCTGGCTCAGTACCGCGAGATGGCGGCGTTCAGCCAGTTCGCCGCGGATCTCGACGCCGCCACGCGCGCTCAGCTGTCCCGCGGACAGCGGCTGGTGGAGTTGCTCAAGCAGGGCCAGTACGTGCCCATGCCCGTGGAGCGCCAGGTGGCGAGCATCTACGCAGGCACGAACGGCTATCTCGACGGGGTGCCCGTCGACGGCGTGCGCGAGTTCGAACAGGAGCTATTGCGCTTCATCGACGAGAAGCACCCGCAGGTGTGGGCAACCTTCGCTTCCGACAAGCAGCTGAGCGACAAGCTCAAGGGGCAGCTCGACGCAGCCCTCAAGGAGTTTGCCGGCAAGTTCGTCAGCAGCGGCCAGAAGGCTGCCGCGAAGCCCGCCGCCCAGGCTGCGGCCCGAGCGTAAACCCCCATGGCGAACCTCAAGGCGATCCGCAAGCGCATCTCCACCGTCAAGAGCACGCAGAAGATCACGCGCGCCATGAAGATGGTGGCGGGCGCGCGCTTGAGCCGCGCTCAGCAACGCATCACGGCGTTACGGCCCTACGCTCAGCAAGTCTCGGAGATGCTGAGCGAGGTGGTGCGGGCGATCGGGGTGAACAGCCTCGAGCACCCGCACGCGCTGCTGGCGCGCCGCGAAGAAAAGCACGTGTTGTTTCTGGTGGTGAGCAGCGATCGCGGCCTGTGTGGCGCCTTCAACACGAACATCAACAAGCGCGCTGAAGCGCTCTGGAAGGCCAAGGTCGCCGAGGGCATCGACGTCAAGTTCGCGACCGTCGGGCGTCGGGCGCGCGATTACTTCCGCCGCCGTTCAGCCCCATTCTTCCAGGACTTCGAAGGCGTCTGGGAAGACCTGAACCTGGCTCAGGCAAGGCGCATCGCGCGCACGCTGCTGGCGCCGTTCTTGAGCGGAGAGGTGGACGCCATCTACCTCATCTACAACGAGTTCAAGAGCGCGATGACGCAGCAGGTGATCAGTCGTCCCTTGTTGCCGCTGAGCGAAGTGGCTGCCGCGCCGGAGAACGAAGCCGCGCACGACACGGAGCCCTCGCCGGAGTACATCTTCGAGCCCAATCAAAACTCGCTGTTCGAGACGCTGGTGCCGATGTACATCGAGATCACGCTGCTGCGAGCGCTCTACGACTCGGTGGCGGCTGAGCTCGGCGCACGCATGACGGCGATGGACTCGGCCACCAAGAACGCCTCCGACATGATCGCGTCGCTGACGCTGCGTTACAATCGTCAGCGCCAGGCTGTGATCACCACCGAGCTGATCGAGATCATCGCCGGCTCCGAAGCCCTGCAGTCCTGAGCTCGTCTCCGGGGAGACATCCCGGGAGCTGGACGGTTCTGTACCGCCCTGCCGCGCGCCGGGCCGGCGGGGCTGCGTTCCGCCGCAGCTACAGACGAGATTCGGGTGCGCTCAGGGACTCGAGGACGGCCTGCCGCCCCGCTGGCAATCGCCGGCGCCGGGCGAATCGCGGCGAGGCTCGTTGGGCGTCCTTCTCCGTTGTTTCGGGAACGCTGAAATCCGGATAGCATCGCGCGAGCGGTGAGCAGCTCGTTCCGCCCTCCGTCCTCGCCGGCTTCCTCGCTGGGGCCGGGCGTGCCTGGGGCCCACTTTGGGGGTTCGGCAGACGGGTCCGCGCCGCTGAACGTCCTGGTGGTGGATGATGATGGCGCCAATCGCCTGCTGGCCGTGCGCTGGCTGGAGCGTGCAGGGCTCCCGACCTGTGAGGCGGACAGCGGAGAGGATGCGCTGCGCGTACTGCGCGAGGCGCCTGACCGGGTGGGGGCCGTGCTGCTCGACGTGATGATGCCGGGCATGAGCGGCTATGCCGTATTGGAACAGTTGCAGGCGGAGGCCGAGCTTCGGGACGTGCCGGTGGTGCTGCTGAGCGGGCACTCGCAGCCGGAAAGCGACGTGCTGTACTGGCTCCGCCACGGTGCCGTGGACCACATTGCCAAGCCCTTTCGCGGGCCGATCCTGGCGGCGAAGCTGCAGGCCCTGGTGGAGCGCCGCACGCGCGAGCTGGAGCTGAGCGAACGGCTGCGGCGAGCGGAGGCGCAGGCGACGACCGACGTGATGACAGGACTCGGCAATCGCCGCCAGTTCGAGGTCGAGCTGCGCCGGGAGACCGCGTTCACGACCCGGCACCGCACACCGCTGGCGCTGATCCTGGTCGACATCGACAATCTGAAGGTGATCAACGATGCCCTCGGGCACAGCGCGGGCGACCGCGCGATCACCTGGACCGGTGAGGGGCTGCGCAGCGCCATGCGCTGTAGCGACAGCAGCTTCCGGATCGGCGGTGACGAGTTTGCGGTCTTGCTCCGCGGGCTGGACCGGCAGCTGGGGCTCAGCGCGGCGCGGCGCTTCGTCAAGGCGCAAGGCAAGCAGCCCTTGCGGCTCGACGTTGACGGAGCCTTGCAGGTCACGGTCAGCGTGGGCGTCGCGGCGGCCGACGCGAGCAACGACTACGACGTGACGGAGCTGTTCCAGCGGGCGGATCGCGCGCTGTACGCGGCCAAGAGCCATCCGGAATGCCGCGTCGAGGCCGAGCCTGACCTGCCCGGAGACTAGTTCTACGGGGACACCCCCGAGCCACCGGCCGCATGTTCTACGGGCAGCCTCGCACCGAGGTTCTGCGGAGGGATCGGGTTTTCTGTCGGGTCGTGCTCGCCGTAGGGGCAAGCATGGCGTCCCTCCGCTGCTTCGTTTCGATCGCCGCCTTGTGTTGCACAGCCGCCGCGACGCTGGCTGCTCCGGCTCGTGCGCAGTGTGTGGATGAAGAGCTGAAGGAGCAGCTCGTCGGCAGCCGGGCCTATCGAGGCGTCGTGCCGAGGGTGTTCAAGAAGGCGCTGCGCCACGAGCTCTCTGTGCTCGGTGGCTGGTACGCCGCCGATTTGAGCGATGGACGTGCCACCTACGGCGGGGCCTACACCTTCCATTTCACCGAGGATCTGGGGCTGGAGGCGTCATACCTGCGCACGCACCGCTCGTTTGGTTTCCTGGAAGCCGTCAACGATCGACAGCAGAACCTGACGCAGATCACGCGCAACACCGACGTGCCCGTGCAGCTGTTCATGGGGCACCTGGTGTGGTCACTGGCGTACGGAAAAGTACGCTGGTTTGGCGGCCCCATCGGGCGCTTCGACTTTTACGTCTCGCTCGGCGCGGGGGCGACCGATGAAGATGGATCGAGCAGCGTCGCCGGCTCGGGCGGGATCGGCATGAAGTTTCACCTGGCCCAGTGGATGCTGCTGCGCTTCGATATTCGCGACAACGTGCACTCGGTGCGCGCGCCGCTCGGTGTCGAAGAAGTCGTGAACGACGTGACCACCCTGGGTGGGCTGAGCTTGTTCATCCCGTTCACGAGCTGAGATTTGGTGCTCCGGGCCATCGCGGCTCTTCCCATTTGGACGCCGTCCCGGTAGCCCGAGCTGAATGCGTCCTCGCTCCTCGCCCCGGCTTGCCAACGTCGAGCGGCTGCGCCTGGTCGCGATGTACGAGATCGTGGCGTTCCATGTCAGCGAGCAGCGGCTGTCGGTCGTCGCGGGCCTGGGGCTGCCGGTGTTTTTGCTGCTGAATAACGTCTTCAACACGACGCTGGCCGCCCGCATGGGCACGCGCGCTTTCTTGAACACCAAGGTCTCGCGCCTGCTCCTGCCCTGGGTGATCTGGAACGTGATCTACCTGGGCCTGCTGGTCGCGGAGCGCTGGCGTCACGGCGAGGAGCTCACCTTTGGGTTCTCGTTCATGATGGTGCTCGGGGGCACTTATGAGCATCTCTGGTTCGTGCCCTTCGCGCTGCTCGGCGCCGTGCTGCTCGCGGGGGCCCAAGGGCTGACCAGCGCGGTTGCGAACGGCTGGGCTTGTACCGCGGCGCTCGTCGTCGCGGCCGCAAGCACCTGCGCGAGCGGCTGGCTGCTCGCTCCCGGCACGATCGGCTGGCCGTGGTTGCAGTGGTTGTTTGCGCTGCCCGCGGTGCCGTTCGGCTTCGGCCTCGGGCGCGCGTTATTGGCCAGCGATCCGCGCGTGCGCTCCCGCGTGGCCGCCGTGGCGGTGGCGGCAGCGCTGGTTTGCCTGGGTGTGGGCTTGGCCTGCGGGCTGGGCAGCATTTGGGGCTGGCCCGCGCCCGAGGAGGTCATTCGGCGTTACCTGGTGGCGCTGGCCCTCGTCGGGCTCGGCTTCATCTGGCCGGGCACGGCCGATCGCGTCAGCGTGCAGCTCACGCCTTTGCTGTTCGGCGTGTACCTCAGCCATCCGCTGGTCGTGCGCGTGTACCAGGCGACTCATTTGCCCGAGCCACCGCTCGCGCTGTTCGCACTCGCAATCTTCAGCGTCTCGGCGCTGCTCGTGGCGGCCCTGCAACGCACTCCGCTCCGCTTCCTCGTCTGAGGCGTCTGGGATTTGGGCATAGTCCTTGCTGGCTGCGGGGCAGCGAAGCGCGACGCCCCGAAATGTGGCTCAGTGTGTGCCACAGATCCGGACGACCAAGGAGGCAGCATGAAAACGAGTGAGAAGTCCGCGCAGGCACCGCGCCGTGCGCGAGGGATGGGCTGGCTGATTGCATTCAGCGGCTTGGCTGCGATCGGGATTGGCTCGACCGGCTGTGGTTTCGAGGACGTGGTCGACGATCTCGCCAACCAGCATCCGGGCGGCGATCCGGGTGGTGGCGGTCACGGTGGCGGCTGTGTCGTGGACGGAGTGCGGCACGCCGTGGGCGAAAGCTTTCCTTCCTCGGATGGCTGCAACAGTTGCAACTGCAACAGGGGCGGGCAGGTGGCGTGCACGCTCCGCGCGTGTGTCGCGATCTGCGGCGGGCTGACGGGTGCCAGCTGTCCCGAGGACCAATTCTGCAGCTTCGCGCCCGAAGCCCAGTGCGGTGCCGCGGACCAGACCGGCATCTGCGTGGCGAAGCCGGACGCCTGCACCAGGGAGTACGACCCCGTCTGCGGTTGTGACGATCAGACGTACGGCAATGCCTGTACCGCGGCGGCCGCAGGTGTCTCGGTCGCGTCCAGCGGCGAGTGTTCGGGCGCTGGCGCGCCGCGCATCTGTGGAGGCCAGCTCGGCCTCGGCTGTGAGGAAGGCGAGTTCTGCGACTTCCCGCCGGAGGCGAACTGCGGAGCCGCGGATGCCACCGGCACGTGCGAAGCGAAGCCGCAAGTCTGCACTTTCATCTTCGACCCGGTCTGCGGCTGTGACGGCAACACGTATCCCAACGCATGCGTGGCGGCGTCCGAGGGCGTGTCGGTCGCGACTCGAGGCGAGTGCGAGTGAGTCTCGTTCCCACTGCCTGGGGCTGCTCTGCAGTCCCAGGTGGTGCCGCCTGGAGCCAGCGCGCCTACAGCGCTCGCTCTGTAGCAAAATCGCCCCGCCCAGGGCCACCCGGACTAAGCCCGTCAGCGAGTCTCGCCGTGCTATCTGAAGGTGAAAATCTGCGAACTCTCGAGGGTGTCGGCAGCCCGGCGGAGCGTGGCGGCGGCGTGCGCGTGTCTGGCGTTGACGACAGATCTGGCCGCCCAGACGCCGAACGGTGGCACGACCGCAGCACCTGCACCCGCTCCTCCGGCGGTCGCGAATCACTCGGAGGGGGCGCCTGCGGCTTCGGGGCTGCCAGCGGCGCAGCCCGCGCCGGCAGCATCCGGCGCCCCTTCCACGCCCGTACCCGCGCGCCCTTCGCCGCTCAATCCAACGCCCGCTGAGTTTCCGAGCACGACACCTGCGCCCAGCACGCCTCAACTCGACGCGCTGCTTTCGCGCGTCGCGGCGTTGCGCAGCCGGATCGCCGCCCTCGCGAGCGCGATGTTCTCCAGCAAGCTGCGCATCGAGGTGCGCGCAGGAGGCGATAGCGTGCGGCTCGAATCGCTGCACGTCAGCCTGGACGGGGGCGTCGTGTATACGGCGCCGCCGCGGTCCGGGTTCGAGCAAACCGAGACCGTCTACGAACACCCGGTCGCGCCGGGGCAGCACGTGATCGGCATCGCCGTGGAGCGGCACGACACGAAGAACCCGCAGTTCTCGACCTGGCAGGAGTCGCGCTTCGTCGTGCTGGTGCCGGAAAAGAAGCTGCTCTGGACCCGGCTCGAGCTCGAGGACGAATCGAGCATGGCCGAGGACTTCACCGAGGACAACGAAGGCAAGTACCAGCTCCGCGTGAAGCTGATCGCCGAAGTGAACGAGTGATGCCGAGCCTACGCCGATCGCTGGCGGGGATGCCGGGGCTCGCGCTGGGCCTCGTCCTGGCGCGCGGGGCCGCCGGCGCTGAACTCGCCGCCACCACTCCAAGCCCTGCGACGCCCCCTGCTGCTGCCGCGCCCATGCCGGCTACGGCCGCTTCCTCTGCCGCGCCGGGCCCTGAATCGGATCCGGGCGCCGCGCTGCGCGCCTACCACGAGGCGCTCGCGCAACGCCGGCTCGACGCCTCGGCTCAGCTCAGCACCGAGAAGCTGCGCGGGTTGATCCAGAGCGCCGAAGCGCAACTCGGGATGGGGCGCCGCAACGAGGCGATCGCGATCCTGGCGGGCGTGGTCGAGTCGCCGCGATTCGCGCCGCTGAGAACTCTGGACGAGGGCCGCGCCGCCGTGTTCACCCTGGGGGACGCGCTGGGGCGTGCCGGAGCCTATCAGATGGCGCGCGTGTACCTGCTGCGCTTGATCCAGGGCCCTACCGTCGACAGCTGGTATCGGCGCGCAGTGAGCAGCCTGGTCGACATCGGGCTCGCTGGGGGCGAACCAGCCGAGATCCTGCAGGCGCTCTCGGGTTTGCCCGCCAGCGCGGAGGAGCCCTGGGCGGGCGACGTCGCGTACCTGCGCGGCGTGCTCTGGGAGCGCATGGGGCGCAGCGCTGAGGCGCTGCAGGCCTACGCGCAGGTCAACGCGCGCTCGCGCTTCTGGGCGCAAGCCAACTATCGCGCAGGACTGATCGAGGTGGATCAGCGGCAATTCGCCCAGGGTGAGCAGCACTTCTGCAAGGTGGCCGATCCCAAGCAGACCCCCAAGCTCGCGCCGCTGTTCGGCGGCAACGACTTCTTTCAGGTGCGCGACCTCGCCCGCCTGGCGCTCGGTCGCGTCGCGCACGAGCAGTACCGTTTCGACGACGCGCGCTACTACTACCATCTCGTGCCCGGCGACTCGGAGCGCCTGCCCGAAGCCCTCTACGAGTCGGCCACGTCGCGCTATGAGGCCAAGGACTACGCGACCGCGCACCGGCTGATCAACGAGCTGCGGGCGCTCGATCGGCCGCATCCGTACGCCGACGAGGTGTGGATCCTGGATGCCTATGTCGATCTCGCCGAGTGTCAGTTCCCGCGCGCTGATGCCAAGCTCACGGAGTTTCTGAAGCGCTACGAGCCCGTGCTCGACGCCGCGCGGCGCCTGGAGTCGGACCCGCGCGCGCTGCAGGCGCTGATCGACGGCCAACAGAGCACGGACGCGCAGGGTGCCATGGGTGTCGGGCTGCCGCGCGAGGTCACGGAGCTGCTGGTCAGCTCGATCCGGATCGATCCCACCTACGGCAGGGTCAGCCATCAACTGGCGGAGCTCGATCGCGAGCTGGGCGGCATCGATGGCGCCTCCGCGGAGCTGGCCGAGCTGGGCACGCGCCTGCAGGATCCCGATGCGGTCAAGCCACGCCCGGCCTCAGCCATCGCCAACACGCCTGCCGATCGCCTGCGCGAGCTCGGGCAGCAGACGGCGGCGCTGCGCCGCCTGTTGCGCGAGGCGAGCATGGGGCAGGGTGGCACGGCGCCCGATCTGCAACGCGCCAAACAGGAACTGATCGGGATCGAAGCCGAAGCCGAGAAGCTGCAGGCGGCCCTGCAAGCTCCACCGGCGAGCGCAGCGGCCGCGAGCGCCGCGGCCTCGGCGGAGCGTTCCCTGGACCAGCTGCTGCGGGCCGACGCCGACGAGGCGCGCGAGCTCGCGCAGGGCGCGCGCACGCTGCGGGCCCAGCTCGTGGAACAGCGCAACCAGCTCGCGCAGGAGGCCCTGCAGCGGCTCCAGCGCAGGCTCACGCGCCTGGTCCGCCGCGCGCATGCGGGGCGCATCGAGACGGTGCTCGGGCGCAAGCAAGCGCTGGAGCTCGAGGTAGAGGCGCTCTCCCAGGGTTATCTGCCGCCCGGAGCCGTCGACTCGCTGGAGGCCGCGGGTTACCTGGGCGACGACGAGGAGTACTGGCCCTTCGACGGCGAGGACTGGGACGATGAATACATCGGTGGGGAGGGCTTGCGATGAGCACTGCGCGCAGGCTCAGCGGAGCGCTCGCGCTCTCGATCGCCCTGGGCGCATCCGCGCATGCCGCGGATAGCTCGAGCCCTGCCGACGCCCCGGGTCTGGAGCGGCGCAAGGTTCAGCCCGTCGCCGAGCACAAGGTCGAGGGCGCGAGCCGGAACACCCTCGACACCCAGGCCCAGGAGCGCCAGCGCTCGAAGCGCAACGGGCGCATGGGCATGCAGATCCCGGCGGCGCTGCGCCAGCGTGCCCAGGCCCGCGTCGAGGCGCGCATCACGCAGAACCTCGAGCGAGCGAAAGCGCTGCGCAAGGTTGCGCTGAACATGCTGGGCAAGCTGCTCAGTGAGTTGCCGCCCGACGCGGCGGAATTGCCCGAGACGCTGATGCGCCTGGGTGAGCTGGAGTGGGAGGACTCGCGAGAGGTCTTCCTGGAGCGCTTTGCGCACTGGGAAAAAACGCCGACCGATCAGCGTGGCGAGCCGCCCGTGCCCGACTATTCGCGCTCGCGCGGACGCTTCAACCAGGTGCTGGAGCAGCACCCCGAGTTCAGCCGTTATGATCTCGCGCTCTACGTGGATGGCTTCCTGGCCACCGAAGAGGGCGAAACCCAACAGGCGCTGGATCGCTTCAACCGCATTCTGGCGCAGTACCCGCGCAGCCCGTTTGTGCCGGACGCGCACATGGTGCGCGCCGAGGCCGAGTTCGCCAAGGCCAATCCCGATTACGAGTTTGCTTATCGCGAGTACGAGGCCGTGCTGGCGTACCCGGACACAGAGTTGCACGATCTCGCGCTGTTCAAGAGCGCCTGGGCGCTCTGGCGGCTGGGGCAAACGGATGAGGCAGCGAAGCGCTTTCTGATTGTTTTCAAGACCAGCTCGCAGCGCAGCGGCGCGCAGCAACTCGGCCGCCGCGCGGATGAGCTGGACCAGCTGCAGGCCGAGGCGCTGCGCAACCTGGTCGCCGTGTTCGTGGAGGATGACAAGAACACCGCCGAAGACATGCACCGCTTTCTGGTGCGGGCGGGCGGCGAGCAGTTTGCTGGCGAGATCGTGCGCGCGCTGGCTGAAGCCCTCTACGACCAGTCGCACTATCAGCGCGGCATCGAGGCCTACCGCTTGCTGCTGAAGATCCAGCCGACGGACGAGCATGCTTACGAATATGCGCTCGCCATCGCCAACGGTCATTCGACGCTGGAGATGTGGGACGACCTGCAGAAGGACTATCAGGCGATCCTGAACGACTACGTGGCGCGCCCGGTCCCCTCTGATGCCGACAGCGCCGCGGCTGCAAAGCAGCAGGCTGCAGCCGGGCAGGGGAGCGGCGCCTGGTTGCAGCTGCAGGACGCGGCCACGCGAGAAAAGGCCGCCAGCGCCATCGAGAAGGCCCTGTACAACGACGCCGTCGGTCTGCATGCGAAGGCGCAAGCGGACAAGACCAGCAAGGTCGAGTTCGAGGCCACCACGGGCCTGTACGACGTGTACCTGACGCGCTTCGGAACGGGTCCGCGCGCGTACGAGGTGTACTTCAACCTCGGCGAGGTCCACTTCCACCATCTTGTGCGCGCCATTCCCGCCGCAGACGCCTATCTGGCAGCCGTGCGCCTGAAGCCCGATGGCCCCTGGTCTCACGATGCGCTCTATAACGCGCTGGCGGCGCTGGAGGCGGCTCGCGAGGAGGAGTTCCAGGCGGCCAAGAAAGCGGGCGAGAAGCCCAAGGAAACGCCGACGGACAAGAAGCTCACCGAGGCCATGGAGCTCTACGCCAGCACCTACCCCAACGACCCGGATCTACCGGAGATGCTGTTCCGCCAGGGGCGCCTGTACTACGACTACCAGGTCTACGACCCCGCGGTGCGGCAGTGGGGTCTGTTGCTGGAAAAGCATCCCAACAGCTCGTACGCGCGCGGCGCTGGTGAGCTGATCCTGGACTCGTTCAACAAGAGCCAGGACTACCAGAACATCGAGACCTGGGGGCGACGCTTGCTGAAGGCGCCCGCGTTCGCGGAAGCTAGCGGGCAAGCACGACTGCAGAATCTGATCGTGCAGGCCATCTTCAAGCAGGGTGAGCAACTCTCGGCCTCCGGAGCGCACGGGGACAGTGCGGCGGCGTACCTGCGCGCGGCCAACGAGTTTCCGAAGGATGAGCGAGCCGCGCAAGCCGGGGTGAACGCCGTCATCGAAGCAGAAAAGGCCGTGGATCTGCCGCGCGTGCGCGAGGCCGCGGGGCTGCTGAACGACAAGTACCGCGCGCGGCCCGAAGCTGCCAGGGGCATCTGGATCGCCGCCAGCTTGCACCAGTCGCTGGGGCTACTGGCCGAGGCAGCGACCTACCACGAGACGCTGGCTGCACACTGGCCCAAGGACGAGCGCCATCAAGATGCCGCCTACAATGCGGTGCTGCTGCGCACCACGCTTGGCCAGCGCGAGCAAGCGGTGCAGGATGGCGAGCAGTTCCAGCGCCGCTATCCCAGCGGTGCCATGACGGATGAGGTGACCTTCCTGATGGGCAAGGCTCACGAGCAAGCCGAAGACTGGCGCTCGGCTCGCAATCTGTACACGCGTTACGCGGCGTCCGCGAAGCTCCCGAGCCGGCGCATCGAGGCGTCCGTACGACTCGCCGTCGCCTGCGTGGAGCTGAACGACGAGAAGGGCGCGCGCGAGGCGCTGGATCGTGCCGTGAAGGAGCACAAGACAAACTTCAAGACCCTCGACGATCGCGGCAAATACTTCGGCGCACGGGCACACTTCCTGCAAGCCCAGCGCACGCTGGCCGAGTTCGAGCAGATCAAGATCGAAGGCGACGTCAAGCAGCTCGGCCAGCGCCTGAAACGCAAGGCGGAGCTGCTCAAGAAGGCGAGCAGCGCGCTGCTGGACACGGCCAAGCTCGGCGTCGCCGAGTGGACCACGGCCTCCCTCTACCAGGTCGGATTCATCTACGAGTCCTTCGCCAAGTCCCTGAGCGGTTCGCCGCCGCCGGCCAACCTGAGCGCGGAGCAAGCAGACGAGTATCGCCAGCAGATCGACGAGTTCGTGGTGCCGATCGAAGAGAAGAGCATCGAGGCCTACGAGAGCGGCTGGCTCAAGGCGCGTGAGCTCGGCATTTACAATTCCTGGACGGCGAAGATGCGCGAGGCCCTGGGTCGACTGAACTCGGAGATGTATCCGCCGCTCACCGAGGTCGGCTTCCGCTTGCGTTCGGAGGGCGCGCAGAGGTTGCCCGATCTCATCCCCACCACGCGCCGCACCGAGACCGGAGCGAGCCGCGATTTCTTCATGGGCAAGCCGGCCAATGATCCGCCCGCGGGCGCGCCGGCGTCTCGGCATTCGGGCCCGGACGACACTCGGGTCTCGCGGGCAGGTAAGCCATGAAGACAGCGCATCGGAGTGCGGGGTGTGCCCGCAGGAACAGCCGCGTTCGCTTGCGTCCGTGGGGGTGCGCAGTGCTGGTGCTCGCAGCCCTGGGCTGCGGTGGGAGCGCGCTTGTGCAGCAAGCGCCGACGGTGCCCCCTGCACGCAAGGAGGCCGTGGGCAAGATGATGCGCGCCGTGGATACTGCCGCGCATGCAAAAGGGCAGCCGCAGGCCATCGACCTGCTCGAGCAAGCCATCGCAGAGGACCCGGGCCTCTGGGAAGCTCGCTATGACCTCGGCGTGCTGTACGCTCGCGCGGGCCAGCTCGGCCCGGCGAGGCAGGAGCTGGAGCGCGCGCACGAACTCGCCCCCAACGCCGAGGACGTGGTGGCGGCGCTCGGCGAGGTGTTGCGGCGCAGCGACGAGCCGGGCGCGGCCGCGGATGTGCTCGGGCGCTTCGTGCAGAGTTATCCCGATGCCGCGCGCGCCCGGCGCGTGCTGGTGGTGGTGCTGCGCGAGAGCGGCAAGTACGACCAGGCGCTGGAGCAGGCGCGCGAGTTGTTGAAGCGCCAACCCGGTGATCCCGCGGCTCTGGCCGAGCTCAGCCTGACGCATCTCGCGCAAAAGCAGGTCGATGTCGCCGAGCTCTTGATCGAAGAAGCACTGAAAGCCGAGCCGCAAAGCGCGGTGGTCGAGCGCGCGGCGGGACTGATCGCACTCGAGCGCGGCGAGGACGCCATCGCCTTCAGCCACTTCGCAAAGGCATCCGACCTCGATCCCAACGACACCGCGGCGGGCCTCAACACAGCGACGGTGCTGTTGCAGGCGGGCGTGTACGATCATGCAGAGAAGCACTTCCGAGCGGTGCTGGCGGTTCAACCGGAGTCGGTGGAAGCCAAGCTGGGGCTTGCCGCGGCACTGCGCGGTCAGGGCAGCCGCAAGGATCCCGGCCCGTATCGTGAAGCGGAAAGCGTGCTGAAGGAGATTCTCGCCAGCACGCCTGGTGACTGGGCTGCAGCACATAATCTGGCCGTTCTATATTCGGAGTCGATGGATCGTCCGGATGAGGCCACGGCAGAGTTCTCACGCTTTCTGAGCAACGCGCCGTCGGAGCATCCAGCGCGCGCGAAGGCGAAAAAATGGGTGGACGAGCACACCACTGCATCGACCAACCAGAGCGCTCGCAAGTGAGGCGTGCGCGCACGCGGTCCGCGAGCGTTGCGCGCATGACCCCTGGCCGTTAGGCCGTCCCAGTGTGTGTCCGTAGGGGGTCGTCTGTGACTACGAGGTGGAAATCAGTCCCCCACCCGGCGTAAGTTCTGTGCCTCTCGAGCGGTCGAATCGAAGGGCAGGCGAGCGACGCTGGTCCCTGGCTCGATCTTCGGGTGGGAGCGCAAGACTTTGCCGCAACGCAGGCCGGGCCAAACCGTGGTGGACGAGATGGCGGGGTTTGCCGATTCCGAGGCAGGCTCGTCGCCGAGCGCTGTCTCGGCAGGCACAGTCTCCGCAGGCACCGTCTCCCCAGGCACCGTCTCCGCAGGCACCGTCTCCGCAGCCAATGCAGCGGGAATTTTCGCGGAGGGTTCCAGATTCGGCGCATACGTGGTCGGCCCCTGCATTGGCCATGGCGAAACGGGCCGCATCTATCGTGCCGAGCACGAGGCGATCCCGATCGAGCTGGCGCTGAAGGTGTTCACGGACGAATCGTCGCGCAGCGCAGTGGGGCGAAACCGCTTCCTGCGTGAAGCGCGGCGCGCCGCCACCATTCGCCATCCGAGTGTCGTGTCGATCTTCGACGTCGGCGTGCAGGATGGCGTCCCCTACCTGGTGACGGAGCGACTGCAAGGCGAAGATCTCGACGCGGTGTTGCGTTCGCGCGGAGCGTTGGACGAGCGCACGCTCGTGGACCTGATGGTGCCGCTGGTGGCTGGGCTCTGCGCTCTGCACGACGCCGGCATCGTCCACGGTGACCTGGAGACGGCCAATATCTTCCTCGCTTCGCGCTCGGGCCGAGAACGAGAACCCAAGCTGCTCGACTGCGGCATCTCGCGCGCGCTCGGCGGCGACAAGCTACGGCGAGCTTCGGGCACGCGTGGTATTCTGCGCGGCAGCCCGCTGTACCTCTCGCCCGAGGCGGCGAGCGGCGGTGAGGTCACGGCGCTATCCGACCAGTATTCATTGGGCGTTGTCATGTATGAATGCGCCGTCGGTGCCAATCCGTTCGTCGCGGACGGCGCGGCCGAGTCGGTGCGCCGCATCCTGCAGGCGGAGTATCTGCCGCTGTCCACGCAGGAGGGGCGGCCTTCCGACGCGCTGGTGCGCCTGATCGAGAAGGCGATGAGCCCTGACCCGGAGCAACGCTACCCGGATCTCAAGGCGCTCGGCCGAGAATTGCTGTCGCTGGCCAGCGAGCGTACGCGCATGACCTGGCGCCTCAGCTTCGGCGACTCGGGTGCACTGTCCTACGCCCGCCGCAAGCCGCTCTCTCTGTTGTTCCATGTGCAGCAAGGCTGGCTGCGCCTGCGCGACGGCCTGCCGCAGCGGCTCGACTACGGCACTGCGGCAGCGTTGCTCGTCGGCGCTGTGGCGTTTGCCTGGGGCCTCACCATCTTGCTGCGTTGAGGTTGTGGCCTGAGCCCTCGGGTAAAGAGCGCTCTCAGGGTAAAGCGCGGTCTCAGGTAAAGACCGACTCGCACAGATAAGTCGGGATGATGCCCTTGGCCTGGATCATCATGGCCGCTTGCTCAGGGCGGGTAGTGCCCGAGAGCACCAGTGCGGTGTCGAGCCCGAAGGTGTTGGCGCCCTGAATGTCAGTCTCCAGCGTGTCGCCGACCATCAGCACATCGCTCTTGCGCAGGTTCGGCACGTTTTCGTGCGCGCAGGCGAACGCATGTGAGAACATCATCGTGTCGGGCTTGCCGAAGCGGACGAAGGACTTGCCCACGATGCGTTCGAGCATCGCTGCCAGGCTGCCGACCGCGAGCCCCACTTCCTGATCGTTGACGGGGTAGACCAGGTCGGGGTTGCAGACGATGACCGGCGCGCTCACTCGGCGAATCAGATTCAGCATCAGATTGAGATCGCGGAACCAATCGAAGCCTTCGTCGTCCAAAAGCGCGACAGCAGCCACGTCTTCGCTGCTCTTGCAGGCACCGATGTGTACCGGCGTCAGCCCCGCGCTCTCGATATAGAAGGCAGACGTCGGCTTGCCGAGATAAGCGACGCGCCCCGAGCGCACTTTGGCGCGCAAATAGTCCTTCGCGAGCAGACCCGATGAGATGTTCTTGCTCTCGGGGATCAACACGCCGTGTTCGGGATGCGTGTATGCCGCCGCCATCTGCGCGGGGGAGCGCGAGGCGTCGTTGGTGATGACGTAGAAGTCCTTGCCCTGCTTCGTCAGCCAGCTCAGCAACTCGGGCACGCCGTGCAACACGCCGCGCGCGTTCTTGAGCACGCCGTAGGCGTCGAAGAAGATGACTCTGTACTTGCTGACCAGGTCAGAAAAGGGCGTTAGCATTTCGGCGCAGCATACAGGCGATTTCCAACAGAGCAACGGCCCTTCGGCCGAAGCAGGAGTGGCAATTTGCCTGCGTGGATAGGGTGGGTTCCGGTGCGTACCCCGGTTTTAGACACATTCCAGAAACCTTCGGAGGGTAGTTGTGTGGCCTATTCCAGGGATACGGCTCTGGCCGACACCCCAGCATTCTAAGGAGACGCGATGACGACCGCAGCTGATGTTCTGAAGCTCATTGGAGATAAGGGCGTAAAGTTCGTGGATCTGCGCTTTGTCGATACCAAGGGCAAAGAGCAACACGTGACGGTGCCGCACCACCAGGTCGACCAGGGCCTGTTCAAGGACGGCAAGATGTTCGACGGGTCGTCGATCGCCGGTTGGAAGGGCATCAACGAGTCCGACATGATCCTGGCGTTGGATCCCACCACCGCGGTGATGGATATCTTCATGAAGGATCCGACGCTGATCATCCGCTGCGATGTGATCGAGCCGTCGACGGGCAAGGGTTACACGCGCGATCCGCGCTCCCTGGCCAAGCGCGCCCTGGGGTACCTCCGCTCCACCGGTATCGCCGACACGGCCTACTTCGGTCCGGAAAACGAATTTTTCATCTTCGACGGCATCAAGAGCTCGACGACGATGGCGGGCACCTCGTACGAGATCATCTCCGACGAAGCCGCCTGGAGCTCGGGTTACGACTACGGCGGGAAGAACAACGGCTATCGCCCGGGCGTGAAGGGTGGCTATTTCCCGGTTCCGCCGGTCGACTCGTTGCAGGATATCCGTTCCGAGATGTGCCTCGCGCTCGAGG
>JAICTU010000432.1 GCA_025936205.1 Polyangiaceae bacterium | reverse complement strand
GCGGCCTGCTATCGGAAGAGAAGCATCGGCCGGCTGGGTTCGCTCGCGGACTTCGTCAACTCGAGGACTTCATAAAGATTCATAAAGAAGTCCAGAGAAACAAGGTCAGTGAGGGCGCTCAGGCTCGCTCGACTGCGTGTTTTGCTGGCTGGCTGCTTCCAATGTATGGGGGCATTCGGATTGTGGCTCAGGGCACCGAGGCCGGGTTCGAAGCAGAGCGGATACGGTGCCACGCAATCGAGATAGAGTAGAATGGGAAACCGGCTGTATGTAGGCAATTTGGCGTATTCGACGATGGATCAGCAGCTGCAGGAGGCTTTCGCCGAGTTCGGTGAAGTCGTCTCGGCGAGCGTCGTCATCGATCGCGCCACGGGCCAGTCCCGCGGTTTTGGGTTCGTCGAGTATGGTTCGTCCGAGGAAGCGGAGCGCGCCATCGAGTCCCTGAATGGCTCCACGTTGGATGGCAGGTCCATCACCGTGAACGTCGCGCGCGAGCGTCGTCCCACCGGAGGCGGTGGGGGCGGTGGCGGCGGTGGCGGGCGTCGGTTTGGAGGCGAGGGCGGTGGCAGTGGTCGTCCCTCGGGCCCGCCTCGCGGTGGTGGTGGTGGTGGCGGCCGCGGCCGTCGCTAACGCTGTCGCCGACCGGGTTCCCGTCTGATCTTGCGCCCGGTGCCTGGTGAAGGCTGCCGGGCGCAAGCTGTTCACTTCCGCAAGGAACTCGGCGCCTGACACTGATTGGGGAAGAGCCCCGCGCGGGGGACAAGGGGCCGGAGCGGGCAGGGGCAGAGCTCGTCAGCCAGGGGAAGGCTGAGCGGAGTGTTTGTGTGCCTTGGCTTTGTGGCCGACGCGATTCGCGTAAGCTGCGTGACGAGGTACACTACCCGATGCGCCACATCCTGAGGGGAGCGTTGGGGGTCGCCGTGGTGTACCCGCTGGCCTGGCACTACTCGTCCCGGGACGAGGGAGGTTCTCCAGCGACGAGGGGCGCGGTGCCGTCGGAGTTGCGCGGCGTGGAGCACTCGCCGTCGGACCGAGCGGGGACCGACGAGTTGCCTCCGGCAAGGGCGGCTCGGACCTTCACCGAGCGATTGCCGGCGTCCGATCCTCACGAGCTCGTGGGGGCGGTGGAGCCTCGTGCGCGCGAACCTGCAGCACCGCGCGCCCCCGTGGAGCCGCAGCCGCCTTCGGTGCAGCCGCCGAACGACCCTCTCGCCGAGCTGGGGAAAAGTCCGGAGCTGAGGGAGACCTTGGCGCGCGCCGCCGAGATCCAGCGGCACGCGGCGAACCCTGCCGAGCTGGAGCGTGCTCTTCAGGGCCTCGACGCGGACCCGGCCAAGCTCGCCCGGCTGAAGGCGCTGGCGGACACGCTGGTGCAGTTGCCGACGCCAAAGGGGGAGGCTTACTTGCCCTCTTCTGGCTCCGGGACGGGTGCCGCGGGGCGCTGAGCGCCGCCTGCCTCGGGCCGCGGCTCTTCGCCTGCTGGCCGTGAGGCCTCCTGCCACGGAGCCAGCGCCATCAACGCGAAGGCCAGCGCGCTGGAGAACAGCACGTCCGAGGCGTAATGGGCGCCGACCACCACCCGGCTGGCGGCGACGAACGCGCCCCAGATGAAGCTCGCCGCGAACGCCCAGCGATGGCCGCGCGACCCGGGAGGCCAGAGCAGCAAGACCGGGAGCAGCAACCAGCCCGCCGCGGCATGACCCGAGGGGAACGAAGCATGACCGGTCCAGCCCTGGGGCGAATACCAGGGCGTGAACTCGCTCGCGAGCGGGCTCAGGTCTCGGAATCGGACCCTGCCCCAGGCGAGCTTCAACAGGGAAACCACGAGCCAGTTGCTGATGGTCAAGCGCACAGTCCAGGCGCAAGCTCGCCGCACGCGCGGGGATAGCGGGTGGCCCTCGCCCTGCCGGGAGCGCCAGATGCGCGTGGTCAGTGCGCTGCCCGCCCCCGTGCACAGCAGCGCGAGAGGTCCCAACCGCCCCCCGAGCAATCGATACCCGAAGAACCGGTACACGCTGAGCGCTACCGCCACGGCCACGGCCACCGAGCACAACAGCCAGGGCAGCGCGCGCGCCAGGCGGGGCCGCGCGCGCGCCGGCTCCCCGTACAGGGCCAGTGCGGCGACCGCGAAGGCGATCACCCCGGGCAACTCGCCAAAGCGCTGGCCAAAGGCAGCCCAAGCGCACCCGGGCTGCACCACCGCGCGCGAAATGGCCAAGTCGTAGCCGGTGCAGGCGACGGCCAGCGCCGCCCACGACAGCGCCATGCCGGCCATACGGGAAGCCCCCGGAAGCCTCGCCCGGAACATGTCTCGATGCTAACAGACTGCTCGACCATGACGGTGTACGCGGTGGGTGACATTCAGGGCTGCCACGAAGCCTTGAGCTGCGTGCTGAAACAGGTCGATTTCGCCGCTGGCCGGGACCAGCTCTGGCTGGTCGGGGACCTGGTGAATCGGGGTCCCGGGTCGCTCGAGGTGCTGCGCTTCGTGCGCTCGCTCGGAGAGTCGGCCCGCGTGGTGCTCGGCAATCACGAGCTGCACCTGCTGGCAGTGGCGGCGGGTGTACGCCGTCTGCGGCCCGGCGACACCCTCGATCCGGTGCTGGCGGCGCCCGATCGGCACGAGTTGCTGGACTGGCTGTCTCGGCAGCCGCTGCTGCACGTCGATCGCGAGCTCGGCTACTGCATGGTGCACGCGGGCATTCCTCCGCAGTGGGATCTCGCGCAGGCCAGCGCGATGGCGCGCGAGGCAGAGCCGTGGTTGCAGCCGGACCGGTTGGAGGCCGTCTTCGGGCCCGGCGAGGTCGATCCCGATCTGCTCCGCGACGAGCTCTCGCCCGCGCAGCGCGCGCGGGTCATCATTGCGTACTTCACTCGGATGAGAGTCTGCAGCGCCGAGGGGCGGTTGGAGGCGAGCTACAAGGGCCCTGCGGCGGGCAGCCCCGCGGGCTTTCTTCCCTGGTTCGCCCACCTGGGGCGCAAGACCCGGCAGGAGCGGGTGATCTTTGGCCACTGGGCGGCATTACAAGGCCGCGCGGACGCGCCCAATGTCTTCGCGCTGGATACGGGCTGCGCCTGGGGGCGCTCACTCACGCTGATGCGCCTGGGGGACGAGCAGCGTTATAGCTGCGTCTGCACGGGCATTGCAGCGACAGCTCGCGCCCCGGCAACTCCGCGCGGCGACTGAAGCGTCAGCCGCCGTCGAGCGAGCGGAGCCGGATCAGGCCCGCCCCGGGCTTCACGATCGCCTGGCAAGCCAGGCGACTGTTGGGGGGACCGCCGATGATATCGAGCAGATCCTGCTCGGCGTCCAGGGGCGGTTCGAGCAGCTCTGCGCCCTCCAGGACCTCGATGTGACAGGTTGCGCAGCTCGCGGAACGGCAGGAAAACGGGATCGGCGCCAGGGCCTCGTCGCAGATCTCGAGCAGCACGCCACCGTCGGGCGCGTCGGCCTGCTTGGCGCTGCCGGCCAGGGAGGCCAGAAACTCGATCTTGGGCACGGGCCGAGATTACTGCCCGCCCTGCGCTCGCGCGACCCTGATTTTCTCTAAATCCCGCGATTCGCGAGCGCTTGCCGGGCGGCCTCGCGCAGCTCCGGGCTTCGCTCGCGGACGCAGCGCGCGAGCGAAAATTGCCCGCGGGCGCGCACCAGATTGTGCGCCCGCCGGGACGGAAATCGCGTGGCATCCCAGCCGAAATAGCTGTCCAGGATCGCATCGGCGGCGAAGCGGCTGGCGAGCTCCAGCGACACCGTCTCCAGGCCGTCGATGCCGGAGGCGATCTCGGCCGATGGCAACTCCCTGGGACAGGCTCGCGCGTACCCTGTGAGGATGGCGCGCAGTGCTCCGACGTCGAGTTCGGCGTCCAGCTGATCCTCGCCGGCGCGGTTGGTCCACGAGCGCAGCGCGTCGCCCAGCTCGTACGCCAAGAAGCCGCGGCCCAGCGTGTCGAGATCGATCATGCAGCGTGCGCGCAGCGGCTCCAGCGGCTGAAATAGCAGGTTGGAGAGCTTGGGGTCGCCGTGCAGCACGCGCTGCGGAAACTCGCTGAAGTCGATGCGAATTCCGCGCGCCCGCTCCAGGATGGCCTCGCCGAGCTCGCGCGCTTCCGCGTCTTGCTGCCCGCGCTCGGAGTCGAGCGCGGCGCGCAGCTTGCGCAGGTGCTGCGCGGTGTCGTGCAGCGGCCGGATGTGCACGAACTCGTGCTCGAGATCGAACAGCGCGCCGTGAAAGCGCCCCAGCAGCTCGGCGGCGCTGCCCAGCTGGACCGGGTCGCTCGAGCGATGAATCGTGACCCCCTCGATGTAGCTGATGGCGCGCCAGACCCCCGGGGCCTGGCCCGCCTCCAACGTCCCCTCCTCCAGAGTCCACAGCGCGCCCTGCTGGTTGCGCAGGATGCGCGGCGTCTCCAGCCCCCGTAGCTCCAGATGTCGAGTCACCGCTTCGATGTCCAGGTGCACGTTGGCGGCGAACACGTGGTGCAGGCGCTGCACCACCATCTGGCGCCGGCCTTCTCCCTGATCACAATCTCCGTGATCACAATGTCCCAGAGCCCCGCGCACCAGATAGGTGCGGTTGATCAGGCTGGACATGTGCACGATCTCGTCGCTGGCCTCGTCCGGAGCCAGGCCGTAAGCGGCCCTGATTTCGGGGGGAATGATCCAGTCCTGCGCTCGCTGCATCAGCTCATACTCCAGGGCGGTTGCCGTACAGGTGGATGTGCAGGCGATCCGAGAAGCGGTACCCATGCTGCAGGCACGCCTCGGCGATCACCGGTCGGCGCGCGCCGAGCTCCGCAGGCGTCGTGCCGATCGGCATCAGGTAGATGCGGTCGGCATCGATGCCGTGCGCTCCGGCCAGCTCGCGCACGGCTCGCGTGTCGGCGGCGTCGCCCACCACGAACTTGAACACGCTCTTGGGGTTGCGGGCGAAGGACTCCAGCACGGCAGGACGGAGCCGCAAGCCCCGTTCGACGCGCGAGTGCTCCAGCTTGGGCGAGACCGTGTACTGGTCGATCACCACGTCCAGCTCCGGCGACGGGGAGATCGTGCCGTTGGTCTCCACCTCGATCTGGTAGCGGCTGTCCAGGGCGTGCAACGCGCTGCCGAGCGCTGCGCACTCGGCGGCTTGCAACAGCGGCTCGCCGCCGGTCAAGACCACGCGCCGGCAGTCGAAGCGCCGCACCTGCGCAACCACCTCGCTCACCTCGAGCTCGATCGTCTCGCGCTCGCGCTCGTACTCGCGCCCAGCGGCGTGGGCAAAACCAGAGCCTTGCCAGTTCCAGGTATAGGGGGTGTCGCACCAGAAGCAATACAGGTTGCAGCGGCTGGTGCGCACGAACACGCTGGGCGTGCCCTGGTTTTTGCCTTCGCCCTGCAGGGAGAAGAAGATTTCAGGCCCATCTTCGAGCCGCGCCAGCTTCATGAGGGGGGATACTAGCGCTTGGCGACGCGGCCCGAACAGAGTTCTTGCTGGTTTTCGGGGCAGGCGATGCGCACGTGAAAGTGGTCGTCGTGCGGCAGGCCTTTGGTGGGCTGATGCAGGAATTGCGCGGCGTCCTCCACGTAGCGGCGGAAGGCCGGCCGCGCGCGCGCAAAGTCGAGCAGGCGCTTGCGCAGGTGGGCGGCCACGAAGACATGCTCCAGCGAGGCCCGTTCGTCCTTGAGCCAGAGTTGCACCAGGAGCCAGTTGCGGTAGTCGTCGAAGCGCACGCCGCTGCCGTCTCTGGCGCGCCCGGCGGCGTCGAACGCCAGCAGCCGTCGCGAGTTCTGCTGGTGCCCCTTGGCGTCGATCACGAAGAAGCCCACGTCCGCGTCGCGGCCGCTCTGATGCGACTTGTGGCCGGAGAGAGGCCCGCCGAACTCCCGCGACAGATCGCCGACCAGCAGCCGCGAGCCGGGGCTCTGCTTGGCGATCTGCTTCGCCGTCCGATATAGCATCAAGACCAGCGACGGGTGACCGTAGGTGTAGGGAACGCTCTTATCCTGGACCCAGAGCTGTGCGCTGGAACGCAGCTTTCTGGCGCGCAGCTGCCAGCCCGCGTTGGGCAGGCCCACGCTCAGCGACATCATGGCATAGGGCGATTTGCGGTATTTTTCCGGCAGCTCGCTGTTGTTGCGCTCGCGATCCGGAAGCTCCCGACGGATCTCGCGTGCCGACGCCGCGTGCGGCGAACCCACGAGTGCCGCGACGACCAGCGCGCACGGCCAGAACGGGGAGCGAGCCATGATGTGCCCAGTCTAGCCAAGGAAGCAGGTCGCGACCACCTTCCCCGCGGCACCGAACTTTTCGCGCGGGTCACCCCGCCCTCGAGCTTCAGCGCGCAGGCGCAGCTGCCGCTACTTGGAGGACGCCTTCAGCCGTGCCATGGTTCGAGCCATGCGATGTCGGCCCCGCTGGGGGGCGCTTGGGGTGTGCTGCAGCGTCGCGTTGGGTTGTGCCGCCGGCATGAGTCAGGGGCCGCTGCCCAGTCCGCCCGCGTTGCCCTGGGAGTCACAGCCGGCAGTGGTGGCCGACGTGGAGTCTCCGCTGGTCGCGCTGGTCGGGGGCACGTTGATGACCGGAGCAGGCGCGGAGATCCCCGATGGCGTCGTGCTGTTCGAGGACGGTCGGATCGAGGCAGTCGGGCCGCGCTCGCGCGTGAACGTGCCCAGTGGCGCTCGAGAGATCGATGTGCACGGCGCGTACATCACGCCCGGCTTGATCGACACGCACAGCCACATGGGCATGTTCGGCGTGCCGGGCCTGGAGGGCAACGACGACGGCAATGAAGCGACGCGGCCAGTGACCGCGAACGTGCGCGCCGCCGACGGCTTCTGGCCGCAGGATCCCGCGTTGCCGCGCGCGCTGGCGGCGGGCGTGACCACGGCGTTGATCCTGCCGGGCTCGGCCAACTTGATCGGCGGGCGAGGCGTGGCGATCAAGCTGATCCCGGGCCGCAGCATTGAGGACATGAAGTTCCCGGGCGCGCCGCCCGTGCTGAAGCTGGCCTGTGGTGAAAACCCGAAGCGCGTGTACGGTGAGCGCAAGCAAGCTCCCTCAACGCGCATGGGTAGCGTGGCGGGCTACCGCGAGGCCTTCCAGGCCGCGCTGGAGTACGGCGCCAAGTTCTCCGACTGGCAAGCACGGCAACAAACCTGGCAGCTGAAGCAGCGGGATCACCGGGGCCCGCCCGAGCCCGCGCCGCTGATGCCCCCGCGCGACTTCGGCCTGGAGACGCTGCTCGGCGCGCTGCAGGGCCGCGTGCTGGTGCAGATGCATTGCTACCGCGCCGACGAGATGCTCGGCATGCTGGAGCTGGCGCGCGAGTTCGGCTTCCAGGTGCGCGCCTTCCACCACGCAGTGGAGGCGTACAAGATCCGTGACGTGCTCGCCGCGCGCGGCGTGGGCGTGTCGACCTGGGCGGACTGGTGGGGCTTCAAGCTGGAGGCCTACGACACGATCCGCGAGAACCTCGCGCTGCTCTCGGAAGCCGGTGTGCGCGCGGCGCTGCACTCGGACAGCGCCAGCCTCGTGCAGCGCCTGAACCAGGAGGCAGCCAAGAGCCTGAACGCCGCGCGGCGCGCGGGCGTGCCGATCGATCGCAACGTGGCGCTCTCCTGGATCACATCCAACGCCGCCTGGACGCTCGGCATCGAGCAGCAGACGGGCAGTCTCGAGCCCGGCAAGATGGCGGATATCGTCGTGTGGTCCGGCGATCCACTCTCCGTCTACTCGCGCGTCTCGGAAGTGTTCATCGACGGGCAGGCCGTGTACGAGCGCGGCGCGCAGCGGCCGACGGATTTCGAGCTGGGGCAGGGCGCGGAGCTCGCCAGGCCGTCCGAGCCAGCCAAGGCAGTGAAGCGCGCCGAGCCGCTCGAGCCCGGAGCATCGGAGGCGACGCCATGAAGCGCCGAGAGTTCTTGCACGGTTGCCTCGGT
>JAICTU010000173.1 GCA_025936205.1 Polyangiaceae bacterium | reverse complement strand
GTAACCGTCTAGCCCGCCACGTGGTTGCACGGTGACTCGAGTTGTCTTGCCATGCCGGCATGGCAAAGAAGCGGAGGGCCCGGGCGTGGTGGCAGCAGGCGATGACTCGATGGCACGGGAGCGGGCTGAGCGCAGAGCAGTTCGCAAAGCGCGAGGGTGTGCGTGCCAACACGCTTCTCTGGTGGTCGAGCCAGCTCAAGCGTGGTACCCGTGCGGAGCACGGGTCGCCGACGCCAGCTGCGATCGAGATTGCGCTCGACGAGGTGAGGACGCCGTCAACGGCGGGATTCGTCGAAGTCGCCGTGGGCGATGCCGTGATTCGATGCGCGGTAGGCACGGACGCCATGTACGTGGCTGCGCTGGTGCGAGCGTTGCGAGGCTGAGACGCGCATGCTTGCCCTGCCTGCATCGACGCGCGTCTACCTCGCGTCGGAACCCGTGGACATGCGTCGCGGCCACGATGGCCTCTTTGAGATTGTGCGAGGCTGGGGACTGAACGCCTTCGGTGGCGACTTGTTCGCTTTCGTGGGCAAGCGCCGCGACCGGCTCAAGATTTTGGTGTGGCATCGAGGAGGCTTCGTGCTGATCTACAAGCGCCTCGAGAAGGGCCGATTTCGCATTCCGAGTGTGAAACCCGGTGACAGCCGTGCCGTTCTGGACTCGACGGATTTGACGATGCTGCTCGATGGTATCGACCTCTCGGGAGTAAGGCGGCCAACACTCTGGAGTCCGCCCGAGCCGCCCGGAGATTCGTGACCATACGTGATCATATGTGATCCCACGCGAATGGGGATCGACGGCGCGGGCGTCGTCATGATCTAAACTCGGCGTGGCTGATCCGCGCGATGCTCTGATTGCCCAGTTGCAAGGGGCCAATGAGCAACTCGGAGCGTTAGTCGCTCAGCAGCAGTCGGTGATGGCCGCGCAGCGGCAGCTCATCGCCGAGCTCGAACGCCGGCTCTCTGAGCAGGACGCGGCATACGCGGCACGGGCGACAAAGCTAGAGTCCGAGGTGCGACGTCTCGAGCGTGAGCTACTCGGTCCGAAGTCTGAGAAGATCAAGATCCCGCCCGCCGAACGCGACCTGGGCGAGCCCGAGCCGAACGAAGACGAGTTGATTCGTCGTCGCGAAGAGGCTGCCAAGAAGCGTCGCGAGCGAGCTCTGAAGAAGCAGGCGATGCTGACGCGGGACATCTCGCACTTGGTGCCGGACGTCGACAAGCAGTGCCCAAAGTGCCAGGGCACGAAATTCGGCACGCTCGGATTCGAGACGAGCACGGTGTACGAGTACGTGCCCGGCCACTTCGAGCGGCGCATCCATCGTCGCGAGAAGGCAGCCTGCGCGTGTGGGCAATACATCGTGACGGCACCGGCGCCAGCCAAGCTCGTCCCTGGAGGCCAGTTTGGCTTCGGCTTCGCCGCGTTCCTCATCGTGGAAAAGTGCGCCGACTCGATCCCCATCTATCGGATCGAGCGTCGCTTCGAGCGGCTCGGCATTCCGATGTCGCGCGCAACGATGAACGACATCTTGCATGCCGCGGCAGAGCTCGCGACGCCATTGATTGAGCGACTGCGCGCTCGCATCGCCGCGCTGCCCATCGTGCTGGCGGACGAGACCTCGATGCGCATGCAGCAGCCGCGCAAGCGCGGCTTCATCTGGGTCTTTCATGGTCATGATGACGTGAGCGGCGGCGAACTGGTCTTGTATGTCTTCGCTGCTGACCGAAGCGGTCAGACTCCGGCTCAGTTGCTCGGTGGGACCCGAGGTATCCTCGTCGTCGACGGGTACACCGGATACAACAACGTCACCGAACCTGATGGACGAGCGCGTGCAGGTTGCTGGTGCCACCTGCGCCGCAAGCTGTATGAGGCGCGCGCCACCGTGGGCGATGATGCCGACATCGGCATCGGCAAGCTCCGCCTTCTCTTCCGCGTCGAGCATGAAGCAACGGTCATCGAGATTGTCGGGACCCCAGAACATCTCGAGCTGAGGACCCAGCGAAGCAAGCCCGTTGTCGATGACTTCTTTCAGTGGGCAACCACCGTGCGCGCGAGCGTCTTGCCGAAGAGTCCGCTGGGCGAGGCCCTCGGATACGCGCTCAACCAGCGCTCTCGTCTCGAACTCTTCCTCACTGACGCTCGGATCCCCATCCACAACAATGGCTCCGAGCGTCGTCTGCGAGTCGTCGCGCTCGGAAGGAAGAACTACCTGTTTGTCGGCCATGCTCGCGCCGGCAGAAACATTGCGGGGCTCTACTCGCTCGTCGGCAGCTGCATCGCCAACGGCGTGGAGCCCACCGAGTACCTGATCGACGTGCTACCGCGAATCGTTGGCGCGAACTCCGACGAGGCGCTCGACGCCCTGCTTCCCGACCGCTGGAGGCCGACTGGGCCAGCGCCGTAGGCACGACTCGTCCCGCCTGACAACCACGGGCTCGGCCAGACGGTTACGCAGCTCCAGCGCTGTGCGGAACACGGCCGCGCCGAGGACAACCCAGACCCGGCGCGCGCCCGCTCGCTGCCGAAGCCCACCAACGGCCTCGGTGCCCAACACTTGAAGTTCAATCTCCACGCCGGCGTCAGCGTTGCCGACGGTCTGCCCGCTGCGCGCGAACGCTTGCTCCGCTACTGTGCTCGCCCTCCGCTCGCGCTCGAGCGGCTTTCCGTGCTCGACGACGGCAGGATCTGTTATCGGATCAAGGATACCGACCAGGTGCGGCTCATGACGCCGACGCAGTTTCTGGCGCGCCTGGCTGCTTTGGTACCCCCGCCGCGCCATCCGCTGGTGCGCTTCTACGGAGTATGGGCGCCGCACAGCCGGTGGCGCAGCCGAGTCGTGCCCGCACGATCGGACACGCCATCGAGCGAACACGACCGCTGTGCTCATTCCGAGCCCTCGCTCCCCACCGACGAAGAGCCGGTCCTGCCAAAGGTCGAGCCGGCGGCTCCGCCCGTGCCGAAACCAAAGCCGACCCGAGTACCCCGGGTCCTCCAGCCTTCCACTGCTACCGAAGAGCCCCGCTTCAAACAGCTACCCCGCAGTGATTGGGCGACGCTGTACCGAAGGGTGTTCGACATCGATCCGCTCGACTGCCCGCGCTGCGGAGGGCGGCTGCGATTCGTCGAAGTCATCGAAGACGTCGTTCGCGCTCGGCAGGAGCTCGAGGCCCGGGGTCAGCCTTCCGCTCCGCCGCCGCTGTCCCGCGCACGCTCGCCTGACCTGTTCGAGGAATGAGTGCGCCCCCCCTCGCGCAACCCGACCGACCGAAACTACTCGATCGACTCGTAGTGGTGTGCTTTGGATTCGGTCAGCGTGGCTCCCCTGCCCTCGCCGATGTTGCGCATACGTCAGATTACGTGAACTCCACCAAGCGCTGCTCGACGCAACGGCTTTGATTTTCCTCTGCTCTTTGGCGACGACAGATCTGGAGCTCCCGCAAGCAGTTCGTTCACGCGTACACCGGCGTGAGTGCGCATACTGACCATCTGCACGTTGGTTTTACTCAAATTGGCAGCCAGCCGGCGCGGAAATTTGCCGAGTCCGCGGCGCGGCTCGCTGCTCGCCGCTGTTCCTGGCGGTGAAACAGACGGCGGAGCCGTCGCCGCGGATGTCGGGGCAAGGGGGAGCGGCGGAGGCAGAGGGGCGCGCAGCGCGCACGCCGACTCGGTGTTGCACCGTCAGTAAGCTCATCACGAGCTACATGAGCCCCGGGCATTCCGCCGCAGATCATTCACCCGCTGGGGTTAATTGGGGCACCCCTCGCGGCGTACTTGCCTGGCGCGGCTGAACGCAGCGGAGGGCAGATGCCGGTCACGCGGGCAGGGAATGCGACGCGACGGAGGGATTCGTGGGTGCGGGTGCTCGCGCTGCTGGCGTCGCTGGCCGGCTGCACCCCGACGCGAGATGAACCGGAGCGCGCGGCCCCCGCGCCGCCGGCCGGCGCAGCGTCGGGGATCCCCGGAGCCGGTGCGCTGGGCGTCGCCCGCTCGGCGCTGGTGAGCTCGACCACGATCGACGCGCTCGGCGACACGTATCTGAGGAGTGGATCGCCCAATCAGAACGCCGGTGGCGACACGGTGCTGTCGCTGCAGGCTTCGGGCGCTCGCCGCGCGCTTCTGTTCTTCGACAAGCCGGCGATCGTCGCGGCCGTCGGCAGCGGCAGCTTGGTCTCCGCCCGCATCGAGCTCACGATCTTCTCGGCCGCTTCGAACTGGGGCAGCAGCGGCAGGCCGATCTCCTTGCATCGCCTGAAACAAACGAGCGCCGAGTATCAGGCGACCTGGGCCTGTGCGCTCGACGCCAACGTCAACAATCAGCAGGCGGACTGCAGCGGCAGCAACGTCTGGAACATGAGCTCGAACGATCCGGCGGTCCTGCCCTGGACCTCCACGGCGAGCGCGACGGCGGCCATCACCAACAACCAGACGGGCGTGGTCGCCTTCGATGTCAGCGCGGACGTGACCGGCATCTTGAACGGCAGCTGGCCTGGCTACGGTTGGTTGCTCAAGAAGGTGGACGAGGGCCAGAGCGGCGCCGTGGACTTTGCCTCGCGCGAGCGAACCCCGGCGCCACGTCTCGTGCTGGAGATCAATTCTGGCTCGAGTGGCGGCGGCGGTCTCGGACCGATCACCGGCAGCGCTAGCGTCGCTCCGCAGTCGGACACGCACATCCGCCAGGGCGCCCCCAACCAGAATTATTCCAGCGAGAACTTTCTGCGCATCCAGGCCTCCGGCAGGAATCGCGGGCTGATCGCCTTCGATCTGCCCGCCATCAGCAGCGCGCTGGGCGGCCCCTTGATCCGAGCTCGGCTGCGCCTGCCGATCCTGAAGACCTATCCCAACTGGGGTCCCGATCGGACGCTCGGCGCGCACCACATGTTGCGCTCCTGGGTCGACGCAGCGGCCACCTGGAACTGTTCGAACGATGCGAATCCGGGCAACCAATCCCCCGATTGTAGCGGCAGTACCGCCTGGGTGATGTGGGGCCCCGGCATCGACGTGCCGTGGGCCTCGCCGCCCACGGCGACCGTGCTGGTGGCGAGCGAAGAGACCGGGACGCTCGAGTTCGATCTGACTCACGATGTCGCCTGTGCCCTGGCGGGTCACGTCGCCTTGAATGGTTGGTTGATCAAGAAGGCGATGGAGAACCAGGCCGGCAAGGTCGAGCTGTTCTCGCGCGAGTCGGCGAGCCCGCCATCCCTGTTTCTGGAGTGGACGAACACGAACGGCGTCACGGTCACCGCCGCCGAGTGCACCGGCACGCCAGCTGGTGGCGGCGGCGGCTGTACGCCGAGCGCGACGCTCGATCAGACGTGCAACGGGATCGACGACGACTGCGACGGGCTGGTGGACGATGATTTCAGCGTCCAGGCGACGAGCTGCGGGGTCGGCGCGTGCGCGAGCAGCGGCGAGTCGAGCTGTGTCACTGGGCAAGTCGTCGACAACTGCGTCCCTGGAGCTCCCGCCGCCAGCGACGCGACCTGCAACGGTATCGACGACGACTGCAATGGCACCGCGGACGAGGACTTCGTCCCGAGCGCCACGGCGTGTGGCGTCGGCGCCTGCGCTCGCACGGGCATGACCAGCTGTGTCGCGGGGCACGTCGCCGACAGCTGTGCGCGCGGAGCTCCCTCCGGCAACGACGACAACTGCAATGGCATCGACGAGGACTGCGACGGCAGCCCGGACGACGGCTTCGTTTCGACACCCACTTCCTGTCCGTCGGGAGCGTGCCAGGCCACGGGCGTGACCACCTGCCAGCAGGGCGTCCTCGGCTGCACGCCGCAAGCGCTGCTGCCGGTGGACGACGGCAACCCCTGTACCACCGACGTCTGCATTCCCGCGCAGGGACCCACGTACACCCCTCGACCCACCGGCACCCTCTGCCTCGACCAGAATCTGTGCAACGGATCAGAGGCGTGCAACGCCGCCGGCGTGTGCGCGCCAGGCACTCCCCTGGTGATCGACGACGGCAACCCGTGCACGCTCGACGCCTGCGATCCGCTGCTCGGTCCGAGCCATGTCGCGGTCGCGGCCGGAACGGGTTGTGACGACGGTAATCCGTGCAATGGCATTGCGCTCTGCAACGGCAGCGGCAGCTGCGTCTCGGGCTCGCCTCCGAGCCTGGACGACGGCAACCCCTGCACCGCCGACAGCTGTGACCCCGGGAGCGGCGTGCGCCACGACCCCGCGCCTGCGGGGACCAACTGCGCGGATAGCAATGTCTGCAACGGCGCAGAGAGCTGCGACGGCGCGGGCCATTGCGCTCCCGGCCTGCCCGTGGACGTCAACGATCAAAACCCCTGCACCGTGGACTTCTGCGATCCGGTGCGCGGCGTGGTCCACCAGCCCGGCCAGGTCAGGACCTGCGATGACGATGGCAACGTGTGCAACGGGACCGCGTTCTGCGGTCCGCTCGGCGAGTGCGTGCACGACACCCCGCCCACGATCGACGATGGCGATCCGTGCACCAACGACTTCTGCGATCCGGTGCAGGGTGTGTACCACGACTTCAGGCCGCCGGGAGTTGAGTGCGACGACGGCAACATCTGCAACGGCATCTCGACCTGCGACGCGGTCGGTGCCTGCATCGCCGGCGCCTCACCCACGATCGACGATGGCGATCCGTGCACGATCGACTCGTGCTTTCCCAGCACGGGCATCGTGCATGTGGCAGCGCCGCCCGGCACGGCCTGCACGTGGGGTGACCGCTGTTACGCCGTGGGCAGCTGCAACGAAGAGGGGACCTGCGTCCAGGAGGCGCTGCCCCTTGATGATGGCGACCCGTGCACGGCCGACACGTGCGACCCGGCGGAGGGGATCGCGCACGTCCCCTGGCCCATTCCCGACGATCTCAACCCCTGCACGGTCGACGCTTGCGATCCGACGCTCGGCGTCGTCTACACGCCGTTGCCCGAGGGCGCGCCCTGCTCCGACGGCGACCCGTGCAATGGAGCGGAGACTTGCCACGAGGGCTACTGTGCCTCGCAGACGACGCCGGACAGCGACGATGGCAACCCCTGCACGGTCGATCTCTGCGATGGCGAGACCGGAGAGTACCAGCATCTGCCCGCGGCCGACGGCACCCGCTGCGACGACGAGACCATCTGCGGCCAGGGCGGGGTGTGCTTCGGCGGCGATTGCATGCTGCGGGGACCGCTGATCGACGATGGCGACACCTGCACCCAGGACATCTGTCATCCCGAGATCGGCGTCGTGGAACACGTGCCGGCAGATCCAGGCAGCCCTTGCGACAACCAGGACGCCTGCGACGGCGTCGCGGACGTGTGCGACGCCGACGGCGCCTGCGTGGGCACGGAAGAAATCGAGCTGCCGGAGCCGAGCGGGCCGTGCATGGCCAGCGTCTGCGATCCTCGCGCAGGCGTCCAGGAAGTGCCAGCTCCGGAGGGCGTTCCGTGCGGCCAGGGCGCGATCTGTGACGGCGCCGGGACGTGCGTGCCGGGGCCGAGCCTCGACTGCCAGCGCGAGTGCGCGATCCTGGAGGTGGTGTGTCCGCCTCCCGATCCGAACGTGAACGAGTTTCCGTACTCGAACTATGCGCTGTGCACCGAAAAGTGCTCGCGCGACTCCACCGGGCCCTGCGCCGAGGCGAAGCAGGCAAATCAGCAGTGCTTGTTCGAGAATCCGACCGATTGCGCTCCGAGCGAGTGCGCTCAGCAGCGGCAGTGGCTGGAGAATTGCCTGTCAGCGCCGCCCGATCCCGAGCCGGGCGTGATCAACGACTGTGTCTCGACCACCGTGGACGGCGAGGGGACCCTGCAGTACGTCTACGCCGATTTCGGGACCATCTGCGAGGGCCCGTACAGCTGCGGGGTGGGCTATTGCGACTACGGCGAGTGCGTCGTCGACGATATCGGCCTGCCCTATCAGTACGCTCAACCCCAGTGCATGACCCCGAGCGGACCGGGGTTCTGCAGCGGCGCCTACTCCAGAACGACGGGCACCTGCCAACCCGGGCTGAACCGTCCAAGCCCTTGCTTCGACACGCGCTTCAACACCGTGCTCGCTCCTGGCACGCCTTGCAGCCTCGGCGTGTGCTCGCAGCAGGGTGTCTGTGACCGCTTCGGGCGCTGCCTCGCGCCGCCGAGCCCTGGGGGCACGCCCTGCGAGGACAAGTCGTTGTGCACGGGGCCCGGCACCTGCGGCATGCCTCAGCCCGATCTGCAGTTCCAGAGGGATCACTCCTTCGAGTGCATTCCCGATCATCCCCAGGTGTACGACGTGTCCGATCCGTGCGGGTTTGACGCCTGCAATCCCGTCACGGGCCAGGTGGAGCACCAGCCGCAACCCGCGGGCACGAGTTGCGACGACGGCAACCCGTGCAACGGGGTGAACGAGGTCTGCGACGGCAGCGATCACTGCCTGCCCGGCACCCAGATCCCCGTCGACGACGGCAACCCCTGCACGATCGACTACGCTTGCGATCCTCAGCTCGGCTACCGCAGGGACATTGTGCCCGACGGCACCAGCTGCTCCGACGGCGACCCCTGCAACGGCGAGGAGGTCTGCGTCGCGGGCGTGTGCGGCACGGCCGAGGTGGCTCCCGTCGGGCCCTGCTTCGTGCGCAGCTGCGACCCGGAGACGGGCATCGTCGAAACGCCGCGCGCCGCCGGTAGCCCCTGCGAACCGAGTCACACGCCGTGCCTACACGACGGCGTGTGCGACGGCGCTGGCCATTGCCAGGCGCCCCAGCCCGTCGCGATCGATGACCAGAACCTGTGCACGATCGACAGCTGCGACCTATTGCAGGGGGTGCAGCACGTCTACTACTTGCCGGACGATGCCAACCCCTGCACGGTCGCTGAATGTGATCCGATCACCGGCCCTGTGCAACTGCCCGTCAGCGCTGGCAGCGCCTGCTCCGACGGCGACGCGTGCAACGGCGAGGAGACCTGTGATGGCGCGGGCTCCTGCGTCGCGGGCATGCCGGTGGCGGTGGACGACGGCAATCCATGCACGCTGGACCGCTGCGACAGCCTGGTGGGCGTGGTCCACGAAGCGCTGCGCGGCGGAGCGTCTTGCTCCGACGGCAACCTGTGCAACGGCGAGGAGCTCTGCGACGGCGCGGGCCACTGCGCGCCAGGCGTTGCGCCGCCGGTCGATGACCAGCTGATCTGCACGGACGACAGCTGCGACCCGGCGATCGGCGTGATGCATCACTGGGTGGGTGGACCCGATTGCACCGGGCCGCGCTGGAGCATGCTGGCGGGCAGCGCCCCGAGCCCGCGCGACAGCTCGGCCGCCACCTTCCTGCCGCTCAGCTCCGAGCTCTTCCTGTTCGGCGGCGAGAACGCCGGTGTGGCGCTCGCTGACACCTGGCTCTTCGATCGCGAAGCAAAGACCTGGCGTAGCTCGTTCGCTGCGCCGCCGCCCGCGCGCGCCGGCGCAGCCGCGGTGTACAGCGAGCTGAACGGGCGGGTGATCGTCTTCGGCGGAGCGTCGGTGTCTGCCACCGGGACGGCGTACCTGGGCGATCTCTGGGAGTACGATCCGGTCGCGGACGCCTGGGACGAGATCGACGCCGATACGGGTCCGGAGCCGCGCACCCTGGCTGCGATGAGCTACGACGTCGAGCGCGAACGCGTCGTGCTGTTCGGCGGCGTGGGCAGCAGCGGCGCGCTGCAAGACACCTGGGAGTTCGATACGCTGAGCCGCAGCTGGAGCGCGCGCAGCAGCCAAGGACCGAGCGCGCGGGGCGGGGCAGCCATGGCCTACGATCCCGTCCGCCAGCGCATGGTGCTCTTCGGCGGGGCGCCTCAGCCCGGAGCGTCACCCGGCGCGCCGCTCGCCGACCTCTGGGAGTTCGACGGGGCAGCGGGGCTGTGGAGCGAGCGTTCCACCACCAATGCTCCGCCTGCGCGCACGGGTCACGCGCTCGTCTACGACGTCGGCCGCCAGCGCTTCCGCCTGTTCGGCGGCACCGGAGCGGAGCCGGGAGCGTTCGCGGATACCTGGGAATTCGACTCCACGGCGGCGCTCTGGCAGCCGCTCGCGCCAGCGCTGAGCCTGCCGGGCCGGGCGGGTCATGCCATCGGCTACGATCCGCTGAGCGGCAGCACGCTCGTCGCGGCGGGGCTCGACTACTCGGCGAACGGCACGGTCACGCCGGCGAGCTCGGAGGTGTGGCAGCTCGATCAAGCGGGCAGCCGCTGGCGAGAGCTCACCGCGCACACGGTCCCGATCACCACCCAGAGCGGCTTGGCCTACGATCACGCGCGCGGCGCGCTCGTGTCCGTGGGCCCGCTGCCGGCCACCGATCGCCTGGTGGCGTGGGAGTTTTCGGCGAGCACCGAGCTCTGGCAACCGCGCGAGCTGCTAGCGCAGGACAATCGCCTCCGGTTCGACGGTCAGCTGGTCACGCTCGGCTACGATCTTGACCGCCAGCGCCCGCTGATCGGCGGCTACGGCCCGGGCCGCTACCTGGGCGATGCAGACCAGATCAAGCGGCTCTGGGAGTGGGACGGCACCCACGTGACGCGAGGCTGCGACGTTTCGTCGATCGTCTCCGGAGCGAACCTGCTCTATGACCCGGTGCATCGCCGGCTGCTGGCGATCGGCGGTACCTACGGAGCGTTCGAGGAGCGCAGCGAGTTCTGGCAGCTCGACCTCGGCTCCTGCGCCGTGAGCCGCCGCCGGCGGGATGGGCCGCTGACGGGCCCTGCGCTCACGGTCTGGGATTCGCAGCGCGGGCGCGTCATCGTGCACACCCAGCACGCGCGCGGCGGCCGGTACGTGGAAACTTGGGTCTCGGACCCGGCACTCGAGATCTGGACGCGGCTTCAGCCGACTTCCCATCCGCCGCTGAGCTTCGGCGCCGGCATGGCCTATGATCCGCTGCGCGGGCGCGTGGTCTGGTTTGGCCCTCCGGGGAGCGACGAGGCCGGGCAGACCTGGGAGCTCGATTCGCAAGCGGGTCAGTGGCAGGCGATCGCAGGCGCGAGCGGGCCCAAGCCGCCGGTGTCGGCCAGCTTCGATGCAGCTCGGGGCAACGTCGTGGTGCTCGACGCCGAGGGCACCCTCTGGGACTACGTTACCGGCAGCTGGCATCCACGCGAGTTCGTGCTCACGCCGCCGGCGAGGAACGGCGCCAGCGCGGCCTGGATTCCCGAGGCCGGCTATGCCGTGCTGTTCGGCGGGGTCAGCGGCAGTGGGCAGCGCCGCTTGCTCGGAGACACGTGGCTCTGGCGCAACGGCTGGAAGCCCGCTTCGGACGTGGGGGTCAACGAGTCTCAACGTATCTATGGTGCGATCCGTGACCTTTCGCCCCAAGCTCGCACCGGGCACACGCTGATCGCCAGCGACGACGTTCACCCGGAGTTTGCGGCGCTGCTGTTCGGGGGCGAAGGGGAAGCCGGGCTGCTCGGTGATACCTGGGCTTTCAACCGGGACACGTATCAGTGGACCCCCATCGAGAGCATCAAGATCCCAGCGCGCACCGGGCACGCGATGGCCCTGCTTCCGCACTATGGCTACCTGCTGTTCGGAGGCCTGAGCGCCAGCGGCCCGCTCAACGACACCTGGACGATGCGCATCGTGGACAATGAGACCGAGTGGCACGATCGCCAGGGTGAGGCCGCGCTCGCGCCGCGCTGGGGCCACGCCATGGCCACCGATCTGGATCGCGGCACGGTCTTGCTGTTCGGCGGCCGCGATCGCGACAACGTCTTGGGCGATACCTGGGAGTACCGGCCTGGAGCGGAGCCGCGCTGGATCGAGCACCACCCGCGCATCTTCCCGCCCGCGAGATTTGGTCACACGCTGGTCTACGATCCAGTGCGGCATCGCATCGTGCTCACGGGCGGCTCGGGTGCCGCGCCGGGCTCGACCTTCGACGACACCTGGGACTGGGACGCCCCGGAGGACACCTGGATCCACCGCACTCCGGAGCGGGCCTCGCCGGCGCGCGCCGGGCGGGCGGCGTTCTTCGACGCGTCGCGCGCTGAGGTCGTTGCCTTCGGCGGGCTAGCGTATGCCGATCAGGGCCGCGCGGCGGTCACCTTTGCCGACACGTTCGCGCTGGAGAACGCCTCGGTCACCGTCGATCAAGGCGTGCGCTTGCCGATGGGCGCGCGCTGCGCGCACCCCGAGGAGTGCGAGACGGGCCAATGTGTGGACGGCTATTGCTGCAACTCGAGTTGCACCGGGCAATGTGGGGCCTGTAATTTGCCGGGGGAGGAGGGCCACTGCTCGGCGGTGCTCGGCGCGCCACACGGCGCGCGCCCGGCGTGCCCGGGCAGCGACCAGTGCCAGAAGTGCGGCGGCGTGCAGCTCGACGCGTGCGGGGCGGCGGACGGCCTGAGCTGCTATCCCGGCGCCTGCGTCGGCGGCACTCTCTACAGCCCGAACGCGCAGTGCGTCGACGGCGTTTGCGAGGGATTGGACCCGCACTCTTGCGCGCCGTACACGTGCCGGAAAGATGGCAAAGGTTGCGCGGACCAGTGTTACCGGGACTCGGAATGCTACTCGAGCGACTACTTCTGCCTCAACCCTCCGTACTTGCCGATGTGTGTGCAGTACGCCAAGGTGGCGCAAGTCAGCGTGCCCGCGCCGCTGCACGCGGGCACGAGCGCGACGCTGCGAGCCTGGGTGACGCGCCCGCCCGCTGACTTCACGTTCTCATACCTGGACGCGCAGGGGACGAAGGTCGTCGCCTGCTCGACGCGGAACCGCCCGAGCGGAGAATGCGAGTTGCTGCCGACACAGGCCGGGACGACCCAGTGGCGCGTGGAGGTGCACGAGCCCGGCTCGCGCAAGAGCGTGGATGACTTCCGCGATTTCGAAGTGACGGTGCTGCCATGAGGAACCGCATGCCGGCAAAGAGCCTGTGCCTGGTCGCGCTCGGAACACTATTGCTGCTGAGCGACGGAGCGCTGCGCCGCGCTCCGGACGATCCGGTCGCGGCGCTGCTCGCGCGCGTGCCGCAGGCGGCGCAGGCGCTGTCCTTCTCCGGGCAGGGCTTCCCCGCGGATGCCTCGACCTGGGGCCAGTCGGATACCGCGCCCGCAGCCGATCAAGCGCCGGCTCGAGCTCTGAGCGTGCACCTGCCCGAGGCCAGCTCGGGTACGTTCCTGGTTGGCGCGAAGGGCAGGAAGGCACCCGTCTCGATCCAGCTGCCGGCGGCGCAACCGGCCGCGCTCCAGCTACAGGCGGGCCGCGGCGTGTATCGTTCAGTGTTCGACGGGGTCGACGTGATCGCGGTGCGCGACCCCGAGTACTTCGAGCTGGCGTTCGTGGTGAACGACCCGGAGCGAGCGCCACGGCTCGCCTTCGCAGCCGGCAGCGGCACAGCGGGCGAGCACGTGAGCCTGGAGGAAAGCGGCGCCGCCCTGCTGCGCAGCGCCGGCGGCAGCCCGCTCCTGCGCATCGACCCGCCGCTGGCGCTCGACGCAGCCGGGGCGCGGCGCGAAGGCCACTACGAGCTCGCGGGATCGGAGCTGTCGATCGCGCTCAATCTGAGCGGCCTCACGCCCCCCATCGTCGTCGATCCGCGCTTTGCCATCCCGTTCTGGACGTTGCTCTCGGATGACCGGGCCCCCGGCGCGGTCAGCTATGACAAGGTCTCCGGATCGCGCGAGATCCGCATGGTGTTCGATGAGGCTCGAGGTAAGCCGATACTGATTCGACCCGTTCGCTCCCAGCAGCGCGAAGACTCGGTGACGTCCTACGCCGAGCTGGGTTACCAGCAGACCTCCGAGCGCAAGCTTTCGCCGCTACTGCGCGTCGCGCCAGACGGCTCCGTGATCACGGGCGCCGCGGAGAGCACCGACTGGCAGCGCACGTTCTACGCGCAGAGTGAGACCTGGGAGTGGAACGGCATGGGCTGGGCTCAATTGCCGCTCACGGGCTTGAGGGGTCTCATCGATCCTGCGGTCGCCTACGACCGCGGGCGGCAGCGTCTGCTCGTGGTCACCGGAGCCAATCCCGGTCTGCTCTGTCGTGACGAGTCTTTCGTGTTAGGCCTGGCGGGCAGGACTCGCTGCACGCTCTCCCAACCCGATGCGGTCTTCGAGCTCGGTCCGCAAGGCTGGCGCGCCTTCGCCATCGCAGGCGCGCCGCCGCCGCGCGTGCGCGCTGCCCTGGCGCCCTTCCCACCCTTCCAGGTGCTGTTCGGCGGGCGCGCGCTCGAAGCTCCGCCCGGCTTCGCGCTGATCGACCCCTACGGCCCGCCTTACCCGGAGAACCTGGCCCGCGGTCTGTTGAACGACACCTGGCGCTATGACGGAGAGCACTGGGAGCACGTGCCGACGGCCAACCCGCCCCCGGCGCGCGAGAGCGCCCAGCTCGTGTTCGACGAGCGGCGCCACCGGCTGGTGCTGATCGGCGGAGCGGAGGCGGGCCTCGACCTCTGGGAGTTCGACGGCTCGGACTGGCTGCAACGCATCGCCAGCAACGACGCCACGCTGCCGCCGGTGCTGCGAGGTCGCAAGAAGGTGCTCGCGCTGTGGAACCCGGTGCGCCAGACCACGCTGCTGTTCGGTGGGCTCGCACCCAAGCTGCCTTCTTGCGCTTTGGATGATGCGACCGTGACCGCTCAGATGCGTAACCCCTTGAAGCTCGAAGAACTGAGCGCTGCCGGATGCCTGGGTGGGTACGTGCACGACAGCTGGGAATGGGATGGGCAGTCCCTGCGCCAGCTGACGCAGACCGCGTACTCTGGACGCGCGCGCGGCATCCCGGTGTTTCGCCAGCTGCAAGGTCAGCCGGGCTGGTTCGTGCCCGGTCCTGCCGCGCCTCCGGAGGCGACGCGCTCGGGGCCGCCGCCGCTGCTGCCCTGGCGTTACGATCCCGATCCCAATCACTTCCGCCTGCGTTCCACCCTGGAGCGCGCGCACGCGACTGCCGGCCTGCCGCCGGCGCGCACGAGCGTACCGGCGGGGGCGCCGGCTCCGCTCAGCCCAGCGCCGGCGGGTCCGCCGAGCTTCGTCTCTCCGCTGTTCGCGAGCGACGCTCAGCCGGACATGGTCTTCGACCCCGTGCGCGGTCAGGCGTTGCTCGTGAGCCCGGAAGACGCTCGCGTCTTCGAGACCAATGGCGCGGTCTGGAGCGAGCGCACGCCGGCGCGGACGCCGTTCGACACCGGCATGCAGGACTTCTTTGCCGCGACCTGGGACTCGGCGCAGCAGCAGATCCTGCTGTTCGATCCGCGCACCGCAGCCACCTGGACCCACTCGGACGCAGCCGGCTGGTCGCGGCTGGCGCCCACGGTCTCGCCGCCGGTGTGGGCGGTGGATCCCGAGATCCGGCGCGAGCGCGACCTCAGCAATTCCACGCGCGCCGGAGACGACAATCGCTTCGCCGCGGTCGCCCGGCAAGTACCGCAGATGGCATTTGATCGGGCGCGTGCGCGCGCGGTCATGCTGTACTCGGGCGCGCTCTGGGAGTTCGACGGCAGCACCTGGCTGCAGTATCCCGCCCCGGCAGGCTGGGAAACTTGCCAGAGCGCCACGTTGCTCGCCTATGACGGCCTGCGCTCGCGCGTGGTCGCCGTCGGCTGCAAGGTGCCGGGCACGACCATGGAATGGGATGGCGCGTGGCACGGTCCTTTTCCGGGCCCGTACGCCGACGTGCTGACGCGAATCCAGGCCATCTACAGCACGACGGGCGACAATATCTACTCGAACACGTGGCGAGGGACGGTGCAGCTCAGCTGGCAGCACCCGAATGCGCTGTTCGAGTCGTCGCTCCTGGGTGGTGTGGGACTGATCGGCATCGGCGGCGAGCTGCTGACCTGGGACGGGACCACCTGGAAGACGGGCCCTCACGACGACAGCCTCGTCCAGTCGGACTGGTTTGGGGATCTGGACAATCTGTTCTTTGTCGACATGAACCCGCCCGACAACATCTCTAGCTATGGCGACCAGCGCGACTTCGTCCCGCTCACCCTGTTCCCCCCGATCGTGGAAGACGCGCCGAACCACCGCCTGCTGCTGTTCCGGGACGGTGAGAACGCACTGCGCGAGCTGCGCCTCGATGTCCCGGTGCCGCGCTGGGGCGAGGTCAAGGCGGGTGACCGCTTCTCGGACGGAACGCGCGTGTACCCGCATCCCTTCGAGCTGTTGTCGGCGGAGCACGTGACGCAGCAGACACTCACCGACCCGGCATCGATCGTGCTGCTGCAGTACAACAGATCAGAACACCGCTTCAGCATCGAGAATCGAACTCTGGTGCTGCCGCGCGAAAAGCTGAGAGTTCCCGAGAAGCGAGTCAACAACCTGTTCTGGCCCTTCCGGCTGCTGCGTGACCCCAGCACCAATCGCATCCGCATGCTCACCCATCGCGGCGCCGTCTGGGAGCTCGGGGCGGAGCTGCGGACCGGACCGGGCGATCGCTGCACGAGCACCGCGGACTGCTCGGAAGGGTTCTGCTCACCGGAAGGACTTTGTTGCGACACCCCGTGCGACGTTGCCTGTGTCAGCTGCGGTGGCAACCACCCAGGTCACTGTGACTACGTGCCTGCCGGCGCCCTCGACCCCAACGGTCGCTGCGGCGCGGGACCTTGCGCCGGTGTCTGCTCCGCGCCGCCCCACGCCAGCTT
>JAICTU010000054.1 GCA_025936205.1 Polyangiaceae bacterium | reverse complement strand
GCCTAAAGGCCGGCGGTAAGACCTCACGCAACCCGTTCAAGGACGCCTTCGCCAACTCGACGAACCTGAAGTACGTGGCGATCGCGCTGTTCGGAGCCACCGCGGGCCAGGGCGTGGTCTGGTACACCGGGCAGTTCTACGCCCTGACCTTCTTGCAAGCGACCCTCAAGGTCGACTGGCAGACGGCCTACACCGTGATGGGCGTGGCGCTGTTCATCGCCACGCCACTGTTCCTGTTCTTCGGCCGCCTCTCGGACAAGATCGGCCGCAAGAAGATCATGCTCGCGGGCTGCGCGCTCGGTGCCATCACCTACGTGCCCCTGTTCATGGCGATGAAGCATTTCGCCAACCCGGACGGTCTGCCCAAGGCCGACCCGGCGCAGGTGAACGTCCCCGCGCTGATCGCCATCGTGCTGGTGCAGATGGTCTACGTGTGCATGGTGTACGGCCCGATCGCCGCGTTCCTGGTCGAGCTCTTCCCCACGCGCATCCGCTACAGCTCGATGTCGCTGCCCTACCACCTCGGCAACGGCTGGTTCGGCGGCTTCCTGCCGCTGATCGCCACAGCCGTGACCACCTCGACCTGGGCCAAGGAGACGTTCGGTGCCGGCGCGATCTACACGGGCCTCATCTACCCGATCTTCATCTGCATCGTGACGCTGATCGTCGGTGGGCTGTACATCAAAGAAACCAAAGACCACCACATCGAAGCCTGAGCCCCGTGCCTGCGGGAACACCCCGCACCCCGGAGCTCGACTGAGCCATGAGCGGGATCACCAGACGGTGGTCCCGCTCTTTTTTTGCTTCGTCCGGGATGGTGCGCGGCCCGTGCTGCTGCTCGGGGGCGGCAGGTCGTACCCCGGGATGACGATGCGCTGGGAGCGAGTAGTTGATGGCGGAGAACAAAGATGTCCCTCCCTGGGGCCCCGCAGCCGTGGTCTCCGGGCCGGCTCAGCTCGCTCAGCTCGAGTTCCTGCACAGGACCTCGCTGGCATCTCTGCGGGTTACATGCACATCTGCTATGCAGCGCGCCCATGCGACTCGGAGTCTGGGGCTGGACCGCGCTGGCCACGCTCGCCGTGGGGGGACTGGTGGCACGCGTCGTCTGGCGCGAACGAGCCAGCAGCGCCATGGAGCTGGAAGACGCGCGGCTCGAGGCGAGCCCGGTGGTGCGCTGGAGCGTGGTGGCCAGCGGTTTCACGCTGCCCGTCGATCTGCAGTTCGTGCCGGGCGGCAACGGGCTGGCGGTGGTGCTGGAGAAGCAGGGGCGAGCCCGCCTGGTGCAACTCGGCGGCGACGGGCAGGCCTCGCCGGGAGCCGACGTGCTTTCACTGCCGGTGCGCAGCAACTCGGAGCTGGGTCTGCTCGGCTGGGCCTTTCACCCGCGCTACCGCGAAAACGGGCTCTTCTATCTGAACGACAACCCGACCGAGGGCGCGCTGCGCACGCGCATCAGTGAGTGGCAGCTGCCCGTCGCGCAGCTGGGCCGGGAGCCCCCGCGCCTGCTGCGCGTGCTGCTGGAGATCGACCAGCCCTACCAGAACCACGACGGCGGTCAGGTCGAGTTCGGGCCCGACGGCTTGCTCTACATCGGCATGGGTGACGGCGGCAGCCGCGCCGATCCGCAGGGCAACGGCCAGAACCTGGGCACGCTGCTCGGCAAGATGCTGCGCATCGACGTGAACGCGCAGCCCTCCTACGCGATCCCTCCCGACAATCCATTCCTGCACACGGCCGGCGCCCGCCCCGAGATCTGGGCCTATGGCATGCGCAATCCCTGGCGCTTCACCTTCGATCCCAGGGGCCGCCTGATCGCGGGTGACGTCGGGCAAGATCGCTTCGAAGAGGTGGACTGGATCCAGGGCGGCGATAACCAGGGCTGGAACGTGCGCGAGGCAATGCATTGCTTCGCGCCCCCCGAGGGCTGCGCCAGCGCCGGCATGATCGAACCGCTCTTCGAGTACGGCCGCGACGCCGGCAACAGCATCACTGGCGGCCAGGTGTATCTCGGCGAGCGCATCCCGCGGCTACGCGACAGGTACGTGTTCGGCGACTACGTCTCCGGGCGCCTCTGGTCGCTGCAGCTGCCCGAGCGACACGGCGAGCGAGGCCAGGGCGAGTATCTCGGCCGCTTCGAGCACGCCTACTCCGCCTTTGCTCGCGACGCGAGCGGTGAGCTGTACGCGCTGGATCACACGCGCGGGTTGATCCTGCGCCTCGACCCGATTTGAAACACAAAAGAAAGACGGAGAGCCCAGGCTTTACGCAGCGCCCGAGCTCTCCATCCGAAGTTGTTCAGCCGCCTGCGTCAGCGCCCGCGTCCGTCACCGGAGGCGGAGGCACTCGACAGGAGAGCGGCCCCATGCCGCCGTTCGGCGCCGGCGAGCACAAGGTGCCTGCCGCTGCCGCGCAGTCCGCGTCCGTCGTGCAGAGTAAGCGCCCGTTGTTGGGGCACACGCCGGCGTTGTTCGCAGCCAAGCAGGTCGGGTTGTTGCCCGCCTGACCACCCACGCAGCACACCTGACCGGTGGCACAGCTGGTCGTCGTGCAAGGCGGAGGCGTGCACACCAGATTGGCGTTGGCACCGCCACCACCACCACCACCGCCGAACAGCGGTGCACAGGTGTTACCCGCCGGACAGTCCGCGTCCGTGGCGCAGACCTGGCGCTGATTGTTCGGACACGCGCCAGCGGCGTCCGGCGCGACGCACACGGGCTGCCCGCCACCACCACCGCCGCCGCCACCAGCGCCGCGACAGCAGATCTGCCCACCGGTGCAACTCGTGGCAGTGCACGCGACCGGGCCGCAAGTCCCGTTACCGTTGCACTGATTGCCCTCGCCGCACTCGGCGTCGGTCAAGCACACCTGCACCGAGCCCATCGCGCACGATGCGGCACAGCTCGTGGTCTGCGCGCCGCCGCCCATGCCACCGCCGCCACCGGTGCGACAGCACACCTGCCCCGAGCCGCAGCTCGCCTGGCTGGAGCACGACGTCGTCTGCGCGGTGCCCGCTGGACAGGCGGCAGCGTTCGGCGCACAGCTGAAGGTCTGCCCCATGCCCATCCCGCCCCCGCCGGCACAGCAGGTCAGATTGGGCGCGATACAGTAGTTGCCCTGGCCGCCGCACTGCACCGCGCCACTCGCCACCAGATTGATGGGCGCCGACTGATCGCGGTTCGGATCCAACGCGATGTTGTTCGGATTGCCCTCGGTGACGCCGATGGAACTGCCGCCGCCAGTCGAGCTGTTGTTGCGGTTCGACCCGGAGCCGGCGCTACCGGGGTTGTTGTTTTCTACGCCCTGCTCGGGCGTATCAGACGATGAATCACCGCAGCCGATCACGTTGTTCCCGACCAGCAGAGCCAGCCCAAAGAACACGCCAACCGAAACCTGCGACCTGGCAACTGAGCGTTTCATTACGAGACCTCCCGGCGCGATGTCTATCGCAGACGAAGCGCCGAGGTACACACCTCAATCACTTCGTCTGCGATCTGCTGCACCAGAAGTTCAGTGTTCAGCGGTTGTTGTCGTCGTTGTCGTCCTGCGCGTCATCACCCTGATTTTGAGCGTGACGGGGATCGACCGGAGGCTTTGGCGTCATACGCGCGCCGGCGGCGCCGAAGCCCTGCATGCCCTGATCGTGCGGAGCCTGGAAGCCCCCGCCGAAGCGACCGGCGCCAGCATCGGCATCGTGCCCGCCGAAGCGCCCCAAGCCGCCGAACTGGCCAGCGCCGGCGTCGCCGCCACCGAAGTGACCGCCGCCGTGGCAGCAACCGACAAAGTCCGTGTCACCCGCCTCGCAGCGATTGGCGCCGGCATCGCCCTCGTCATCGCCGCCACCGCGAGCGAACGGTCCGCGCGGCAAGCAGCTCTCGGTGCGCTGTGCGCACGACAGCGTCTGACCGCGACGCGCGTCGTGGTCCTTGCCAGCCGGGTTGCACGCAGCGCGCTGCGCGCGGCAATCGGCGGGGTTGGTAGCGGTCGCCTCACACTGCGCGACTCCTTCCAGACACTGCTCGAACGCATCACGCGCCTCTTGCAGCTGCTGAGCCAGCTGCTCACAGTGATCGCCGAGCTGCTGGCACAGGTCCTCACCCTTGCCGGCGTCGCCCGCGAACGACTCGCACTTCTTCACCAGGTCATCACAGCTGGCGACAACGTCGGCGTCGTCCCGGCGCAGCTTCTGGATGGCTTCCTCGGCGCTGCCGACGGTGGTGGTGCTACCGGAGCTGGCGCTGTCCGAGGAGTTCGATGGTGCAGACGAGCCACACGCGATCAGCGACGTGCCACCCGCCGCGATCAAAAACAACGCAGTCAGAGACGTGATTTTCTTCATGTGACGCTCCCGTTTCCTTTCAGGCCCTTCACGCACCAATAGAGGGGGGGGGCGGGGGATCGGGTCAGCGTCGTTTCTTCACTTGCTCTTACCAGTACCAATTTGCGCACAGTTCCAGCGACGGCTGGACGGCCCAGGGCTCCGCACGAGCCAGCACCTGTTCATTCTGGTCCACGACTGCGTACGAATGACGCATCGGGTCCCAGTGCAGAACGCCGCGCAGCGTGGCGCCGAAGTGCTCGCTCCAGCGCAGCTCGCTCGCCCAACCGAGCCCTAACCGCAGCGAGCTGAACCACTTCGCCTCTGCGGCGTCGAGCCCCGGGTCACCCGCGACCGTCTCTCGCCGCGCAAGACTGAGGCCCGCACGCGCCAGTGGACCAAAACTCCACATCCCCGTGTTCCAGCGCAGATACTGTCCCTCGGCGAGCACAGCGTGTTGCACCACCTGGACCTCGCTCGGTCCGAGCTGCGCGTGGACTGGCAGCCCGAGCTGACCGCTGATCAGCGCACCCCAGACGCCATGCCGCGCGTGCAATCCGAGCGCAGCAGCGAACGATCCGTAGCCGGGCGGCCCTGGCAGCTGACCCACCACACCGAGCTCGGCATTCCAGTCGAGAGCGAGCGCGACGCTCGACCCCGTGGCTTCCGCGCTCGGTTGATCGGTCGTCACCTCACGTCGCTCCCGCGTCACTACGATGGGCCTATCCTGAGGCAGCACGGAGTCGCCCGGCGCCGAGCCCCCCAATGGATCCGTCACCACGGCGGTGCGCGCCGCTTCGTTGCCGATCGTGCTCGCCACGGCAGCGCCCGGGGTCGGTGACGGCACACCAGCGGCGGGCGCCGGAGTGGTGCCAGGCGTCGCTTCAGCTCCGGGTGCCCTGGCCGTCGAGTTGCCGGCGGCGCTCGCTACTCCCACGCTGGGCGCGATCGTCGCTGTGCTCGGTGACGTCGCGCCGCTCGCGCCTGCGACGGGCCGCGCTGGCTCGACATCACGGAACGGCTCCGACCCCGTCGGATCGAGCAGCAACGAGCGCACCGCGCTGCGCACCGTGAGCGCGCCGATCTCCAGTACGCCGGAGCGGTCGCTCGCCGAGAGCCGTTGCCAGGGGCCGGCCAGCGCTCGCGAAAAGAAGCGGCCCGAGCGCGCGAACCAGATCGCGACGCGCGTGCTCCCGAGCTCGTTCTCATCGCTGATCAGCCAGGCCACGAGCGCGGCGTCGCGGTGCTCGGCAAGCGGACCCAGCTGACGCGCGAGCTCCGGCTCGGGCTGCCCTGCCACGACCAGCGCCAGCGTGGAGATCGCGACGGGCAGATCACTGACCTGGCCGCGCACGCGCCGGATCCACTCGGAGGTCGGGCCCTCCAGCACCAGGATGCGCAGCGGGTCCGGCGTCTGCGCGCGCGCCGTACCAGAAAGGAAGCTCAGCAGCGCGCCAAGCAGCAGCAGAACGGCCCGCGCCGCCCTGCTTCGCTCAAGGCGCTTCGAAGCTCGGATCGTTGGAATAGGGCGGCTCCGCGCAGGGACCGCTGTGATGGCTGGCTGCCTTCATGCAATCGGTCGTGGTGGTGCCGAGCACGACGAGGTACTCGTCGCCCCAATCGTCGCGCAGCACCAGAGAGCGTGGCTCAGTACCAAAGAACGCGGTCGCTGCCTCGAACACGTCGATCAGGCGCTCCGCGGTGGGTCCTTCGGAAGCGACGACGAAGCGCACGTCGTCGCGCCGCTGATCGGGCAGGTTCCCGCCCATGCGTGCGAAGGCATTGCGCTCCACGTTCGCGGGCGGACCCGGGTGCGCGGGCCAGCTGCTTTCGGCGAAGAAGGCGTGCAACGGAATCCCGAGCGGCCACTCGAAGGTGGGGCCGGAGTAGTCGCGGTCGCGCAGGGGCAAGCCCGCGACGACCAGCACTTCGTCGGCAGCGCCCGCAGAGTCATTGCTTGCGCCGGAGGCCGACAGCTCCTGCGCCTGAGTGGTGTCGCTGCTCTGCCGGGTGGACTGAGGGCTGCCGGGCTGGTTGCCGGCGCTGTCGTCGAACACGCCGACGACGTCCGTGGAGCCCGAGCAGGCGCACAAGCAGGCCAGCATGCAGCTGCTTGCCCACATGCCCAAGGCCTGGCGACTACCTCGGCTCGCTGGCGAGCCGCCCACGGACCGCGCTCGCCTCATTCAGCCCCCAGCGTACTCAGACGGCGCCGCGCCGCAGAGACGAGTGGGCTCTCCGGATGGCGCGCCAGAAAATCCTGCAGGGCGCGGCGTTCTGCGGGGCCATCACCGCGGGCGCGAGCCACCTGCGAGAGCCCGAACTGGGCTTCCGCGGTCAGCTCACCGCCTTGGGTTTTTGCCTCTCGATACAAGCGCTCGGCTCCTGCAATGTCCCCGAATTGCTCGAGCTTCATCTCGGCAGCGGCCACACGTGCCGCGCTCGCCTGGATGCCGCTCGGGTCAATTTCGATTACCTGCGAGTATAGGGCGAGCGCCTCGCGATAGCGATGGCGAGAACGAAGGCTATTTGCGGCGGCAAGCCGATCGGCCGCGACTGCACCATTCTGGCGCGAGGTTGCGCTGATCCGGGCCGCGGCTGGCTGCTTTCCTGACGCCGCCGAGGGAGAAGCGGGAGTTTCGGGCGGCCGAGGCGATCGCGTCGGCACCGACGGAGCTGGTTCGGTCGGCCGCTCTTCGTCGTTGGGATCGGCTTCGACGGGGGGCGTCGGTGCTGCAGGCGCGAGCTCCGGCGGGGACACCACGGTTGGCGCGGGCTCGGACGGGGCCCCGGGAACGCTGCTCGGCGCGATTGGCGCGACATCCGCGCTGCGACGCACGACGCCGACGTACACGGCGGCCGCGGCACTGGCGGCAAACAGACCGCCCGCGAGCAGCAAGCGCTTGGGCGACAGGCGCGACTTCGGACGCGCACGCTGCACCAGAAACTGCCGCTCGATGCGGTCGGCGAACAGCGCCAGCTGCCGCTCCGAGAGCGCGGAAGCGGGGCCCGTTTCGGCATCGAGCAAGGGCAGCGGCGCCGGACCTAAATCATTCGGCTCCAAGCCGTCGAACGCTTCGTCGCCGTTCTCCCGATCATCGCTCCCGGGAGCACCCGGCAGATCGTCGCGCGTCATTCCGCCCCCCCGGCGCCGCTTTGCTTCGGCTCTCTGACGAGCCGCGCGCGCAGCCGCTGGCGGCCCAGGCGCAGCCGGCTGCGCACCGTTTCTTCCGGCACGCCGAGCTCTGCCCCCATCTCGGGGACCGTCATGCCGAGTACGTAGTGCAACACGAGCGCATCGCGCTGCGGATCGGGCAGCTCATCCAGCTCCGCCGCGAGCTGACGGCGTGCGTAGTAGCGATCGGGCAAGGTCGAAGGATCGACGGCGATGTCGCTCGGATCGACCGCAGACTCCAGGCGGCGCGCGACCGACTTGCGCGAGGCAAACACGCGGCGCACCACCACACGGTCCGCCCACGACCGGAAGGCGCCTTCGCCGCGGTAGCCGGGCAGACCTTGCAGGATGGACAGCAGGGCATCCTGACTGAGGTCATCCACGTCTCGATCGCCTCTCACCAAATAGCGCACCAGGTTTCGTACCCTCGGAAGCAGATAGGAGACCAGTTGACGCAGCGACGGCGCGTGACCGCGGGCAGCCTCCAGCGCCAGCGTCGACCATTGCTCATCTTCCGCCTCTCGATCTTTCACGCTCGAGCAGAATCAACCGATTCATTCTCCGCAATCAATGGATTGAAGAACGAAGCGCCGCATTCGGGTCAACGGGTACACAATCGGTGAGGAAATCAGGGCGGGGTGATGGGCCAAATCAGCGCTGCGGCCCCTGGGCGGCCGCGGTCCAGCCCTGCTGTAGGTGGATGGTGACCTGCGTCGGCCCGAAATTGGGGTAAATAGCGCTGATGCTTCCTCGTGCGTCGGACTGCGTGGCGGCCGCCATCGGCGCGCTCCTGCTCACCGCCTCTGGGGCGCAGGCGGATGGTTTGCGCTGCAACGGCCGCATCGTCTCGACGGGTGACACGCTGTACCAGGTTCGCTCGCTGTGCGGCGAGCCCGACGACGCGCAGCACCGCATCGAGACGCGCACGGTGCGGCAGCGGGTGCGCGTGGCTTGCGGCCGTGAACGAGAGCCGAACGCGCAGTGCGACACCACGGTGGAGCGTTCCACCGACGTGGTGATCGACGACTGGACCTACGACTTTGGTCGCCAGAGCTTCATCCGCTTCCTGACCTTCGTCGATGGGCACCTGGCTCGCGTGCAGACCGGCGGCTACGGCACGCGCGACGACCGCTGAGCGGCAGCTCACGGCTTGCGCGCGAACGCCTCGCGCTGGTCGCGCAAGAACGGGCGATCGACGTGCTCGGCGATCTGCTCCAGATCTCCCGCGCGCATGCCGGCGGCGGCGAAGTGCTCGCGCCAGCCGGCCACCACCTGCGCCACGCGCTGAATCTCCGCCTGCGCCGCCGGGCGCTTCAAGCCGAACTGGCCGCACATGGACAGCGCGTTATCGAGCGTGGAGTCGGCGGCATCGGTGCCGACCCGCAGCTGCTGATAGCCGAGGCCTTGCAGTGAGGGCAGCACGTCGTAGGCAGGTGAGAGCTCGTATTGACCCGCGTCGTCCACGAGCAGCGCGTGGTTCTTCTCGTGGTCGTCGGTGTTGTCGACCAGGATGTTGAACACCATGCGCCGGAACAGCTCGCGCATCTGCGCGGCATTGCGATCGCCCGCGACGACGCCGCGGCGGCGCAACAGCTGCGCCAGCTCCGGGTAGCCGTAGCTCTCGCCCGCGGCGGAGAGCGCCACCTTGGCGGAGAGCGCGTGCAGCCGCTCGCCGCCCTTGCGATCGAAGCGCTCGACCGCCACGGCGTGGCCGTCGGTCAGGCGGATCGACTGCGAGCGGGCCACCGCGATATCCGCGCGCGCGGCCAGCGTCAGCGTGGCGTGTTCCATCAGTGGCGCATCGATCGGATCGCCGTCCGCGAATTTCACCACCCACTGTTGACCGGCGATCTCGAGCAGGGCCTTGGGGCGAGCACCGCCGAGCGTGACGCCGGGCGAGATCAGGCGCTTCAGCTCCGGAGCGACGGGCTCGTTGGCGAGCACGTGGCGCACCAGCTCCGAGATCGCCTCCGTGTCCGAGAGCGTGGGCAGAGGCCCGAGCCGGCGCGGCAGATACTCCTGCTCCGAGGTCGAGACCCCGAGCGCGCCGAAGCGATCGTCGCCCGCGAAGTACAGATACTCGATCAGCGACAGGCGCGGCGGCTTGTCGAGAAAGCGGATCACGCGCTCGCCCCAGCGATCGGGCCGCGCATCGTCGACGGCGCCGGCAGCGCTGTCCCGCTCACGCGGCAAGAACTCCTGCCCGCGCAAGAGCGGCAAGTCCTCGCTGAGCGCGAAGCCCTGCTCGACCCAGCGATCGGCGTAGCGCAGCGAGACGCCGCGCGTTGCGCGCACCAGCTCCAGCTGCCCCACCAGCGCCGGCTGCGCGGGCTGCGCCAGCCACCACAGGTAGAGGCGATCGCGCGGCTGGTAGCCGCCAGTGCTCCCGGCGCTGCGCGCCGCCGCGCTCGTAGGCCCGGCACTCACGGCTTTTGCCCCCGGCCCAGGCGACCGCGGATCGATGCCGCGGAGCGCACCGCACGGCGCTCGGACGCGCGCCGCAGGTCGAGCTCCAGCGCGCCCTGATCCTCCTTCGGCTCGGCGAGCGCGGGCAGCGCCGGGGTACGCCCGATCAGCCAGAGCGCCGTGGCATACACGCCCATGGCCACGCTCGGCTCGCCCTGCTCCATGCGAATCAGGGTAGGGATGGAGACACCGAGGCGCTTGGCCCAGGCACGCTGCGATTCCTTGCGCCGCACGCGCGCGAGCGCGAGATTCTCGCCCAGCTGGCGCAGCGCCTCCGCGACCACAGGCGGCAAAGATGCCAGCGGGCCGGCCTGCTTTGACATTACATAAAGTATATCAATCGATCGTTTTTGATCAAGTTTATGTTTCTCCAAACCGAGCCGTCAGGCTCCGTAGCTCGGCCGGATCGAGCTCGAATTCGAAGATTCCGAGGTCCTGGCGGAGGTGCTCCTCGCTGCTGGTGCCGGTGAGCGGCACGATGCCGATCTGGGTCAGTCCGCGGAAAAACAGCTGCGCGGGCGTCACGCCGTGGCGCTGCGCGAGCGCCTGCACGTCCGGGTGAGACAAGATATTGGGGTTCGCCGTCAGCGTCCAGAAGCTCTGGTACAGCATCCCGTGGGCGCGACAGAAGCGGCGCAGCTGCTGGTCGTAGCCCGTCTCGGCGTAGAAACGGTTCTGCAGCACCAGGGGCTTGATGCGCGCAGAGGCGTACAACGCCTCGAGCTCGGCGAGCTGGTAGCAGTTGCTGATGCCGAGCTCGCGCACCACCCCGCTGTCGGCGATCGCTTCCAGCTCGCGCCAGACCTGCAAACTGAGCTCCAGCGTGTCCATCGGTGAGTGCAGCAGCACGCAATCGAGATACGTCGTCTGCAGGTTCGCGAGCGAGGCGCGGCACGACTGGCGCACCTGCTCCGGTAGGGGAGCCTTCGCATCGTAGGGCACACGGCGCGCATCCTGGCCGTCGAGCGCCGTGAACTTCGTCTGGAGATAGAGTTGCTCGCGCCGGAGGCCACTCTGCAATGCAGCGGCAACGCCCCTGCCGACACCGGCCTCGTCGTAATGCTTCGGCTGGCATGCGGTATCGATTCCGCGAAAGCCGGCGGTGAGCGCGCACTCGACCAGAGCGGCGGTGCGCTCCTTCTTCCACGCGGTGCCGTAGAGGATGCGCGGAATACGCGAACCTCTCGGAGAAAGGATGGGATCCGCTTTCATTGGCTGCAGCTTACCACCCGCCGGGCAGACCGCGCGCTCAGGGCACCCTGACGGGCGCTGTCGGCGTCGAGATCGGATTTGCAACTCCATCCGGCGGCCGTCCTGACCCGGAGGGACTCACGTCACGCGGGCCCTCTCGCAGCGGCATTCTGAGGTTTCCATGGGAACTTCATTCTGCGTTTCCAGAGTGGCACTCCGGAGGTCGTCGCGCCTCGCTCGCCAGCCACCGGTACTGCAGCCACCGTGCTAGAATGCGGTCCTGATGTCGCGCTCGTTGCTTTCGTGCTTCGCGCTCCCAGCGTTGCTGCTCGCTGCGAGCGGTTGCGGTGAACGCACCGCAGGCGAGCCGAAAGATGTGACGGCCGGTGCATTGCCGTCCGCTGCGCCAGCGTCTGCGATGCCGGCGCAGAACGAGCCGACTGGCACCGTTCCAGCGTCGAGCGGCGCTGCCGCCGCTCAGAGCGAACCGAGCTCCGAGCTGACAGCGCCCCCGAAGCTCGGCGACCCAGAGCCCTACGATCCCGAAACAGCAGACATCTTCGAGGATCTCCAGCTGGTCGAAGCCACCATCTCGGCGCTGCAGCGCGCGCTGGGCCAGGGCCTCATGACGCCGGCACAGCTCACCGACGCTTACCTGGCACGCATCGCCGCCTATGACGACGGCGGTCCGGCGCTGAACGCGATCCTCGCGCTCGATCCGACCGCCGCCGAGCAGGCGCGCGAGCTCGGCACCAGCTGTCAGGACGAGGCGACGCGCGGCCCGCTGTGCGGCATCCCGGTGCTGCTCAAGGACAACATCGACGTCGCGGGTCTGCCGACGACGGCGGGCTCGCTCGCGCTCGCGCGCTCCGTGCCGGCCGGGGATGCCTTTCTGGCGCGCAAGCTGCGCCAGGCGGGCGCGATCGTGCTGGGCAAGGCGACGCTGACCGAGTTCGCGAACTTTCTCGGCAGCAACATGCCCTCCGGCTACAGCTCGCTCGGCGGCTACGGGCTCAATCCCTACGACCCGCGGCCACAACCGGGCGGCGACGGGCGGCCCGTGCTCACGCCGGGTGGCTCGAGCTCGGGTCCGGGCATCGCCGTGAGCGCAAACCTGGTCACGGTCGCGGTGGGTACCGAGACCTCCGGATCGATCCTCAGCCCGGCGTCCTCGAACGGCGTGGTCGGCATCAAGCCCACGCTCGGCCTGGTGAGCCGCGCCGGCATCCTGCCGATCAGCGCGGATCAAGACACCGCCGGCCCGCTCGCGCGCACGGTGGAAGACGCAGCGCGCCTCCTGGGTGTGATCGCCGGCTACGATCCGGCGGACCCTGCCACCGAGGCCTGCAACACGCCCGGCAACTGCTTCGACGACTACACGCAGTTCCTGGACGGAGGCGCGCTCGAGGGCGCGCGCATCGCCGTGCCACCCTTTCCGGGCCAGCGCGATGAGCTGATGCAGGCCGCCATCGACACCCTGCGAGCGAAGGGCGCGCAGGTGCAGACCATCCGCACGCTGCCCGTGCAAGCCGGCGCCTGCACGAGCGTACCGGCGAACGGCGCGTGCTCCACCGTGCTGATCTACGGCTTCCACCGCGACCTCGACCGCTATCTCGCGGCGATCCCGGACGCCCCCGTCGGCTCGCTCGCCGCGCTGATCGACGCCAACAACAACACTGCGGGCGCCCTGAAGTACGGCCAGCGCCTGGCGCTCGCGGCCCAGGCGCTCGACGTGAGCGACGGCAGCGCCGACACGCAACGCTACCAGGCCGACCGCCAGCGCGATCTACAAGGCTCCCGCGCCGCGCTCGACGCCGTGTACGCTGGCGCAGACGGCGTGCCGGGCACGGACGATGACGTTGACGCAATTTTGTTCTCCGAGAACAGCGGCGCCGCAACGCCCGCCATGGCCGGCTACCCCAGCATCGCGGTGCCGGCTGGCTTCGTCCCGGCGACGGCGCCGGTCGCGAACCCATCGCCCTCGGACGTCACCTTCTCCGGGCCGCGCTTCAGCGAGCCGCGCCTGATCGCGATCGCCTCCGCCTTCGAGCAAGCGACCGCCCAGCGCGTGCCACCCGCGAGCGCTCCACCGCTGCCCGACGGCACCGACCACTTCCATCGCTGAAATCCTCCGGCGCAGCGTCAGTCGTCGCGCGTCAGCTGGCGCCAGTAGCGCTCGGGGTTCTCCAGGATCTCACGCGTGATCTGATAGTGCGAGGTCGCCTTCAGCGTCGTCGGCTCGACACTGTCGCCATCGAATGAGAACAGCGCCGCCTCGGGATAGGTCAGAAAGATCGGCGAGTGCGTGGCGATGATGAACTGCACGTCCTTGCGCCGGGCGAGCCGCGACATCTGCACCAGGAGCGCCAGCTGGCGCTGGGGCGAGAGCGCTGCCTCGGGCTCGTCCATCAGGATCATGCCCGGCCTCATCCAGCTCGTGAACATGGCCAGGAAGGCCTCGCCATGCGAGCGGGTGTGCAGCGAACGGCCGCCGTAGCGCTCGTAGGGATCGCCCCAGCGTCGGAAATCCGGATCGGCGTTGCGCTCCTCCAGCAACGTGGCGAAGTGAGCCTGAAACTCCGCCCTGAAGAAGTACCCATCGCGCGGCGTACGCCGAAACGCCCCGCGCAAGAAGGGCGCGAGCTCGCTCTTGCCATGCGGACTGTGCGAGTGCCCCAGCTCGTTCCGTCCCCCACCCGCGACCGGCAGCCGGCACAGCTCCGCGATGGCCTCGACCAGCGTCGACTTGCCCGAGCCGTTCTCACCGACGAAGAACGTGACCGGCCTGGTGAAACGCAGATCCAGCGTCGGCAAGAACGGCAGCGAGCCGGGGTAGCGCGCCGTATCTAGCTCCAGCCCGGGGCGCAGGGACAAGCGATCCAGATACGGCACCGGGCTCGGGAGCATCGGCCCAGCATAGCGCCGCTTTCCGGGCTGGGATTTGAGCAGCGGGCTTTGTGACGCTCAGGGCGGCACAAAGCCCGCTTTCCAACCCCCACTCCAGTCCGGAGCTGAGCGTCCTGGTTCAGGGCAGCTTGCGCGCCCAGAACCACATCGGGTCGGAGCCGCCGCTGAAGCCCAGCGAGCGGTACAGCCTCTGCGCGACCTCGTTGTCGGTGCGCACTTCCAGCGTCACACCCGAGGCGCCCAGCTCTCGCGACGCGGCCAGCACCGACTCCAGCAGCCCGCGCCCCACGCCTCGCCCGCGGTGCGGCGCGAGCACGCACAGGTCGTGCACGTTGACGCGCGGTTTGGCGGAAAACGTGGAAAACCCAACGAAGCACACGGCGGCACCGACCACGGCTCGTTCGTGCAACGCCAGGCGGATCAAGCGCTCCGGGTGCTGGAGCAGGCCCGGCACGATCGCGCGCTGCACCTCGGGCGGCAGCCCTTCGCCCCTGCCCATGGGGTCCGCGGCGTAGTCATCCAGGCAGTGCACCAGGCCAGCGCAGTGCTCCGGATCTGCCAAATCCGCCGCCACGATGCGGTACTTCGAATCCATGCCGCTCACCAGATCTTCACGCGCTGTTCGGGCGCGAGGAACAGGGTATCCGCTGCCGCCGGCGTGAACGCCGTGTACCAGGGGTCGAGGTTGCGGACGACCGCCGAGCGAAATTCCGACGGGCTGTGTGGATCGGTGACGAGCCGATTGGAGAGCTCGCGGTCTCGATACAGGCGGCGCCAGATTTGCGCCCAGCCGAGGAAGAAGCGCTGATCGCCGCTGAAGCCGTCCAGCACCGGCGCGGGCTTGCCCGCGAGCGCCAGCTGGTACGCCGCGTAGGCCACGGTGAGCCCGGCCAGATCGGCGATGTTTTCGCCCAGCGTGAGCTGACCGTTCACGCACTGTGCGGGCTTGTCACCCTGCGCCGGGAACGGGCAGTACGCCGCGTATTGGTCCACCAAGCGGCTGGTCGCAGCCTTGAACTTCTGCGCGTCTTCTTCCGTCCACCAGTTGCGCAGCGTTCCATCGGCATCGTACTGCGCGCCCTGGTCGTCGAAGCCATGGCTGATTTCGTGGCCGATCACGGCTCCGATCCCGCCATAGTTCACCGCTGGATCAGCGTTGGGATCGAAGAACGGCGGCTGCAGGATCGCCGCGGGAAAGACGATCTCGTTCAGGGTCGGGTTGTAGTAGGCGTTGACGGTCATGGGGGGCATGCCCCACTCGTCGCGATCGACGGGCTTGCCCAGCTTGGCGAGCAGGCGATCGTACTCGAAGGCGGCGCCCCGCTGGGCGTTACCGAGCGCATCTCCCGCTTCGATCCGCAAGCTGGAGTAGTCGCGCCACTTCTTCGGATAGCCGATCTTGGGATTGTAGGAGGCCAGCTTGGCTTTGGCCTTGGCCTTGGTGTCCGGGTTCATCCAGGTGAGGCCGTCGAGCCTCTGGCCCATCGCGAGCAACAGGTTGTGCACCAGCTCATCCGCCTGCGCCTTGGTCTGGGCGGTGAAGTACTTGCCGACGTACAGCTTGCCCACCGCCTCTCCCAGGCGCCCCACCACCAGATCGACGCCGCGGCGCCAGCGCGCCTCGAGCTCGGGCGTGCCGGAGAGCGTCTTGCCGTACATGGTAAACCAGGCGTCGACGAAGGCCTTGGGCAGGTAGGGAGCCGAAACGGAGAGCGTGCGCAGCGCGACGTAGTCCTTCCAGACCGCAAGCGGCTCGCTCTGCAGCAGCTGACCCACGGCCGTGATCGCCGAGGGCTGGTTCACGTTGAGGTACGTCTGCCCCTTCAGGCCCACGTCCTCGAGCCACAGCGCCCAGGGGACTCCGGGAGCGAGCTTCTCCACCTCGGCGACCGAGAGCTTGTTGTAGGTCTTGAGCGCATCGCGGTTTTGCACGCGCGTCCAGTGACTCTTGGCGAGCTTCTCCTCGAGCGCGTAGACCGCGCCGGCGCGCTCGCGCGCGTGCGGCAGCTGCGCGAGCGTGAACAGGGTCGTCGCGTACTCCTGGTAGCCTGCGCGCAGGGCCGCGAAGGCCTGCGCCTTCGGATCGTACATGTCGCGATCGGGCAGCCCGAGGCCTCCTTGCCCGAGGTTGGCGATGTGGTGCTCGGGGTCGCGGTCATCTTGCCCGACCTGCGTCGAGAGCGGGTTCGAGCCCAGCTGGCGCGCGAGCCGCGCGAACTCGTGCACCACGCCCGCGGTGTCGCGAATCTTCGCGATCGCGTCCAGGCGGCCCTGGAGCGGCGCGAGCCCCTTGGCCTCGATGCCCGCTTCGTCCAGGAAGCTGCGGTACAGATCCGCGATCTTGCGCTCCTCGCTGCCCGGAGTGCCCTCGGTGCCTTCGATGATCTCGCGCGTGCGCTCATCGCTCAGGTCCGCCAGCGCGGTGAACAAGCCGTAGTTGCTCTTGTCCGGCGGGATCTGCGTGGTCTCGAGCCAGTGACCGTTTGCGTAGCGGTAGAAGCTACCCCCGGGCGCTACGGAGCGATCCATCCCGTTCATGTCGAACCCCCAGTTGCCGAACTGGGCCTTGTGCGGCGCCGTGCTCGCGCTGCCCTCCGCCGCCTGTGGCGCGGAGCTGGGCGCATTCGGAGCCGTGGGCTGCGCGGCGCAGGCAAAGGAGCAGGCCAGCGCGGCCCCGCAGATTCGGATCATGCTCGGTGAGGCGAGAGGCATGCCCATCGCCTTAGAGCGGTTCGCGCCGGAGCGGTAGACCCATCCTCACCCCCAGCCAACGGGCCGCATGCCCGCCGCGGCGCCGTCGGAGCTCGAGCCGCGTGCCCACGCAGCACGTGAGTCAGCGCAACGCGCCCCGGGCTGAGGCGCGCTTGCGCGAGCCGTGCTCAGCGACCGCACACTTAGCGGAGGCACGTGCCTTGCATCACCGCCTTGTAGCAGCGCCGCGCCGTGTTTCACGGGGAATTCACGCCGTGTTGCGCAAGCTCGAGGTCTCGCATGCCCCTACTTCTTCGAGTTTCGGTAGTCTCGTGCGTCTCTTCTGCGTTAACGCTCGCCACCCTGGGCTGTCATGGCTCCGAGGCTCGTCCCAGCCAGAGCGCCGATGCCGTTGTCATGGATACGCTACCCACGAGCGCTCTCGATCCAAGCGCCTCGGCGGCTGTCTCGCGGCCCGTCTCGAAGCTGGACGACGCCGAGATCGTCGCCATCACCGCTACTGCGCACGGGGCCGGGATCGAGCAGAGCCGCCTGGCGAGTGCCCGCGCCAGCGATGCGCGCGTGCGCGAGTACGCCGAGATGTTGCTGGAACGCCGGGCTCGAGCGCGGTTGGAGCAGGCTCAGCTGCCCTTTCTGCCCAGCGCCAGCGCGGACTCGCGGCGTCTCGAGCGGAACTCGACCGATGCTCTGACGAGGCTGCAGCGAGAGCAGGGCGCAGACTTTGACCGTGCGTACCTGCGGCTCCAGATCGACGAGCAGCGCGAGTTCCTGCATACGCTGCGCGATCGGCTTCAGCCTGCGGCGCAGCAGAAGCAGCTCCGCCGCTACCTGGAGGACCTGGCGCCGCAAGTGGAATCTCAGCTGGCCCAGTGCGAACGGCTGCAAAAAGAGCTGAGCGGCGCCCAGCCCCGGGACGTTGCCCTGCGCTGAAGCCGTGTGGGGTCTACCCTGGCACACAGGGCAGCGGGCCGCGCCCCGCGGGGGAGAGCGATGGGGCGACCCAAGGAGGGGTGACCCAGCGGCCACCTAGCAGGGCGCCAGGCCCGCGGACATGCTTTGAGAGTCGACGATGAACGGTCAACTCCTCATCGATGCCGTCGTGCAACAGGTCACGGTGCTGATCGCCCAGCTCGCCACCTCCGGCGGCTTGCGTGCGCCGGTGGCACAGATCGCCAACCAGGTGTTCGTGCAGCTGGCGCACGAGCTCGAATCGCAGGGCGTCAGCCGCAAGGTCTCCGCCGACATGTTCGGGATGGCCCTGCGCGCCTACCAGCGCAAGCTGCGGCGCCTGACCGAGGGCGCGACGGATCCGGGCTCCACCCTCTGGCGCACGGCGCTGGAGTTCATTCGCTCGCAGCCGGTCGTCACGCGCCTGCAGCTCACCGAGCGCTTCGCGCGCGACGAGGAGCGCCAGCTGCTCGCGGTGGTCCACGACCTGATCGAGAGCGGGCTGGTGTTCCGTTCCGGTTCGGGCGCCCGCGCCGTGTACCGGGCAGCGAGCGAGACCGAGCTGGCCGAGGTCACTCGCTTCTCCTCCGAGCAGGGACTCGAGGAGTGGATCTGGGTGGTCGTGTACCGGGATGGTCCCCTCTCGTCCGCCGAACTCTCTGCACTCGTCGCCTGTGCCCCATCGGCGCTGGAGACGGCGCTCGAGCGCTTGCTCGCCGAGCAGCGCGTGCAACGGCTCGCAGACGGACGGCTGAGCGCGCAGGAGTTCCTGGTGCCGCTCGGCTCCGCACGGGGCTGGGAGGCGGCGGTGCTCGACCACCTGAAGGCGGTGGTCCAGACCGTGTGCCAGCGCCTGCAGTTGCTGGAGTCGGGTAAGTCTGACGAAGGCAAGATCGGCGGCAGCACCTACGGTTTCGACATCTGGCCCGGGCACCCCTGCGAACAGGAAGTACTGAACCTGCTGCGCTCCTTTCGCGAGCGTGCCGGTGAGCTGCGTGCCCGCGTGGAGGCTTTCAACCGCCAGGCAGGGCTACCGCCCGAGTTCCTGGAGGTCGTCAGCTACGTCGGCCAGTGCGTGATCGAACGAGAGACGGAAGCGAACGAGGATGAAAATGAAGACGAATGAAGCCAAACGTTTCCGCCTGCCCGGCAGCCTCCGGCTCGCGCTCTGCGCCACCCTCGGCGCCCTGCTCGCTGGCGCCTGCGGCGGCACCGTGGGCAAGATCCCCAGCATCGGCAGCGAATCGCACTTCCTTGCCTACTGCGCGGACGGCTGCAGCCCCGGCCTCGATTGCATCGGCGGCATCTGCACGCGCGCCTGCTTGACTGACCAATCGAGCTGCTCCGACCTCGCGACGAACGCTGCCTGTACCAACCAGAGCGTCGAACCCGGCGAAGTGGCGGTCTGCGACGTGAGCTGCGGCAGCGGCGGCAGCTGCGCGGCGCTCGGGGCGGACTATGCGTGCGATCACGGCTATTGCCGCAAGCCGCTCAGCAACGGCAGCGCAGCTTCGGGCAGCGCGGGCGCGGGCGGTTCCAGCGACTGCAATCCCGTCGGGCGTTACGGCGTCGGCAAGGAGGGCGGCTACAAGCCGTGTTGCCCCGGTCTCACGGAGCTATTCACGTACGCACAGAGCTACGCCAACGGAGAGTCCACACCCACTTGCGTATCGCCAGAATATCGCAGCTTCTCCTGCATCCAGGGCACCTGCGGCGACGGCATCTGCGAAGACGCCGAAGCCCCCTGCGGCTGCGGAGTGGACTGCCCCGACTCCAACTGGCGTACCCACCCGAGCGAATGCCAATCCTTTCGGGATCAGAGCCCGCCGCCCGACATCCGGGAGATCTCGATCACCAACACCGGCAGCGTGCCGCTCTACATTCGGGTTTCGCACGATTGCCCCGCCCAGCAGACGCTGTTCGAGGTTCAGCGCGACGGGCAGAAGTTGAACGTAAGCCCGTCATGGTGCTTTTCCAATAACTGCGAGCTCGTAATGGATCAAGGCTGGCCGTTTGGCACCGCCAGCAAGGGTGGCCTCTGCGCCAGCGACTGCAACTCCCCTGCTCCGGTCTTGATCGAGCCGGGCCGGACATGGCGAGAAGCCTTGCAGCTGGAATACGCCACTCAACAGTTGCCGCGCGGCTGCGCCCAGGGCATTGCGAGCGATAGCGTCGAGTGCTTCTCGCGCGTCATTCCGCAGCCGGGCAACTACCAGCTGATCGTCCGCGCCAGTCGCGATCTTCAGTGCGGCGCCGATGACGATTGCAGCTGCCGCCCGAACGAGGCTGGAATATGTACCAACTCCAACGTCTCCTCGCCCGATTCCGATCTGCTCGTCTTCACCTTCCCGACGACTTCGCTGTTCCAGAGCCAAACGATCGAGATCTCCGCTCCCTGATCCCGCAAAATCCGTCAGTGGGCATATTCTGGAGGGGCTCGGTGCCGCGCGGCACCGAGCCCACCAGCATGCCCCCTCTGCCTCGGGCCCTCTTTCCGAGCTCGAATCATGGTTTCCGATGGAACTACGCGCCTCGCGCGCGGAAGGCTGAGGTTTCCATGGGAACTTCAGATCCGCCTCGCTGCACCCCCCGCGTGACCCGGCAGGCTGCGACGACGCGCTACTCCCGCGGAATCCGCCACGTCAGGTTCGTGCGCACGAACGGCGCGTCCGGCATCGCCTGCAACCCGCCCGGCACGCGCTCGTCGCGAGCGTTGCGCTGATCGAAGCGGCGGTACACCGTGTAGCCGCCCATCGCCGTCCACCACACCGATCCAAAGAGCCGCACGCCCGTGACCAGCCCCACGACTCCAGTGGAATACGCGATGTGGTCGAAACACTGCGCCCGATCCGCGCCGAGCGCGCCGTCTCCGGCGCAGGGCCAGGCATTGCGGATGCGCTCGTCGCCGTCGGTGCTCGCTCGACATTTGCCGCGTAGTGCACCCGCCCATGGAGCACGCTGCCCGCGTACGGGATCTCGACCTGGTGCGAATCATAACCGCGCAAGCGCAGCGCCGTATCGTGCAGCTCGAGCGAGCTCTTGGTGACGGCCACGAGCCGCGGATCGCTGCGCACGGCGTAGCGCATCAAGCCCGCGCGCTGGTACGCGCCGGCGCGGTAGAAGTGAGACGCCGCGCTTCGTTGATGGCCGCGCGCGAGCGCTGCCTCGCCATAGCCGCGCACGCGCTCCGCCCTCGCCAGCCACTGCTCGAACCAGGACGTTTCATCGCCGGACCTCGATTCATACGTTTGATTCAAACGAATGTTTGAATCTTGACCCGCACACGGGACCCTGTCAAACAAATGTTTGAAACGAGGGTATGAACTCACCGCTGCCCCTGCGCGCGCCCGAGACGCCGCGCGAGCGCTTGATCGAGGCGGCCGTCGCCGAGATCGAACGCCACGGCCTCTCTCAGCTCACGGTGCGCGGGGTCGCCGCGGCCGCGGAGATGAACATCGCGGCGGTGAACTACCACTTTCGTTCCAAACAGGCGCTGGTGGAGGCCGCGCTGGAGAGTTCCATCACGCACATGCTGGAGGACACGGAGGCGCTGCTCGCGCGCCTGCCCAAGGCTCCCGAGCAGGGCCTGGCCGATCTGCTCGCCTACTACCTGGAAGGCTGCCTGCTCTACCCGCGCATCAGCAAGGCGCACCTGCACGCGGGCTTCGTCGCCGACGACTATTCTGGCTCCTTCCCCACGCGCTTCGCGCCGGTGCTGGGCCGGCTGCGCGACGCCCTGTGCGCGGCGCTGCCCGAGCTACCCGCCGCCACAGCGGCGGAGCGCGTGATGGCCGCGCTCTCCGCGGTGTTCTTTCCCGCCTTCTTCGCGCCGCTCTACCAGTCGCTGCACACGCTGGACAGCCCCGAGCAGCGCGCCCGCTACACGCGCGAGGTCGCCCGCCAGGCGTTCACACCTGTGGCCAAATAAGGCTTTGTGGCGGCCGCTTCAGCGGGCATATCCTGGAGTCGAGGAGAGCGCGTGGGCTCCGAGCGAAAAACCCTGTACCCCGAAATCGAACCGTATCGCCGCGGTCGGCTGAAAGTCTCCGCGTTGCACGACCTCTACTTCGAGGAGAGCGGCAACCCCGAGGGCAAGCCCGTCGTCTTCTTGCACGGCGGCCCCGGTGGCGGCACCGAGCCCAAGCACCGGCGTTTCTTCGATCCGGCACGCTACCGCATCGTGCTCTTCGATCAGCGAGGCTGCGGGCGCAGCACGCCCTTCGCCAGCCTGGAGGAGAACACCACCTGGGATCTGGTGAGCGACATCGAGCTCTTGCGCGAGCATCTGGGCATCTCGCGCTGGCAGGTGTTCGGCGGCTCCTGGGGCAGCACGCTGGCCCTGGCTTACGCCGAGACGCACCCGGAGCGCGTGTCGGAGCTGGTGTTGCGCGGCATCTTCCTGATCCGGCCGGAAGAGATCCGCTGGTTCTATCAAGAGGGCGCGAGCTGGGTTTTCCCCGAGGCCTGGCGCGAGTTCGAGACCCACATTCCGCCGCAAGAGCGCGGCGATTTCCTGCGCGCCTACCATGCGCGGCTGACCTCGCCCGATCCGGCGGTGCAACGCGCGGCGGCCAAGATCTGGAGCGTCTGGGAAGGGCGCACCAGCTGCCTGCTGCCCAACCCGGAGCTGATCGCGCGCACCGGCGGCGATCAATTCTCGCTCGCCTTCGCCCGCATCGAGGCGCACTACTTCGTGCACGACGCCTGGCTCGCCGGCGAGCGCGCGCTGCTGGCCAACCCGGCGAAGATCCGCGGCATCCCCGGCGTGATCGTGCAGGGCCGGTACGACGTGGTGTGCCCGGTGAAGAGCGCCTGGGATCTGTACCGGGCCTGGCCCGAGGCCGATCTGCGCATCGTGCCCGACGCGGGTCACGCCGCCAGCGAGCCGGGCACGGTGCACGAGCTGGTCAGCGCCTGCGACCGCTTCGCGCGCTAGAAGAGCTGCGCGCCGATCTGCGCCAGCGCCACGATGCTCGCGATCCAGACCAGCGTGCGCACGTAGCGCAGGCCCGCCAGATACACGCCGAAGTAGAGCACTCTCGCCCAGAAGAACAGCGCGGCGGCGCCTGCGGAAGCCGGCTTGCCGCCGAGGCGCACGGCCGCCACCAGCGCCGTGAACAGCACCAGCCCCTCCAGCATGCTGCGCGCCGCTCGATCGGCGCGGCCGGCGATCGGGGAGCGCTCTGGCACGGCGTCGCGATTGCCGAACGCAATCTGCGCGCCGCCAGGGGTCCAGGCGCGCGACGTCAGCAGGCTGGCGCAAATCAGCATGAACCACAGGAGCAACGCCGACAGGCCGAGGTAGTGCAGGTCGGTCATCGGGCGCAGGCTAGCGTACCCGGGCCCCGCTCGCGAGCTCGCGGGCGGTGCTAGACTGCTGTCGTGATGAAAGAACCCGCCGAGGCACCGCTCGCCGTCGTGGACGCGGAGTTTGACGCGGAGCCCCGCCCCGAAGCGCTGGCACCGGAAGCAGCCCGGCCCTCGCGGCGCTCGAAGCCTCCAGGCCGCGGTGGCGCGATCGGGGCTGCGATCGCCTTCTTGCTGCTCAAGGCCAAGTCGCTGCTGTTCTTTTTGAAGGCGCTGCCGGCGGCGAAGTTCCTGCTCACCAGCCTCTCGATGCTGAGCATGGTCTGGTTCGAGGCGCAACGCACGGGCTGGTGGTTCGCCGTGGGCTTCGTGCTCATGATCCTGGTGCACGAGCTGGGCCACGGCTACGCGATGAAGAGGCGCGGCGTGGAGGCGGGCTGGCCCGTCTTCATTCCTTTCGTCGGCGCGATGATCTCGATGAAGAACGCGCCGCGCGATCGCGACACCGAGGCGGACATCGCCTACGGCGGCCCGTTCGCGGGCACGATGGTCGCGCTGCTCGCGGCGGGAGCCGGGCTCGCGCTGGAGAATCGGCCCTTGATGGCCCTCGCCTATACCGGCTTCTTCCTGAATCTGTTCAACCTGACGCCCATCTCCCCGCTCGACGGCGGGCGCGTGGCGCAGGCGTTTTCGCGGCGCGCGTGGATCATCGGCGTCATTCTGCTGGGCGCGATCTTCCTCTGGACCCACTCGCCGCAGCTGCTGTTGATCGCGCTGCTCGCCTTGCCGCGCCTGTTCTCGCGCGCGAGCCAGCAGGCGGAAGCGGAACGCGAAGCGCTGGATCCGGCGCTGCAGCGCGCCTGGGCCATCCGCTACTTCGGGCTGGCCGCGTTCCTGGGCTGCGCGCTCTACTTCAGCGGCTCGCTGCTGCACCGCCTCTGAGCTGCTCGCCGCCAGGATCCCGGCGGCAGCTACTTCAACAGATCGTTGATCGCCACCCGCCCCCTGCCGCGCTCGAGCCGCTCCGCCAGCGCCTGCCACAGCGGATCCTCCGGACGGAGCTCGCTCGAGGCGCGCAGCACGCGCTGCGCCGGCTCGGTGTCGCCCAGCGCCGCCAGCGCCAGCGCTTGCTGACCGGCTTGCTGCGCCAGCACCTCCCGCGTGCGCTCGTCGAACCAGACGGCCGCGTCTGGCTCGAGCAGACGTGCCAGCGCCTCGCTCGCGCGAGCGATCCCCGCCTGGCGCTCCGTCTTGCCCAGCGGTCGTGCCGCGAACTGCAGCCACACGTTGTCGGGACACAGGTGATCGAACAGCCGCGCATCCCAGCGCGCGTCCAGCTGCACGAACAGCGGGCGCGCATCCGCGAGCCGCGCGAACGAATACTCGTCGGGGACACCGTTGACCGCCAGCTGGCGCAGCACGGGGGCCAGCGCAGGCGCCCGGCGCAGCAAGCGCGAGCTGACCGAACCACGGTGCAACAGCGGCAGCGGCAGCACGGCCACGTCCGGCCGCGCCCCTTGAAGCTGCGCGGCCAGAGCGCGCAGAGCCAGAGCGGGGCTCTGCACCACCAGCACGCTGCGCTCCGGCAGACGGCCGAGCGCTTCGTCCGTCCAGGCTTCGGTCGCCAGCTCGACCTGCTCCGACGAGGCTCCGGAGAAAGGCGCGGCGCTCTCCACCTGCTGCAACACCAGCGTCACCACGAACGATACGCCGAGCACCGTCGCGGGCTGGGCGAACGGCAGCCGGCACGACCAGAGCCAGCCGAGGCCCGCCTGCAACCCGAGCGGCACGAACGCCGCCAGACCCGCGCTGGCCAGCAGCGAGCACAGCCCCCGCTGCGCGGGCTCGCCGTGCAGCAGCGGACCGAGCACCCCGGCCGCGACCAGGATCGTCCAGGGCCGGAGGCTGCGCCGCAGGCGGCGGTCCGCGTACCCGAGCAGCGCACCCGCGAGCGCGAACGATGCCGCGAGCGCCCCGATGCGCGCGAGCGGCGCGGCCGAGAGCCGGCGCGCGCTCGCAGCCCAGCCCAGCCAGGAGGAGCTCTCCGGCGGCGGCTCTGCGGGCAAGGCGCGCAGCCCCAGATCGAGCCAGGCATGACCCGAGGCACTGCGCAGCCACGGCACCAGCGCGCACAGGCCCGCGCCCAGCGCGAAAGACGCCGCAAAGCGCAGCCAGGGCAGCTCGGTCTCGTCGCCGCCGAGCAGCCAATCACCGAGAAACACCGCGAGCAGCCAGAGCGCCGCCGTGTGGCTCTCGCCAAAGGTGAGCCCGAGCAGCGCCCCTGCGAGGGGAAAGACCCGGGCATCCGCTGCTGCCCTGCTGGAACGCATCAGGCGCACGCCCAGGAGCAACCCGAGCAGCGCGACCGCGCCCCTGCCCGGTGCCGCTGCCTCGCTCAGAGACTCGGCCGACAGCGCCCAGAGCTCGGTCCCGAGCAACGCCAGCAGCGGATTCAAGCCGAACGCGCGCCGCTGATCGAGCAGCCCGCGCAGCAAGGAGAAGCTGACGGCGCTGCAGGCCGCGAGCGCCACCACGCCCACCAGGCCCGCGCGCAGCGCGCGGCTGCCCACCGGCAGCAATGAGAACAGCTGGGACGCGACGCTCGAGACCACCCCCTCGCTGCCCGCCGGCACCAGACCCAGGCCGCGCACAATGCCGAGATCGTCCTGCCAGCGCGCCCCACCGCCCGCCGACCACACGCCGAGCGACAGCGGTAGCACCCAGGCCAGCCAGGCGCACGGCCCATCCAGCCAGGAAGCGGGCCGGACGACGGCGGGCTCTGGCTCGAACTCGATCACGAATCAGAATCTGCTATCCCAGAGCCGGAACGGCCTAGATTTCGGGCGATGCAACCCCTCGAGCTCCGCCCCCTGACGCTCGCCGACTGCGACGCGCTGGAGCGCCTCTTCGGCGAGGTGCCCGGCAACTTGGACCCGCGCGCCGAGCTGGGTCGCGAGCTCACCCGCAGCTGGGTCGCCTGCGACGCGACCGGACCGCTGGGCTTCGCGCTCGCCTGGTGGGTCGTGGACGAGCTCGAGCTGCTCGCGATCGCGACGCTGCCGGAGGCTCGCCGGTGCGGCGTCGCCCGGCGCCTGCTCGGCGAGCTGTGCACCTGGGCGCGCGGCGCGGGCGCGCACCGGGTCACACTGGAGGTCGCGCGCAGCAACGGCGCCGCTCGCACGCTCTACGAAACTGCCGGCTTCGCCACCTTCAACGTACGGCGCGGCTACTATCGAGCCAGCGGCGACGACGCCCTGGAAATGGAGCTGATATTTTGAGCTCGGGCTCCACGACCCCGCCCCTCACCAGGAGTGCCCACCGGGCCTGGGCAGGTCAGTGCAGGGCGGGCGCGGTGATGCCGCCGAGTTCTTCCGCGTAAT
>JAICTU010000464.1 GCA_025936205.1 Polyangiaceae bacterium | reverse complement strand
GGCTGCTGATCGCGCTCGGCGCCCGCGAGCCGCGGGGGGAAATAGAGGTTGTGGTCGAGCGTGACACTCGCCTCCCCCCAGAAGGCGACGATGTCGTCACCCTCCTCGGCGCCGGGCGACGCGCGGAAGATGTTGTTCTCCGCGCGGCAATCGTCAGCATATTGCACGATGAACTCGCCGTTGCGCTCCCCTGCGAAGCCCTGTGGCGTGACCTCGCCGGGGCGGGAGTTGGCGTACAGGCTGTTGTGCAGGAGTTCGGCGCCAGCGACGCGGCCGCGCTTCTGATCGTAGCCACCGAAGATGATGCCGCCCCGATAGTTCGCGTAGACCAGGTTGTCGCGCACGATCACGCGCTCGGAGCGAACCTGGGGGTTTTCGGCGCCGATCTCGATACCGAAATCGGACTCGCTGACGCGGTTCTTTTCCACGGTGATGTCGGAGGCACCATCGACGTAAATGGCCGCGGCGGAGCCGTCGTAACTGGAGTTGGCCCGCGTGACCTGGTTGCCGATCAGCTGACCCTGGCCGGGCAGCGCCGTGCTGAGCCAGCGCTCGCCCGCGATCACGTCGATGCCGATGTTGTTGACGTCGCTCACGCGGTTGCGCGCGATGCGGAAGCGCTGCACGTTGCCGTTCACGACCAGCGCCTCGCTCGGTGCCGGCTCGCAGTCGTGGATGAAGTTGTCTTCGATCGAGAGGTCGGTGATGCCGGCGCCATCGCTGCCGTAGACGGTGATGCCCATCGCCGACTGGCCGCGCAGGCCGGAGATCTCGTTGTTCGAGATCGCCAGGTTGCTGCCGCTGCCGAAGATGCGGATGCCGGAGGCGTCGTCCACGGGCGCGCTGCCGATCAGCGTGAAGCCCGAGATGCGCACGTGGTCGACGCTTTCGAGGTAGATCAGGTCCGCATGCTGCCCCGGCGGGGCGCCGACGCTGGTGAGCAGCGCGCCCGGCTCGCCCGTGAGCGCGAGCGCACGATCGGGGCCGCGCGACGCGGGTGGGATCACGAGGTGCTCGCGGTAGATGCCCGCCCGCACCACGATCTCGCCGCTGGTCACGACCTCGAGCGCGTGTTGCACGCTGGCGAAGGGGGCAGCGGCCGATCCGGGCGCGGCATCGCTCCCCACCGCATCGACGTAGTAGCGGGGAGCATCGGGCGCGAGCTCGACGTCGGCCCCCGGTGTCGATCCTGGGGGCCGCGCCGGCGCGGGAGCGCTCGCGGGAGGCGGCGTGCTGGACGGTGGCACCGCGATCGGGCGCTGCTGCCCCTTGGCTGGTTTGAGCATGACGCCGGGATTCGCTCGGTCCGTGCAACCCCAGACCGCGAGCACGAGCACCGCGCGCCAGGCGCACGGCACTCGCCGCTTCCGTCGTGTCTCCCCGCCGCTCGTCTGCATCATCGCGTCCCTCCGTCGCACCAGCCTAGCGATCGAACGCCCGATCCACGTCGAACTCACTGGGCGAGGACGACAGCTGCACGCTGAGCACGCTCTGCCCACCGTACAGCTCACTGCCCGCCAGGCCCGTGACATCGAGCTCGACGTCGTTGCTCGCGCTCAACGTCACCCGGCCCGTGACCGTGTCGAGCACGCCCACCGGCGCCGCCTCTGCCGCCAGCACTCGGCGGCGCGCCTCCGCCCCCAGCTCGGGAAAGCGCAGATTCAAGAGCGGCAGGTTGACGTAGCGGCTGTAGGCACCGAGCACGCGATCCAGCCAGTCGAACTGCAGCGTATGCCCCTGGTCGTCGTAGACACGCAGATTGGTCTGGTGGAAGTAGTGCGGCAACGGTTGATACTCGAGGATGTGGACCAGCGTCGTCTCGGCTTCCGAATCCAGGATCTCGTCATAGCTGCGCGCCTCACAGAGCGCGCCAGGTACGCTGCACGGGTCGTCCCCTTGCTCCAGATAGCGATCGTGGAAGACGTAGTTGTACTCGGACTCGAGCTCGCTGGGCGTGGTGGTATTGTAAAATAGTGCAGTCGGGTAGCGCGGCAAGAGCACCTGATCGTAACCCGGCACGCGCTGGATCACGGCCTGGTTGGGGCGCGACGTGTCGCTGGCCAGGGTCTGGATGCCGAGATCCGTGACAGCCTGCAGAAACGCCGGATTCAGGCCCTCCGGGAAGGCAATGTCGTCGTCGATCTCGGGGGTACCGCGCCGATCGCTCAGGCCGGAGTGGCTGTCGCTGACCAGCGCCTGCAGCGCCTGTTCAGGATGCGGTAGGCCGAGCTGCTGCCAGAGCTGGGCGTCGCGATCGATGTCGTCGTAGGCGCTCTGATAATCGGTACGGACGCAGCCATCCGGCGAGCTCTCGTCCGGGCACAGCCAGTCCATCTGGATCGCCTCGAAGGTGTGGTTGATGAAGCCGAACTGGTCAGCGTTGGCCACGATCGAGTCCGTCAGCGGATCGCCCGTCAGGCTAGCTCCGGCACCGTTGAACGCGAAGTCGATGCGCAGCGTGCTCGCCAGCGGAAAGCTCTCGTGCAGCTGCTCCTGCGCGCGCACCGCCGAATCGATGTCGGAGGGGGCGAGCCGGAACGACGTGACGTCCTCCGAGAAGTTGGCGTTCGTTTGCGGGTCCCAGACCTCGTCGGGCAGGAACAGGTCGTCGCTGTGCACGGCCAGATAGGCGCGGCGCGCGCCGAGGAACAGGCCGCCCGTCGCGAAGTTCAGGAACTCGTAGAGCAGCACGCGCGTGTGCAGATAGAACGAGGCGTTGTTCAGCGAGCTGAACAACACGTCACGACCGTCCGGGTAGCGGAGCCGACTGATCAGCGTCTCGTCCGGAGCGTCCGCGTCCACCAGCAGCGGCTCCACGCTCGGACCATCGGCGTTCTCCCCGGCAACGCTCTCTCCGACAGAGCGCGGCAGGCCGAGGAAGGTGAAGTCCTGCGTCGGCAAGTCGTTGGCCGTGTTGATGTACTCGAACAGCTCGGTACCGCCCGCCGAGTTCTGCCAGCGCCCCGCCACGTCAGCGCCCACCTCCACCGAGCTCATTCCGTAGTCGAGGCCCAGGCTCGGATCGGTGGTGGGATAGCCCGAGAGCACGGCCTCGCGCACGCCGAGCGCGCGTTCGTAGTCGTGCAGCAGCGCGAACTCGTTGGCATCGAAGCCCGTGGCGCCGGACGGCAGATAGGTCTCGCTGTCCGTGAGGATCACGCCATTGAACCGCCCGCGATCACTGCTCGCATAGAGCACGTCCGTCGTCAGCTCTTGCTGGCTGCTGTCGAGCGTCTGATACGGCACGCCCAGCGAATCGAGGAGATTCTCCACGGCCTCGCGCGCGGGGTCCGCGTCGCGGTCGCCCACGGCCACCAAGAGCACGCGCAGCTCGAGTTCTGCACCGAACGCGTGCGGAGCTACACTGACCCCCCCCAGGCTGGCAGCCAGCATGGCTGCAGCGCGGCATCGCCACTTCATGAATTTCCCTTTCGCTGTCGTTACCGGACTCTATTTCCACTGACTCAGGCGGTATTCGGCGCCGATCCCGTACGCGGCGAAGCCGGGAGTCGTGCCGAGCACGTTGCTCGCTTCGATGGAGAGCGAGAGCAGATCGGCTCCGAGCAATGACACGCCGAGCCCGAGCCGCCCAGACCAACCGAGCTCGTGTTGCGGCACGAGCCAGCCGAGCGTGGCATCCGTCAGCAGCGCCAGGCTGCGGCCGCTCGGAGGTGGTGCGTCCAGGCGACCTCGCGACCACGAGGCGCCCACGCCGAGCCAGCTCGTACCGTCGGCGATCAAGTGCTCGTCCGGGTCGGCGGCAAAGCGAGGCGCCAGGTAGCCGGCGATGCGCACGTTGGCGCTGCCCCAGTCGGGAGCGAGCGCGACGTTGTAGCCCGCGCCGCCGCTGATGCTCGCGCCGCTGCCCTGGTAATCGCGATCGAGATCCCAGTAGGTTTGCCCCGAGGCGTCCGCGCTCAGGTAGAAATGCTCGCCTAGCCCGAGGTTGGCGCGTACCCCCAGCTGATCCTGCGCGCCGAACAGGCGCAGCCGCGCCGTCTCCAGAGAGCGCTCGTTGACGCCAGCGATCAGCCCCAGATGCGCGCGCAGCCGTTCGACCAGCTGCTGCTCGAAGCTGCCGAACGGGCGCAGAGTGCCGTCGGGGCGCGCGGCGATCCCGAGCGCCAGCATCGAGCCGCCGTAGCTGCCCCGCAAGCGAGCCGAGAGCTCGTATTGTGCCGCGCTGTCGCCTCCCGGGAACGGCTCCCTCTCGGGGTCACTGCCGGGCAAGCCGGCGCCGGAGAAGTCGAAGCTGGTCAGCTCGGCGAGCGCGTCGAGCTTCAGCTCGCGCGAGAACGCATATTCGGCGCCGCCGCCCAGCGTGAGGCTGAACAGGTCGGGGATCTGCTGTGCGCTGCCCTTCAGCCAGAGCTGGCGCGGCAGCTCCAGCGCGAGGACCTCTGCCTGTGACTCCAGCGTGTCGTGCTCCGGGGCCTGCTCGTCAGGGGCATCACGCAGTTCTTCCACGGCCGCCTGCAGCGCCTCGTCGGAGCGGCCCAGCTGCGCCAGCACCTGCACGCGCTCGCCCGCCGTCAGGCTCCGCTGCTCGGTCTCATAGAGCGCCGCCACACGCGGCAAATCTTCGGCAACGAGCGCCAGCGAGAGCGCCCGTCGCCGCTCTGCTCGCTCGATCTCGCCGTAGCGGGCAGCACCGGCGGGAGCCGCGGCCCGGGCCCGCGCGAGCAGCCGCTCGATCTCTCCGTAGCTCTGGCGCGCGGCCGCCAGATCGCCGAGCTGCAGCGCGGCGCTCTCGCGCTCCTGCTCCAGCTGCGCGCGCAGGCTCCAAAATCCTGGATCGCCGACGCGCACGCTGTGCTCGAGCTCGGCTCGTGCCAGGAGCGAGCGCACGGTCTGCGGATCGCCGCTGGCGCGCGCCGCGTCGATGGCCAGCGAGAGCAGGGACTCGCTCTCAAAGCGCGCGTAGCCGCGCTGGGCCGTGGCGAGCGCCGAGGAGAAGTCGCGTGCCTCGAAGTCGATCAGCCAGAGCTGCTCGAAATCACCCGCCTCCGCTCGCGCCGTGCTGGTCAGCGCCTGCAGCGCCTGGCGCACCACGCGCAGATCGCCGAGCTCCCAGGCCAACCTGCGCACGTTGCGCGCATGCGCGACGTCGCTCTCCAGCGGCAGGCGCAGCAGGAGCTCCAGCGCCTCCCGCGCGCGGCCGAGCGAGAGCAGCAGCTCGGAGCGACGATAGGTGCCTTCGCGGTCGACGCCAAAGCGGCCCTCCATGCGCTCGAGCGTGGACAGGCTGGCGTCGACGCGCCCGGCTGCCAGCTCCAGCGCGATCTGCCGTCCCCAGACCTCCGGATCGTCGGCGAAACCGCTGGCCCGCGCCTGGTCGAGCGTCGCCAGCGCCTCCGGCACGCGACCGGTCGCTTCCAGCAGCGAGACGCGCTCGATCAGCTCCGGGCGCGCCGCGGGGTGCGGGCGGCCGAGCGCCAGCACGCGCTCCAGATCCCAGTTGCCGCGCGCGCTCGCGAGCTCATCGCGCGCTGGCGGAGGAGGAGGCGGCGGCGGGTGCAGCCAGGCCTGCAAAGCGGCCACCTCTTGCTGCAGGCTGCCGTCCTCGGGGCGCAGCGCGAGCAGGCGCTCCGCGAGCGAGAGCGCCAGCTCGTCATCCTGCCCGGCGCTGATGGCCACGCCCAGCTCCAGCAAGTCCTCGTCCGCTCCCAGCCGTGACTGCAGCGCCCGCAACAAACCGAGCGCCTCGCGCGGCTGATCGGCGCTGCGGGCGCGCACCAGGGCGCGGCGAGCCGAGCGCGCGCCTTCCGGCCCCTGAAGCTGCAAGGCCAGCTCGCTCCACAGTCGCGCGGAGGCGAGCGGGTCGTTGACTGCCAGCGCGGCTTGGTCCGCGCGCTCCACCTGCAGCGCATCGAGCTTCTGGCGCGCGAAATCCGCCCAGAGCTGGGCGCGCAGCTGGAGCTGCCCGGTCGCCGTGTAGATCTCGCTCAGGCGCTCGCGCGCTCGCTCGTCGGGGTCTGCGCCGAGCCAGCGCTGAGCCCCGGTGCGGAGCAAGGCGAGCAGGTCATCGCGCGCCTCGCAGTCGTCCGGCGCGGCCGCCATCCACTGCCGGAAGCGGATCTCGACGTCCAGTTCCAGGGCTCGGGGATCCCTGCCGGCGGCGAGCTGGGCGTTCACGGCGCGCGCCTCGTCGAAGCGGCCCGCCTCGAGCAGCGAGTGCCCGAGCTTCAGGCGCAGCGCGCGATTGTCGGGCTGCTGATCGAGCGCCAGGCGCAAGAAGCTGAGCGACACCAGGTCCGGCGCCCCCTCGCTCGCTTCGCGCTCCCGGCGTGCCGCCAGCGGCGAGAGCAGCGCGAACGCCAGCGCGGCGGCGGCGCCCGCGGCCGCGAGCTCACGCGCGCGCAACAGGCCTGCGACGCGCGACTTGCTCGTGCTCGAGAAACGACGCTTCTTCATGATCGATCTCCTGATGTCGAGCACTCCAGCCGGCTCGGGCCCGTCTCACGCCGCGCGATCGAGAGCCGCCAGGTGCCGGCGGCGTCTGCTGCTCCTTCGCTGCCTTCCTTGCCGGGGCCCTCGAAGCCCCAGCGCACGCGGCAGCGAGCGCCGCTGCCCAGCCCGCCAAACGTAAGCTGCAGCGGCAGCGGCCCCGCGATCTCGAAATCGATCTGCAGCGTGCCCTCGGCGGCCCGCACCGTGAGCGAGCGCACCTCGCCGTTGGTCTCGGTCAGATGCGGGCGCTCGCCCGGCGCAGGGCTCACGGCAAAGGCCAGGCGCCGCTCCGCGCCGGGACCGAAGCTGACGTATTGCCCCTGCTCGGCGCGCCTCAGCACGGTCACGGCGCGCGAAGCCTGCCAGTCGACGCTGCCGAGGGCATACGGCAGCCGCACCGTGCGCAGCGCAGTACCGCCCAGGTAGCTGACGCTGCCGTCCAGGTGGCGCGCGACGACCTGATCGCGGAAGGCCTCGACGCGCGCGCGCCACGCGTCGAGCCCCAGCCAGTAGGGCTCCTGCTCGGCAACCCAGCGGTACAGTGATCCCAGCGTGGCGATCCCGCCCGGGCTGCCCGCGAGGAAAGCGTGGTAATCGAGCAAGATCGGCTCCAGGCGCCGGGGGCGTTCGGTCAGCTCGAGCGTCTCGAGCACGCGCGCATACGGGTAGGCTTCGCTGGCTCGCGCGGGCAGGTAGCGGAGATCGGAAGCGATCGGGCCCACCAGCTGCAGGCCGTGGGCCGTGAGCTCGGCG
>JAICTU010000480.1 GCA_025936205.1 Polyangiaceae bacterium | reverse complement strand
GCCGCGCTGGGCCGCGGGGGGTGTCGGTGCTGCGGCTGCCGGGTAGTGCCATCACGCGCGCCGCGGGCGGTGCGGGCGGTCCGATCACCGTGCGCGGTCTCGGTGGGCTCTACACGAGAGTTCGCGTGAACGGGATGGAAGCGCGGTCGAATATCGGCAACAACGCCACCAATAACGGCGGTCGCACCTTCGACTTCAACCTGTTCGCCTCCGAGTTGTTCAACTCGATCGTGGTGCACAAGACCGCGACGGCCGATCTGGATGAAGGCTCACTCGGGGCGGTGGTGGACCTGAACACTGCGCGCCCGTTCGACTACAAGGCGGGATGGACCTTCGTTCTCGGCGCCCAGGCCGCGTACAACGACCTCAGTGATACGGTGAGGCCGCGCCTGACGGGCCTGCTCGGTTATCGAGACCCGGGGGGGATCTGGGGGGCTACGCTCTCGGCTGCGTACACCAGAATTCGCTACGAAACTGCGAGTACCGATTCGCAGGGTTGGGTCAAGGCGCCCTTCAGGTCCGTCAATGGTGTGATCTGCGCCGAGAACCCCGATGATGCCTCCTGTGCGGAGGTGAATGACGCCTTCCATCCGCGTATCCCTCGCCTGGCCCAGGACGTCATTACAGGTGATCGCCTTGGTTTGACGGCGGGTGTTCAGCTTCGCCCGAGCCATCGCACCGATATCCACTTGGATGGCCTTTACGCGACTTACCCTACCCGAACCGAGCAAAGGCGGCTCTTCCCCTTGATTCGCAACAACGAGGGGCAGATGGACATCACAAACTACTCATTGCAAACCTTCCCGGACCGTTATGGTCAAGGCAACGACTCGCTGATCAGCGCAGACGTGGGCAATGCCTGGATTCGGTCCGAGCACGTTCGGCTGCAATCCGAAGCCCGGTTCTACCAGGTCAGCCTCAGCGCGGACCACTCGTTCACCGACGACATCTATGCCAAAGCGCTCATCGGGACGTCGCGTTCCAAGTCGGGCCTGCCGCACGACACGACGGTGAACTACGATAATCGCAACTACGGCGGTTACCGATTCGATTTCACCAACGATAAGACTCCGCTGCTCGCCTTCACTGGCGCGGACGTCAACGACCCGGCAACCTTCGTGGTGCCGGAGTTGCGCGATCGGGTAGGCACCATCGAAGGAGGATTTGATACAGCGGAGCTCAACCTGCACTGGAGGCTCTTGGACGAGCTGAAGCTCGCTGCAGGGACGAGCTATAAGCGATCGACGTTCGAATACCAGACTTCGAACCGTGACGGCACCGTGTGCGGGCTTGGGCTCTACGATTGCGATACCGACGATGACGGTATGGATGACGTCCTCGGTCCTCCCGGCGATCCAGCGCTCACGGAGTCGGTCAAGTTTCCCGGTGGGGCGGCCCCTGGGACCAATACACGCTGGGCGTCGCCGTCGATCGACGGGTGGGTAAACGCCTTCGACTATTACAACGCGCCGTTCAACCCCGATCAGAACGGTACGACCAAGGTCGTGGAGAACAACCTCGGTTTCTACCTGCAAGGGCGGGGCGAAATCATGCTCGGAGCAGATGGCATGCGGCTGCAGTATGATGCCGGGCTCCGGTACGTTGAAACGCGTCAGGAGTCCAGCGGCTTGAACACAGGCGTGTTCGTCGACATCAAACGCCCCACGTATCGTGACTGGCTTCCCTCGGCGAATACCGCGCTTTGGTTCAACGATCAGCTCGTGCTCCGCCTTGCCGCGGCAAGGGTCATGGCACGCCCAGCGCTCAACAACCTGAGCCCTGGCGGCACGGCTGACCCCGTTAACTTCACGGTCAACTATCAGAATCCGTACCTGAACCCGACGCGCGCGACGGCGCTGGATGCTTCCATCGAATGGTACTTTTCGGGCGGCTCGATCCTGTCTCTCGCCGGGTTTTTCAAGGACATCAAGTCGTTTCCGATCCAGGAATCGCGGCGCGGCACGTTTGCTTCCACCGGGTTGCCCACGTCGGTACTCATCCCTCTATCTCCCGGTGCTCTGAACCAAGAACCGTGTGGCGACCCCGCGGGTTGCTGGGACATCACCACGCTGACAGACGGCCCCGGCGCCACCGTGCAGGGACTCGAGATCGGTTTCCAGGCGCCGTTCAGCGCGTTCCACGAGGGGCTGCCGCTGGTCATCCGCAGCATGGGCCTCGTCGCAAACTACACGTATGTAGATTCTACGGCCAACTACGACTTCTTCGGCAACAACGTGACAGAACGCCTGCTGGGCTTGTCGAATGGCTCCTACAACGCGACCCTCTACTACGACGACTCGAAGTTCAGTGCGCGCGTGTCGCTAGCGTACCGCAGCGATTACCTGCTCGGCGGTCCCAACCAAAACAGTAACCTGTGGCAATGGGCAGAAGCGAGCACGCGGGTCGACTTCTCATCCAGCTACAACGTGACGGACTATCTGAAGGTCAGCCTCGAAGGCCTCAATGTCACGGATAACCCTTTCTCGTCCAGGTACGACGTTACGGCTCGGCGCCGCTCCCTCTACAACACCAACGGGCGCACGTTCCTTCTGGGGGCACGGCTCAGTCTGTAGGGCCTGAGCGTCCGATCCGGACGGACCGGTCGCGTCGTACCCCTTTGCCCCCCGGCGCTGACACCGAAGGGGCATCGGGCGCGACCCCGCCCTTGCCCGGGGAGTGGATTCGTTTCCGGCCGGTGTCGACAGCGCGACGGACCATTCTGTCACGAACGAGACACGTTGCGACGCGTTCGCCTCGGTCCACGCCCGATCGCAGGGTTGGCGCACCGGTTGCAACATGCGGTGGGATGGCGCCGGAAGTGCGAGCCAGGCAGGTTGCGCGTCCGCCCCAGGGGCAGACGGCCGCAATCCTGGCCGTGTTGCTGCTCGCGAGCGCGTGTTCCAGCGATGATGCGCAATCCAGCCTGCAGGGGCAAACAGGCAGCGCGCGCTACGCACTGGACGGAGTGCCGCGCAAGCTCCCGCGCGGCGATTGCCCACCCATCTCCGTGCGGGAGTTCAGCGGAGAGACGCTGCGCTTTCTGCCGGCTGCGCGCATTGCTGGCGCGTTTCGCTCTCACCTGGCTCAGTTCGAAGACGTGGTGCGCGACGTCGCGCTGGATATCTACGGGCGCGCGCCGAGCGCCGTATTGGTAGCGGCCTCCTACGACTGCCGTTCCGTGCGCGGCAAGCAGGGACGGCTCAGCGAACACGCCCTGGGCAACGCCATCGACATTAAGGGCTTTCGATTTCCACCGGTGCCTGGTTCCTGGCTGCACAGCGCGCAGGAGGGTTTTGAGGTGCGAGTGGATCAACACTGGCATGCGCGCTGGGGATGGAAGGAGCGCAAGCATGCGCGCTTTCTGGAGACGCTGACTCAGGAGCTGATCGAGCGCGATGTCTTTCGGACGCTGCTCGGGCCGGCGCACCCCGACCACAAGGATCACTTCCACTTCGACATGGCGCCGGGGCACTTCGTTGACTTGTAGGCGCTCTCACCCTTGCCGGAGCCGGTAGATCGGCAGCTCTGGACGGCAGGTGAAACGAGCGGACACGATGCTGGTGCCCGTGCCTCGACTCCCGTAAGCACGACCGATCGGCAGATCGTCCCAACTGAGCGGGCGACCGTCTCCGCGCAGGGCCCAACAGAACTCCTCGAGGAGAGGGAGCCGGCGCGTGGCAGCGATGATGTCGCCGGTCAACGCCACCAGTTGCACTTGCTCCGAGCAGACGACTCTCGCGATCGTCTTCGACTTTGCCGAGGCTCGTGAGGTGCGCGTCCGTGATCTGAGCAATGGCGAATCCGTCGAGCTGACGGGGTAGGCCGGCGACGGGGACGTCGTGGCGAGCCCTCCAGCCAGCTCGGCTCGAAGGCGTCGACCGCGGCGCAGCCGGCGGCGGCGCTGGCCATTCTCAGAACACTCCGACGCGAGACGAGCCGGGAACCCAAGATTTCAGCTTGGCACGTCAGCGGCGAGGGACCAGTGGCAAAGTGCCGATTCTGGTCCGCGACGCGCTGCCGCTGGATCGGTAGATCGTTGAAACGCGCCGAGCTTTGACGTTACGCTCCGGACCTTACTGGAGAGCCTTCGCCCCATGGAAGAGAAGTTTGAGATCAAAGCGGACGATGTGGAGCTGGAATCAGCCACGTTCAAGGAAGCTGCGCGGCGGAGCCAGGCACTCTGGAATGACTTGCCCCGTAATCCGCTGAAGTATCGCGTGCTGACCGGGGAGCGCCCCACTGGGCCGCTGCACATCGGGCACCTCTTTGGCACCGTGGCAAACCGCGTGCGCATCCAGAACCTGGGCGCCACGACCTTCATCGTGATCGCCGACTATCAGGTGCTCACCGATCGAGATGTGGCCGACGCCGTGGGTAACAACGTGCGCGAGCTGATCTTGGACTACCTGGCCTCGGGGCTCGACCCCGAGAACGGCCGTACCTTCTTCTTCAGCCACAGTCACATCCCCGAGCTGAATCAGCTGCTGTTGCCTTTCATGTCGCTGGTGACCACTGCCGAGCTCGATCGCAATCCGACCGTGAAGGAGGAGATCAAGGCCGCCGGGCTGCGTCAGGTCAACGCGCTGATGTACACGTACCCGATCCATCAAGCAGCGGATATCCTGTTCTGCAAGGGCAATGTAGTGCCGGTGGGGCGAGATCAGCTTCCACACCTCGAGCTCACGCGCAAGATCGCTCGCCGCTTCAACGAGCGCTTCGCGCCTGCGGCGCCGATCTTTCCGGTGCCCGATGCCCTGCTCAGCGAGGTGCCGGTCGTGCTGGGGACAGACGGCCAGAAGATGAGCAAGAGCCGCGGCAACACCATCCTGCTCAAGATGACGGCCGAGGAAACGGCCAAGGTGATCAAGGGCGCCAAGACGGACTCGGAGCGCCAAATCACCTATGATCCGCAGAATCGCCCTGAGGTCGCGAATCTGCTCCGCCTGGTCGGAATCTGCGGCAACGAGTCACCGGAAGCGGTCGCCGAGCGCATCGGCGATGGCGGCAGCGGCAAGCTCAAGGCGCTGCTCACGGAGGCGCTCAACAGCACCCTTGCCCCGATCCGGGAGCGCCGCGCGCGCCATGCGGGCGACATGGCGTACGTCCAGGACGTGTTGCGCAAGGGGGTCGAGCGCGCGCGGCAGGAGGGCATCACGACGCTGGCCCAGGTGCGCAAGGCGATGAACATGGACCATGGGCTCGACTGAGCCGCATTCGCCTCGCATGGGACAGCGTGACGACGTGTTCTGGGCCGAGTTTCTCGGCATCGAACCTCGAGAGTGGAGCACTCCCGGCACTTCCTATGAGGCGCAGGTCGGGCTGAGGGGGTACCAGGGCTTCTGGTGCTTTCGGCGGAACGAGCGGGTGGTGATTTCCGCGCCTCCGCGCTGGGTGGACCCCTTGCGACAGATGTTTTCGGGCTGGGCCCCGCAGCGCCTTCTGGAACCCGTCGCGCTCCAGACGGCGCTGGGCCCCGCTTCGAGCGCTCGATCGGGCCAGCATTTCAGGGGTGTCTGGCGCCGGAGCGCTTCGTGAGCAGAGCCGAGCCTGCGGTGAGAAGGGTGACGGAAGCGGACGTCGACGCGGTCGAGAGGTTCCGCAGCGAATGCAGAACCGAAGAATGGGGAGCCAGCGGTCTGGCCGATGCCGACCTGTGGCGCCATGCGTATTTTGAGGAAGATCGCCTGGCGGCGGTCGCGGGATTCCGAGCGTGGAACGAGCACGCGGGGGGCCCCTGCGTGCTCACGCATCCGGAATTTCGAGGCAGGGGCTATGGCGGCGCGGTGGTGCGCGCGGTGGTCGCGGAAGCGCTGACTCACGGCAGGCTGCTGCTCTATCAGACGCTGGAGGCGAATCAGGCCGCCGTGGGGCTCGCTCTCTCGTTGGGGTACGAACGCTATTCGAGCCACGTCGCCGTCCGGCTACGAAGTGAAGCGCCCGAGTTCGTCAATCCAGCGAGCGAGGCCGGTTGAGCTGGTGGGTGGTGTTGCGGTCATCGGCAAGCGACCTGCGCCGCCTTCCCTGGGCACAGCAGCTCGAGTTCGAGGATTTCGAGCAAGACTGGTTCGTGAGCTAGCGTCTGCGCTGAGGTCTCTCTGCGCAGCTACTTCAGGGCAAAACAACGCTGCTCGGCGAGGAAAGCTCGTGAGACCAGGCGGACCAGCTGAGCCCCCCGTCTGGGGAGAAGTAGACCTTGCCCCCCTTGTCTGCGAATGCCATCCGCTCGCCGCGCACGTCGATGCAGTGCGTGTCCACGATGCCGTCGGTCCACCCCGACGGGCTGTCGATCAGGGGGCGCAGAGGAACGTGGCCATCGATCGGGCGCCGGTAGATGCGGCCGGTGCTGGCAAAGTGCCCCTCGGACGCGGCCACCAGCACGTCATCACCGAAGAAGGCGACGGCCGAGCAGTACGAGTCGTGGAGGCCGTCGCGCTCGACGCTCCAGGTAGCGCCGCCGTCACTACTCATGCACAGGCCCGCGGCGGCGGCGGCGGCGACGATGTTGGGCCGACGGGGATGAGCGCGTACCTCGTGAACGTCCGCCTCGACTTCGATCGTGGGAGACCAGCTCGCGCCGGCATCGGTCGAGCGGGGGATGCCACCAACGTGGACATTCACCAGCAGTGCGCCCTCCAGGGTGGCGGAGATGGAGCGGACGCCCAGCGGAGGACCCATGAGCTTGCCGTTGACGAGCGCCTGGCCTGCGCGCCACGTCTCACGGCCCGGGACGTGCCCGAAGCCCAGGAGCTCCACGAGCGCGTATCCGGAGACACCGCTCGCTGTCACGCAAAAGACCCGTGCGTCATCGGTCCCGACGTAAATCTTTCCTTGGCTCGCGACGCAGCATCGGAGCTCGAGGTC
>JAICTU010000628.1 GCA_025936205.1 Polyangiaceae bacterium | reverse complement strand
TTCCTGGACCCCTGATTCCTGGACCCGTGGACCCCTCTGATCTAGAGCATCGACATGAGAGTCGCCGTCATCGGCACGGGGTATGTAGGGCTGGTCGCTGGAGTGTGTCTCGCCGAGTCCGGCGCGGACGTGGCCTGTATCGACGTCGATCCGGACAAGCTGCGGCGACTGGAGCAGGGCGAGGTCCCGTTTTTCGAGCCGGGGCTGGCGTCGATGCTGGCGCGCAACTGGCCCCAGCGCATCAGCTTCACGGACGATCTGGCGGCCGGTATCCGCGGGCGGCAGATCGTGTTCGTGGCGGTGGGCACGCCGCCGAACGAGGATGGCAGCGCCGATCTGAGCCGGGTGCTCGAGGTGGCGGCAGGCGTGGCCAAAACCGCCGAGCGCGAGCTGGTGCTGGTGCTGAAGAGCACCGTGCCGGTGGGCACGAATCAGCGCGTTTCAGAGGTGGTGGCGAACTCGCGGCATCGCATCAGTGTCGTCAGCAACCCGGAGTTCCTGAAGGAGGGCGCCGCGATCGACGACTTCCTCAAGCCCGACCGCATCGTGGTGGGGACGGACGATGACGCGGCGTTCGCGCTGATGGAGCGGCTGTACGCGCCGTTCAACCGGCAGCGCAACCGCATCCTGCGCATGTCAGCGAAGAGCGCGGAGATCGTGAAGTACGCAGCCAATGCGCTGCTCGCGACCAAGATCTCGTTCATGAACGAGATGGCGGAGCTATGCACGGCAGCGGGCGGCGATGTCGAGCAGGTGCGACTGGCGCTGGGCGCCGATCGGCGCATCGGCTTTCAGTTCCTGTATCCGGGCCTCGGCTTCGGCGGCAGTTGTTTTCCCAAAGACTTGCGCGCGCTGGTGCGCACGGGCGAGGAGCTGGGCGTGCCGATCCGCGTGGCGCGCGCCGCGATCGAGGCCAACCAGCGTCCGGTGGCGGAAATGCTGCGGCACATCGAGCGCGACCTCGGTGGTCTCGCGGGTGCGCGCATCGCGGTCTGGGGCCTGGCGTTCAAGCCGAAGACGGACGACGTGCGCGAAGCCCCGGCGCTGCGCTTGATCGAGGATCTGTTGAAGGCCGGCGCGAGCGTGGTGGGCAGCGATCCGGAAGCGCTGGAAACGGCCCGGGTTCACTTTCAGCAGGCGGGTCTCGCGGGCAAGGTCGAGCTGACGGCGGACTACTACGCTGCAACGCAGGGCGCGGATGCGCTCGTCGTGGCGACGGAGTGGCTGCAGTATCAGTCACCGGACATCGAGCGCCTCGCGCGGGGCATGAAGCGACGCTTCGTCTTCGACGGCCGCAACGTGCTCTCGCCCACCGGGTTCAAGCAGGCCGGCTTCAAGTACCGCGGCATGGGCCGGCTCTAAGGGCAGTGGCCCTGCGTCGACAGCCCGGCCGGTACGGTGGGTCGATTTGTAAAAGTTTGATGTCATAGTCCTTCGGCTCTGGCATCGAACGGCAGCCATGACTGCGCAGCATCCGATCGAGGCAGCGTCTGTTTCGGCCCCACCGGTCGCGGCGGCGCAGAAGTCGCACTCGGGCGGTATGGCCAAGCTGGCGCTGGGCGCGCTCGGCGTCGTTTACGGCGACATCGGCACGAGCCCGCTCTACGCGCTGAAGGAGTGCGTGCATGGCCCACATGCATCGCCAGCGACTGACGCCAATATCCTCAGCCTGCTGTCGCTGATTGTCTGGAGCATCACGCTGGTGGTGAGCGTGAAGTACCTGGGCTTCATCATGCGCGCGGACAACCAGGGCGAAGGCGGGATTCTCGCCTTGCTGGCGCTGCTGCCTAAGAAGACGAAAAAGAAGAGGCCTGAAGGCAGGCTGGCGCCGCTGGTCGCGCTCACGTTATTCGGTGCGGCGCTGCTGTACGGGGACGGGATCATCACGCCAGCGGTCAGCGTGCTGTCCGCGGTCGAGGGTCTGCGTGTCACCACGGATGCGTTTGATCCGTGGCTGGTGACGATCGCCATCGTGGTCTTGCTCGGGTTGTTCGCCAGCCAGAGGCGCGGCACGGCCAGCATCGGCGGGGTCTTCGGGCCCGTCATGCTGCTCTGGTTCGCGACCATCGCCGTGCTGGGAGCGGTGGCGATCGTGCGCCATCCGGCGGTGCTCGCCGGGCTCGATCCGCGCCACGCGGTCGCCTTCTTTGTCCGGGACCCGCGGCACGCGTTTCTGGTGCTGGGCTCCGTGGTGCTGTGTATCACCGGCGGCGAGGCACTGTATGCGGACATGGGTCACTTCGGCCGGCGCCCGATCCAGGTGGCCTGGGCCTACCTGGTATTCCCTGCCCTGGCGCTGAACTATCTGGGCCAGGGCGCGATGTTGCTCGCGGCCGCGCCGGGCCCGGAGCGCGCGGAGCTGGCAGAGAACCCGTTCTACGCGCTCGCGCCGGGCGGACACAGTGTGTACCTGCTGGTGGCGCTGGCCACTGCCGCCGCCGTGATCGCGTCACAGGCGCTGATCTCGGGCGCGTTCTCGCTCACGCGCCAGGCCGTGCAGCTCGGCTTCTTGCCGCGCGTAACGATCAAGCACACCTCGTCGCTGACCGAGGGCCAGATCTACATCTCCGAGGTGAACTGGGTGCTCGGCATCGGCTGCATCGCGCTGGTGCTGGCGTTCCGCGACTCGAGCCGTCTGGCGGCGGCGTACGGCATCGCCGTCACCGGCACGATGGCCATCACCTCCGTGGGCTTCTACAACGTGGCGCGCCACGTGTGGCTCTGGCCCGTCCACCGCGCGGCTCCACTGGTGCTGGCGTTCCTGGCCGTCGATCTGACCTTCTTCGCTTCGAACGCGCTCAAGTTCTTCGATGGCGGCTTTCTGCCGATCGCGCTGGCGGGCTGCATCTTTTTCTTGATGCGCACCTGGAAGCGAGGTCGCTTCCTGCTCGCCAAGTACTTTGCGCAGGCGGCGAGCCCGCTCGACGAGTTCTTGCGCGAATTGCGCGAGCAGCGCTGCCTGGGCGCCGATGGCAGGCCGATCGCGGTGGTGCGCGTGGCGGGCGTCGCAGTGTTCCTGACCAGCAATCGCGACGGCACGCCGCCCTTGCTGCTGCATCACGTGCGCCACGTGAAGTCGCTGCACGAAGCGGTGGTGCTGGTGACGGTAGTGACCGCGCCCGTCCCGCGCGTGAGCGAAGAGCAGCGCTCCGACGTGGAGTTGCTCACGGAAGGCTTCATGCGCCTGCGCATTCACTGCGGCTTCATGGAGTCGCCGGATGTGCCGCGCGAGCTGGAAGCCTCTGTGCGGCGCAGCGCCCTACCCGTGCCGCTGGATGACATCACCTACTTCCTGGGGCGCGAGACCTTGCTCGCCACCCATCAGGGCGAGATGGGGCGGCGCGAAGAGACGCTGTTTGCGTTCCTGAGCAAGAACTCGCTGAACGCGACCCGCTACTTCTGCATTCCGCCGCAGCAGGTGGTCGAGATCGGCATGCAGATCGACCTGTAGCGCGCTGGAGCGAGGGCCTCAGCCGTCGAATTCGGGCGCGAGCGCCTGGACCAGGGCCTCGATCAGGGCCACCGGGTTGGGGGCCTCGAGCTCCGGCAGCGAGAACAGCGGGGCTCCGAGCTCTTGCAGTCTGCGCGTGCTCTCGGTCTGGATGCGCTCCGCGACGGCGCGTAGGCCCGCGGCTCGCAGCGCTACATCGCCCGCGTTCGCCGGCTGCAGCGTGGCCAGCGTGGCCAGCTGTTCGCTCTGCTCCGCCGAGAAAGCCAGCGGCAGCATGCGATTGAGCAGCAGCGCCCCGAGCGGCAGCCCGAGCTCGCGCGCGATCTTGCCCGCGAGCTCGCCCGTTTCATTGGTCGGTAGCTCCTCCGGCAAGGTCACGAGGCAGATGGCGCAGCGTTGCGGATCGCGCAGCAACTGCCACGCGAGCTCGGCATCGCGCCGCAAGAGGCCGGTCGGAGCCAGCTCGGCGATCGCCTTGGGCAGGCGCAGCAGCTCCAGCCCGTGCCCCGTCGCGGGCGCGTCGAAAATCACGGTATCGAAGCGCGGCGCGCCGTGTTCTTGCTCGGTAGTATGGTACCAGGCCTTGCCCAGGATGGCCCATTGCGGCAGCCCCGGCAGCGCCGAGAGGAAGCCCTGGACGTAGCGATTTTCGAACAACGCCTGCCGGGCCAGCCGCGGCTTGATCAACAAGCGTCCGTATTCGCGCAGGGCAGCGTCCGCCTCGAGCCGGACGCTGAACGAGCGTTCGCCATACGGTTGGGGATCATTTTCCCAGCGCGCGTTGGGCAGTAGCTCGCGATACGGAGCGACGTCCGTGGCCGCGAGCAGCACTCGCCGGCCGCGGCGGCTCAGCGCGCGCGCCAGCGCGGCCGAAACGGTCGTCTTGCCCACGCCGCCCTTGCCCGTTACAAACAGAAAGCGTCTCTCGAATGTTTTCACGAGCGTTCAGCACCCTGAGTCTTGCGGGGACACCCCGCACCCCGAGTCTT
>JAICTU010000734.1 GCA_025936205.1 Polyangiaceae bacterium | reverse complement strand
TCGATCAGCGCCTGCTGCGCGCGGCGGCCTGCATCAACTCCGAGGTCGTCGCTTACTACGACGGGTCCATGCACGTCGTGCCGAGCGACGCGGATGTGCGCACGAGCGTGATTCACGAATACACGCACCACGCGCTGTTCAGCTCCGGTCTGATCGGTCCGGCCTGGGCGCAGGAGGGCATGGCCATGAACCTCGCGCAGGAGACCTGGTGGAGGGAGCGGCGCTGGCTCACTGCCCTGCTCGATCACCCCTTCAGCATGGACGACCTGGATGATCACGTGCCGTACAAGCTCGTGCCCGATCAGGCCTTGCAGTTTTACGCGCAGTCGGCGGCGCTGGTCGCCTGTGTGCTCGACAGCCGTCACTGGGAGCCCGACGCGCTGCTCGCGGCGTTGCTGCAGCGCGCGAACGGTGGCGGCGAGACGCTCAGCTACGATCTGCCCGAGGTCGAGTATCCCTCATTTCTGCGCGGCTGCCTGGAGCGCTGGAGCCAGGCTCACTGATAGGTGATCGTCAGCAGCAGTCCGGGGCTGGTCACCACCACATGCCACCAGCGCGCCTTGAAGTCGTCACGGCCGCTGAGCACGCTGAAGGTCGTGCGCGACGCCACGCCGATGCGCCAGGTCTCCGAGAGGTCCCATTCGTAGCCGGCGCCGAGCATCAGGCCTGCTCCGGCGGCGAGGTATTTGCTCTGCGAGGTCGCGGCGTCGCCGAACACGCGGGGGGTGAGCGTGGCGAGCCCCAGCGCCCCTTGCACGTGCAGGCCATAGACGCTCTGCAGCGCATAGTCGAAGAAGGGCGCGATCAAGGCCACATTGCGCAGCCCCGTGTCCAGCTGCGCCGGTGGCAGCGAGGTGGTGGTGCGGTAGGTGGAGGCGAGCAGGTCCGCCGAGTAGATGCCACCGCCCAGCACCCAGCGCGGCGCGATGCTGCCTCCCAGTGCCAGCTCGCCCAGCGTCGCGATGCCGCGATTCCGGCCTTTGGTCTCGCCGGCAGCGGCGGTCGACGAGCTCAGGCGCTCGTCGTAAGCAGCAAAGCCGCTGGCAACGCGCAGGTAGAAGCCGTGGTGGGGGTAGTCGACGTACACGCGGGACGAAGCACTGAAGCAACGTTCATGCCCGTGGCCAATTCCGGCTGCGCGGGTGCGAGTCGAACTGCCCCGGCGGGCGCCTTGCCCCGGGGCGGATCACCCAGGCGAGGCGAAAGGGTTAGTCCGGCGGCGGAACGGGCCGTTCTGACCACGTTCGAGATGCGGAACCCTGGGCTACAAGCGCTCCTGTTCGCGATCCTGTGGCTCGGCTGCGGGAGCGACGATCGCCCCGCCCTGCTGGGCACCGTGGATACCGGCTCGGGCCCGGAGTCCGCCGCGCGCGGCGACTGGTGCGACAGCTTGTGCAACGGCGCCTGGCGCTGTGGGGCCGGCGCGCCGACGAGCTGCAAGGACAACTGTTGGCGCAACAGTGCAGCCTTTTTCAAGCGCACCAGCGCCGCCGCTCTCGAGTACCAGAGCCGCTGCATGGATCAGGCGGCTTGCCCCGCCCAGTTCGAGGAGCTGCCCGGCGGCTGCTGGACGGAGAGCATCGCGCGACTGGAGCCGAGCGACGAGGCCAACGAGCAGTGCGAGGCGCTCGCGCCCGAGTTCTTCGAATGTGACTCGTTCGCGTCGCACGATAGCTGCGTCCGCTTTCACGCCAACTTCTCCAGGTATGCGCTGGCGGAGGAGCTCGAGTGCGCGGGTTCGAGCTGCGACGCGCTGGAGGAGTGCATTTCAAAGCAACTGTACGGAAACCGATGAAGACCTCATTGCCCCTGGATCGAGCTCGGCTGTCAGGCCCGAGACGCGCGTGCGCGCTGGCGCTGCTCGGCGCCGCCTGCGCCTGTGACTCGCATCAGGACTCGCGCGACGACGGCCCGTCCTACGCCACGCTGCCCGTGATCGCCGGCTGCCAGCAGCAATCGTTCGAGGCCTGTGACCCGCTGGACGAGGGCTGCCGGACCCGCGTGTTCGAGACCATGAAGTGCCTGCGCCAGATGCCCGACGCGGTGATGCCGCCGGTGCGGGTGCTCACGTCGGCAGAGCAGCTCGCCGAGTTCCAGACGGAGAGCGACGAGGATGCCGACGAGGTGAAGAGCCGGATCGTGATGGAACGCGCGCTCATGCTCCTGCACCTCGCCGAGAAGGATGAGCTCTCACTCGCCAACCAGGCCCAGGTGTTCGTGGACACGACCGTCGCGTACTACAGCCACGACACAGGCGTGGTGACCTTGAGCGCACAGGAGAACGACGAGCCGCGCGATCTCGAGTCGGAGACGCTGACGCTGTCGCACGAGTTCGTGCACGCGCTCCAAGACCAGGACGTGGACCTGGCCCATCTCTTTGACGGCGCCGATACCTTCGACGACTATCTCGGGCGCACCAGCCTGGTCGAGGGCGAGGCCACCATGCAAGAGGGCTTCGTCTCGGCGGCGATCTGGGGCTTCGCTGACAACCCGGATTTTCGCGAGCACTTCACCTACTGGCTGACGCGGATCACGGACGAGCTGGACGGCTCGCCGCTGCTGATGGCGCCGCGCTTCGTCCCGTACACCTACGGCTCGCGCTTCGTCTACAACGTGTACGAGCACGGCGGTCTGGAGGAGGTCCTCGCGCGCTTTCGAGAGCCCCCGCACAGCGTGCTGCCCATCCTGCTCAGCGTCGATCAGCTGGACGAGCCGGCGATCGAGTCCTTCGCCGATCTGGCGGCGCCAGCGCGAGACGGCTTCGAGCAGGTAGCCTCGGATACGCTCGGGCCCTGGGTGTTGCGGACGTTCCTGGAGCGGGCATTACCGGGGGTGGAGACCGAGTCCATCGCCGAGGCCTGGCGCGGTGATCGACTGCTGGCCTACTCGACTCCGGAGACGGGCCAGACGGTCGCTGCGCTCTGGACCCTGCGCTTCGCCGATAGCACGGGGGCTGACAACTTCCAGCTGGCCCTGCGCGACCGGCGGCAGACCTTCCTGCTGCCGGCCAACTCCTTCGTCTCGCGCCGGGATCGCGATGTGACGATCGGTGTGAGCGAAGACGCAACTGCCCTGCCCGACTGGTCCGCGTCGCTCGACGTGGCGCAGCAAAGCTGGGGCCAGAGCGCGCCGCCATCGGCAGCGCCAAAGCGCAGCCGGCTGGCGGAGATCGCACGCCGGCTGCAGCGGCGCTAGCAGCTACTTCTTTGCTGCCTTGGCGGGCGCGGCTTTGGCCGGAGCCGCCTTGGTGG
>JAICTU010000413.1 GCA_025936205.1 Polyangiaceae bacterium | reverse complement strand
CTGCGCATCGTGATGCTCACGGGCGACGCAGCCGGCACGGCGGAAGCAGTGGCGCGCGAGCTCGGCATTCAGGAAGTGCACGCGGGCGTCTTGCCCGAGCGCAAGTCGGCCGTGGTCGCGGAGCTACAAGCCGCAGGCCGAATCGTGGCCATGGCGGGCGATGGCACCAATGATGCTCCGGCACTGGCGCGCGCCCAGGTCGGCATCGCAATGGGCACGGGCACGGACGTGGCGCTCCAGAGCGCGGGCGTGACCCTGGTGCAGGGCGACCTCGCGGCGATCGCTCGCGCGCGCACCCTGTCGCGCACGGTCATGCGCAACATCCGCCAGAACCTCTTCTTCGCACTGTTCTACAACGCGCTCGGCGTGCCCATCGCAGCGGGTGTGTTGTACCCGGCCTTCGGGCTTCTGCTGAGCCCGATGCTGGCGAGTGCCGCCATGGCGTTCAGCTCCGTCTCCGTGATCGGCAACGCCCTGCGGCTGCGCCACGCCGCGGCCGCCTGAACGAGGGGCGTTGAGCCTCGCGGCATGTGCGGATTCATGCGCGCGGGGAACAAACTTCGCAGGTCGAGTGTCGCCAGTAGGAGTGCGGCCCTAACACCCGCGCGGCTTGGCTTGCCCCGATTCATCACCCCATCCACTGGCCCCCAGCACTGCCCGGGCACTACGTGCCCAGCAGTCCCCCGAGAGGTTTTCCCATGGTTCGAGCCGCACATACGGAGATCCAACGACTTCGGCGCCTACATCAGGGTACAGATCTGGAGCTGCTCCTGCTCACCGGCCGCCCGTACCTGAGCCCTCGTGAAGAGCTGGAGGTGCGCGAGCTGAAAAAGCGCAAGCTCCAGCTGAAAGACCGCATCCACTGGCTGGAATCGATCTCGCGCGAGCACGACGAGTCCGTGGCCTGAAGAGCTGCGCTGAGATTCTGCGGCGCGCAGGAGGCGCGGGCACGCTATACCCGCGGGCATGAGCCCGTTCGTTCCGCGGGGACACCCCGCACCCCGCTGGGTTCCGCGCGGCCAGCTCCACGCGGCAGCTTTGGCCAGCCTCTTGCTCGCCGGTGCCTGCCAGCCCGCCCCCGCGGCGGGCGGCCCAGGCGCCGCGGCGCCGGTGGCTGCGGCATCAGCAGGCGCGCCGGCAGCAGCGCCCAGCACCGCTGCAGCGGCTGTCTCTCCCGCGCAGCTGTTGCGCGTGAGCCGGATGAGCAGCGCGACGCACGCCGAGCGCGACTACTTTCTGTATTTGCCGGCAGGCTACGAGAGCTCGCCCGGCAAGCTCTGGCCCGTGATCTTGTTCCTGCACGGCAACGGTGAGCGCGGCGACGCCAAGGGTGAGCTCGACTTCCTGCTGAAGAACGGCCCGCTCCATGAGGCCTGGATCCAGAAGCGCGATCTGCCCTTTGTCCTGATCGTACCGCAGCTGCCCATGTACGGGCAGGACGAGAAGGCGGAGTATCTGAAGAACCGGCGCCGCGACGAAATCCCGAAGCGGCTCGAGGTCGGTGTGCCGCCGCGACCGCCCGAGTTTTCGACGCCGGATCCCATGCAAGGCGCCGCCGCTGAAGAGCTCCCCGCGCAGTCCACACCCTATGGCCCCCCCATGGGCTGGCCCGAGCTCGAAGACGATCTGATGGGCATGCTGGACGATGCCCTGCAGAATCGCCACAGCGATCCCACGCGCCAGTACTTGACGGGGCTCTCCTACGGCGGCTTCGGCACCTGGTACCTGGCAAGTCGCCATCCCGATCGCTTCGCGGCCATCGTACCGGTGGTCGGCTACGGCCATCCCGATCTGATGCCGGCGATCGCGGCGGCCAAGATCCCGATCTGGTGCTTCGCTGGCGGCCGCGACGGCAGCGTCAAGCTGAAGTACTTCTACGCCGGGCTCAATCGCCTGGAAGCCCTGGGCCATCAGGACTTCCGCTTCACCGTCGAAGCCGACATGGGTCACGACGTCTGGGCGCGCGTCTACGCCGGAAACGACGTCTACGATTGGTTGCTGTCTCACCAGAAAGGCTCCCCGCAATGACCGACATAGCCCAACGCCCCGCGCCCGGGCCTCTCGCGGCGGTCGAGCCGTGGGAGCTCGTCTCCGCGGGCTACACCGACGAGATGCCGAACGTGATGCTGCCGTTCGCGCGCCAGGCCCTTGCGCTCGCCGATCTCGGTCCGACCGCGGAGGTGCTCGACGTGGCGACGGGTCCAGGCACGCTGGCGCTCGAGATCGCGCCGCGGGTGAAGCGCGTGGACGCGGTGGACTTCTCACCCGCCATGCTCGAACAGCTGGAGCGCCGTCGCCGTGTGCTCCGCATCGAGAACGTCCATGCGCGCCAGGCCGACGGCCAGGCACTGCCCTTTTCGGAAGGTAGCTTCGATGCGGCCTTCTCCATGTTCGGGTTGATGTTCTTCCCGGATCGGGACAAGGGCTTCTCCGAGCTGCACCGCACCCTCCGCCCCGGCGGCGTGGCGGTGGTGTCGAGCTGGGCTCCCATGGCTGAATCACCGCTGATGATCGCGATGTTTGGCGCCCTGCGCGCCGCCGACCCGAGCCGCCCGGCGCCCCAGACCAACCCCTTCAATCTGGAGAACCCGGAGGTGTTCGCGAAAGAGCTCGGCGCTGCGGGCTTTCGCGACGTGCGCATCGAACGACGGACCGTCGCCGTGGAGATCACGGACACCGCTGCCTGGTGGGACTTGCTGGCGCGAGCGAGTGCGCCGCTGGCGCTGCTGCAGAAGCGCTTGGGCGCCGAGGAGTGGCAGAGGCAATCGGCGGTCGCAAAGGCCTGGCTGGCCCGAGAGATCCCGACCCCGCGCTCACTCTCGACGACCGCGTTTCTCGGCTTCGGGCGGCGCTGAACGTCGCCGCAGTCAAAGCAGCGCGTGTGCTCGAGACCCAGCGGCTGCGCGGTGCGAGTCAGAATAGCGCCTCGAAGCTTGCAGCGCGAGCCGACCGTAGCGGAGGCGGGTGCCGGGCTGCTCCGACAGCGGCACACTCGCGATCTGCGCGACGGATGCTGCCAGGGCGCCAGCCCGGAGGTGTGAGGCTGCGTCACCGTGCCCGCGGCAGTGTGGCGGCCGAAGGATTGCGCGACCAGTCCCCGGTTGGTTTCACCCTGGTACTCAGTCAGGCCCTGGCATGTCGCCAATATCGAACCCACCACATCGCCGCGACCCTTCCCGCAACAGCCACGTCCGAGCCGGCACCACGGGCGGCTCCACACCGGAACTCGCACGCCACTGCGCCCGCGCTTGCGCCGCCCCAAACGCGAGCTCGTCGGGGCGAAGAAAATCGCGGAACCACGGAGCCGACGAACATCTATCGATGAACCCCGGCGGCACTGCCGCGCCGTGCTTACGCGCGTTGAGCAACACGTAACGAACGGCAAACTGCACGGCGCGCGGCGTCTTCAATGCTCGACAATGGTAGCGATCGGCAAACAACCGTCCCCGGCGCGCCAGTACCCGATTGACGGCTCTCGCCACGCGAACCGAGAGGCCTTGCAGGCCCAACGCCAGAGCGCGACTATCCTGTGCTTCCGCGATCAGGTGCAGGTGATTGCTCTGTACAGAGAAGTGTACGAGGCGGAATCCGAAACGTTCTCGAGCCGCAGCGAGCGCGAGACGCACTTCCTCAAAGAGCCGGTCGTCGCGCAGCGAGGGGACACCGGTGGCGGTTCGAAGGGTGACGTGCACCGGATGCCGGTGAGACAGTGACGGGCGGCGCAGATGAGGAACTCCCGCCGCGTTCCCCTTTGGCGGGCGGCCGGCTCCCCTCCGTTTGCCGCCCCACGATCGAAAGCGAAACGCGAGCTGTGGGTCGCGAACCATCAAAGATGATTTAGCACAGAATCCGCGCTGAAACCATGCCCTTGCTTCCTCACAGGCGGGTCCGAATAACAGACCTGGGTAACAGCTCGGACCATCCCCCAGTGCCGGCGTAGTTGTCGCATCCAATTCATCCGTGATCCTGCGGGGCGAGAGATCGATGTTTGAAATGACCAGGCCGTACTCGGTCGCTTTCCAGCAGCGTATGGTTCAGAGGCTGACAGGGAAGAACTCGATCGGCGCAAGCGAGCTGCCCGCGAGACAGTCGTCCGACGGCAGATTTTGTCGCGATGGTTGGAGGAAGCGCGTAGCCTGCCTCACGTGAAAGCTCGTGTTGTCGCCGCAGGGGCGAAGCTGAGCGGAGAGCAGGTAAAGCTTGCCGATTTCGATGCGCTGGCGAATGGCGCTCGAGGAGGACGGTCGAGCTTCCGTCTCCACCGCCAAGCGCATTCGCGCGAAACCCGGCACGAACTTGGGGCACGAGGTACCAGGAAGGAGAACGCGTTGGCGGAGGCCGCCGCGCTGCTGGTTTTCAAAAAAGTGGAGACCTTGTACCGGGAGGCCGAGGAAGACGACAAGGACAGGGAGAACGAGAAGTGATCCTCGCCGCGATCGCCGAGGCGCAGCGATCGGGGTTGCGGCTGGCACAGGCTTGTCGAGTCATCGGCGTTTCGAGCCGCACCGTCGAACGATGGCGCCAAGGACTCACGTCAGCCGCGCTCGCACGGTTCAGCGCGCGAGCGGGCCGAATCAAGTCTGGAGCTGGGACAGCACCTGGCTGCCAAGCACGCTGCGGACAGTGCCTGGGCCTCTACTTGTGATGGACGCCTGAAGCCGCCGCATCGTCGGCTGGCGCGTTGAAGACCGCGAGTATGCCAGTCTGGCCGAAGAGCTCATCAGGAATGCCTGCCGTGATGGCAACGTCGATCCCCGCGGCCTCGTACTTCACTCTGACAACGGCGCGCCGATGCGCGGAAGCACGATGACTTCCACTCTGCAGCGGCTAAGAAGCGTGCCGTCTTTGAGTCGACCTCATTTTTCCGAGGATAACCCGTACTCGGAGGCGCTCTTGCAAACACTGAAGTACACGCCTGCTTACCCCAGCTTGCCCTTCGCCAATATCGCCTCTGCGGAGCGTTGGGTCGCCCGCTTCATCGCCTGGTATAACGGGAGCATCGCCACAGCGCGCTTCGCCATGTCACGCCCGACGAGCGTCACTACGGCATGGAGCGGGCCATCCTGGAACGTAGTGTAGTACCCGCACGGCCGCAGCCTCTCGCGCCGGAGCCGTGGAGGGGGCTCATCCTGGTGCCGCGCGGGGTCGCACTCTGCCGAGCCATTTCCCGGACGCAGCGGGCGCGCTGGCAGCCGGGCTGGTACAGGCAGCGCTCCGTGCGGGGGTCGGAGCGAGGGGCACGGCGCTCGATTTCTCGAAACCAGCGCTGCTCGCGAGCGTAGAATCCGGGAGCGCTCGTGTTTCCACGGGCCTCAGCAAGGAGGGCAAACCATGGACGGCATCAGTCAATTCAAGGCCAATCAGAAGGCGGTCTGGGCAAACTTCGCGATGCTCGAGAATCTCACCGCCACCACAGCCCCGTACCTGGTGCGCTTTGCCGGTATCCGTGCCGGAGCGCAGGTGCTCGACGTGGCATGTGGCACCGGCGTCGTCGCTCTCACGGCAGCCCGCGCCGGCGCCAAGGCGCAGGGCATCGATCTGACCCCGGAGCTCGTCGCGCACGCGCGGGAAAACGCCTCGCTCATGAGGCTGGAAGTGCCTTTCCAGGAAGGTGACGCCGAGTCGCTTCCCTTCGCGGATGGCACCTTCGATGTGGTGGTGAGCCAGTTCGGGCACATGTTTGCGCCGCGCCCGGAGCTGGCGATCGCGCAAATGCTGCGGGTGCTGAAGCCGGGCGGGACGATTGCCTTTGCGACATGGCCGCCCGAGCTGTTCGTGGGCCGCTGGTTCGCGTTGATGAGCCGGTATGCACCACCCCCGCCTGCCGGTGTCTCTCCACCTCCGCAATGGGGAGAGCCGAACATCGTCCGCGAGCGCCTGGGCTCCGCCGTGCGAGATCTCACCTTCACGCGCAACACGATGTTCTTCCCTACGCTCAGCCCGCAGCACTATCGCGTGCACATGCTCGAGAACTTCGGCCCCGCCAAGAAGCTCCTCGAGCAGCTGGACGCGAACGAGCCGACCAAGGCAGCTACATTGCGCAGCGAGATCGATGCGCTGGCTCAGGCGTACTTTGAAGACAACCAGCTGCGGCAGGATTTCCTGCTGACTCGGGCCGTCAAGGTCTAGCGCTCAGCGAGCTCGCGGGCGCTCACGGCAACGAGAACAGGAACTTGGCGATGGTATGGCTCGCGAAGGAGGGCCAGCCGTGGTTGGTGTCGTCGTAGGTGGGCTCGTCGTGCTCGCACCACGCGACCGGCAGGCCCCGTTCGCAGCCCTGGTAGGTCAGGCAATGCGAATCGGGGCCGGGCTCGGTGTCCGGTGTGCAGCCGTTGCGAGTGAGCAGGAAGTCGCGCGCCGCCTCGCCGCGCGAGGTCTCGACCACGGAGTCGCGGACGCCGTGGATCATCAGCGCCGCGACGTAGCCGGTGCAGTCGTTCTCGGGCAGGGTGCCCGCCACCACGCCGATCCCGCGCAGGCGGTCGCCGTAGCGGCAGGCCAGGATGTGCGAGAAGAAGCCGCCGGAGCTGTGGCCCACGGCGAACAGGTGCGACGTGTCCACGCAGTAGTTGGCGGTCATCATCTGGTAGAGCGCCTCGAAGAACTCGATGCTCGGCGGCAGCTCTTCCGGCTGGGTCCAGCCCTCCCCGCCCTGCGCCTGCGGGTACACCAGGATCGCGCGCGAGCCGAGCTCCTGATCGAGATTCGTGGCGTCGATTTGCGCGAATTCGAGCAAGGTGCGCGCACGGCCGTGGAAGCCGAAGATCAGCGGCAGCGGCGTGTCGCCGTCGTAGCCGTCGGGCAAGGTGACGAGGTAGCTTGCGGGCAAGCCGCGGATCATCAGCGAGGCCATGCCGCTCGGCGGTTCCGGGTCTCCCCGATCGCAACCCGCGCTGGGCGTGATCGGGGTCGGGTCGTTGAACTCATCGCCCTCGTTCGTCGGGGGCTCGCCCGGGGGTGGAGTCGCCGCCGGGGGCGCCAGTTCGGTGAGGGTTTGCGACCCGGCGTCGGGGGTCAGTTCGCCTGCCGCCGGAGCTGCGTCAGGTCCGGCGTCGCTCTCCGTCTCCACCCCATCCAACGGAGCGGGTGGCGCCTCGGCGTCGCCCAGGCGCGGGCCATTGAGGATCACGCCGTTTTCGTCGATCGAATACGCCGGGCCGGGCGCGCTCGCTGGCGTGCGCTGGTCCGGGCTCGGGCGGCTCGGATAGGGAAGGGTCGTGCTGTCGGAAAGGGGCGCATGGGCCGTTCCCGCTTCCGAGCAGGCGATGACCAGCAGGGTTCCGGCAGCCAGTGTTCCGGCAGCCAGTGACCCCGCAGCCAGCTTGGCGCAGCCACAGGGGGAGCGATGAAAGCGCAGCATGATCGAGATCCTCCCAATCTTGGTGTGGAGCACCTGGGCGTGCGCGCCCGTGGCTCGCGTTTCCTGCGGCGCAATGGGTCACGGGCTGCGAGGCCGATGGGGGCGCTGCGCGACGTTGTGTCGCACGGTGGGACGAGGCTTTAACATTCTCTGGCTATGCCTTTCGAAGCTGAGTTGATCGGGCGCGCGGGACCGCTCGAGCGGATCCGCTCGGCGCTCGCGCGCGCGCGTGACGGGCGCGGGGGCCTGCTGTTGATCCGCGGCGAGCCCGGCATCGGCAAGAGCGCGCTGGCGGCGCGCGCCAGCAGCGAAGCCGCGCTGCTCGGAGCCCGGGTGGTCAGCGGGCGTGCCTGGGAGCTGGCGGAGGCACCGCCCTATTTTCCGCTCTGGTCGGCGCTGCGCGACCTGGGCATCGCCACGCCGGGCGGCGGTGACGGCGACGCCTTTCAGCTTTGGGAGCGCGTGCTGGCGGCGCTGGCACAGGCCTGCGCCAGCGAGCCGCGCGTCTGGGTGCTGGAGGACATCCACGCCGCGGATCTGCTCAGCCTGGACCTGCTCACGTTCCTGGCGGGCCCGCTTCGTTCGCTGCGCGCGCTGGTGGTCGTCACGGCGCGCGCTCAGGATCCGCGCCTGACCGAGCGCGCCCAGCAGCGCTTCACGCGCATGCTGCGCGAAGGCACCGAGATCGCGCTGGAGCCGCTCGATGCGGCGCAGATCGCAGAGCTCACCGCGCGCATCGCCGAGCGCAACGTGCCGCGCGCCGCGCTGGACAAGCTCGCGGAGTTGACCGGCGGCAACCCGCTGTTCGTGGTGGAGTGCGCTCGGGCCCTGCGCGGAGGGCGCGCCGCGAGCGGTGCCACCCTGCCCCCGACGGTGCGCCAGCTGATCCTGGAGCGCGTGGCGCTGTTACCGGAGCCGACGCGGCGCACGCTCGGCGCGTGCGCGATCCTGGGGCGCGAGGTGAACGCCGCCACCGTGGCGCGGCTGGTCGAGGCGCTGCCCG
>JAICTU010000409.1 GCA_025936205.1 Polyangiaceae bacterium | reverse complement strand
GCATCGAGAACGAGCTCTTCGTGCTCCCGCAAACCCTGATGCTGTTCGGAGACGCCAAGGCGAGCCTGACCAAGCTCTGTAGTGCCATCAAGGAGGCGGCCCACTGACAGAGTGCGTGCTAGCATGCCAGCGTGCAGACACTCCCTCTGTTGATCGGACAGTACGACTCCCCCTTCGTGCGGCGCGTTGCGATTGCGCTGAGGCTTTACGAACTGCCCTTTGAACATCGCCCCTGGTCCGTTTTTCGCGACGCCGAGCAGATCGCCGGCTTCAATCCGCTGCGACGCGTGCCGACCCTCGTGCTGCCGAGCGGCGAGGTGCTGGTGGAGAGCGCCGCCATCCTCGACGCGCTCGATGACCAGGTGCCCGACGAGCGGCTGCTGCTGCCGCGCCGGGGCCTCCTGCGCCGCGCGGGCCTACGCTGGGCGGCGCTCGCCTGCGGGCTCGCCGACAAGGGCGTCGCCCTGGTCTACGAAAATGTCGCGCGCGACCCCGGCAGCCAGAGCGCCCGCTGGGCGGCGCGCTGCCGAGCCCAGGTCGATGACACCTTGCGCCTGCTCGAGAGAGAGCGCGCCGAGTGCCGAACACCCTACCTGCTCGGCGAGTCCATCAGCCACGCCGACGTGGCGCTGGCCGTCGTCGTGCACTTCCTCCGCCAGGCGGTGCCGGCTGCCCTGGAACACCTGGCGCTGCCGGCGCTGCTCGCTCACGAGGCGCTCTGCCAGGCGCGCCCGGAGTTTCAGGCCATCGACCAGCCGTTGAATTTTCCGCGCTGAATCAGCGCGTGCCCCAGCGCTCGTCCCGCACCGTGAGCATCGCCCAGGGCAAGATCCACTGCAGGCAGACGGCCGAGAACAGCGCGTAGGCGATCCCGTACAGGAAGCGGAAGCTGCGCTCGATCTTCAAGTAGTAGAGCGCCGTAAAGCTCGCACCTGCCAGCATCGCCAGCGTCACGCCGAGCAGCTCGCGCCAGTGGCTGCCGAGCGTCAGCACGTCGAAGAGCGCGGGCAGCCCGAGCACCAGATAGAACACGCTGACCACGCGCAGCGTCGAGAACGCGAAGCCCACGATCGGCAGCAGGCGGTTCTCGCGCCGGTAGGCCGTGAGCATGAACTTGGCGAAGCTGAAGCCCTCGACGATGTAGCTGCGATCCCAGCGCACGAACATGCGCGACAGCTGCCGGTAGCGCGTGGGCGCCAGCGTGTGCACCACCGCCGAGCTCTGGTACACGGTGTCGTAGCCGGCGCGCAGCACGATGTTGGTGAGCGCCTGATCCTCGCCGTGGCTCACCGGGCGCCCGAGGAACTGTTGCTGCGCCCACTCCCGCAGGTGCGGCAGGATCACGCCGCGCCGGAACGCCGAGAGCGCGCCGGGGCAGCACGCGACCGCGCGATACACCGACTGCGCCGCGCGCCCGAAGTCGAACGCCAGCGCGTACTGCACCTCCAGCATGCGGCTGATGAACGAGTCGCGATTCAGCACCGCCACGCGCCCCGCCACCGCTCCCACGCGGGCGTCGGCCAGGAACGGCTTCACCATCTCGCGCACCGTGCTCGGCTCCACCTCGCTGTCGGAGTCGATGGTGATCACGATCTCGCCGCGCGCGGCCTCGAAGCCCTCGAGCAGCGCGGCGCGCTTGCCGCGATTGCCGCGGAAGCGCACCAGCCGCACCAGCTCGGGGAACTCCCGCCGCAGGTGCCGCATGTGGAAGAAGGTGTCGTCGCGCGAGCCGTCGTCGACGATGATCAGCTCCAGGAGGCCGCGCGGGTAATCGCTCAGCGCCGCGGAACGAATGCTGCGCTCGACCATCGGCCCCTCGTTGAAGGCGGGGATGATCACGCTCACCGTCGGCCAAGCTGCACTCTCGGGCGCCTCGAAGCGGCGGTACCGCAGCCAGAGCACGCTGGACAGCGCGGTATGCGCGGAATGCAGCACCACCAGGATGCCCAGCGGCCTCAGCAAGGCGGCCCAGCTCTCATCTGGCCCCGCCTGCAGCAGGCAGGCAATCGCCAGGCTGACCCCGGCGCCCAGCAAGGGAAAGAGACCGACCAGAGAAGACGACGCGAAGCGGAGCGGCCCGGTCGACGTGGGCCGGGTCGTGGGCAGCGAAGGCGTGTCCATTGGCGCGGCTGCATATCGCGTTGCCCCCCTCGGCTGCGAAGCCCCGAAGCGCGATTCCGGCACCGGAATTTGCCCTGAATGGGAACCGCCGGCCACCGCGTTCGGGTTAGTGGCTGAACAGGCACGCCGTATTGCACGGAATGCAGCAGCCCGCTCCGGAACGCGTCGCGCCGAGATCAGGTGCCCCGCGAAACGCCGCCCGGAGCGTGTGGTTCGTGTGCGCTCTCGGCACGGTGGCCCTGCTCGCGCGCCGGCAGCTCACGGACTTCGATCTGCCCTGGAACCTCGCGACCGGGCGCATCCTGCTGCAGACCCGCCACATCCCCAGCATCGACGACCTCGCGTTCACGGCACGGCCGCTGCGCTACGTCGAAGTACTGGGCGACGCTTTCCTGTACGCGCTCTACGCCGCCACCGGCGCCGCCGGGCTGCAGCTGCTGTGCGCCGTGATCGGAGTCTCAGCGCTCGTGCTGCTCGAGGCGCGCACCCGAAGTCTCGGGTCGCTGCGCTGGCTCTGGGCAGGGCTCGGCCTGTTTGCGCTCAGCGACTGGTTCATTCTACGCCCGGTCCTGTTCTCGTGGCTCGGCCTGCTCCTGACGCTGAGCTTGCTGGAACGGCACCGGCTCGCCGCAGCGCCGGCGCGCGGACGCTGGGCGCTCGCGGCCCTCACACCATTGTTCCTGATCTGGGCGAACGTGCACGGCTTCGTCGCACTGGGGGTCGCCGCGGCGATCGGGTATGCGGCGTATCGCTGCGGCGCGCGGCTCTGCGGGCGAGCGCGGGGCTCCGCCTGGAATCGGCTCTGGCCCGCGGCAGACGGTGCGGATCTGGTGGCGACCCTCGGCCTGGTGGGCCTCGCGGCGAGCGCCGCCTGCCTCAACACGATGGGGCCGCGACTCTTGCTCGGGCCGATCCGCGCGAGCGAGCGGTTCGGCGACATCACCGAGTGGGCGCGCCCAACGCTCGACTACTTCGTGCGCCAGCAGCCGTTCCTGTCGCTCTGGTTTCTGGCCAGCTGCGGCGTGTGGCTCGCGGGCCGCGATCGGCTCACCAGGAGCCGCGTGCCCAGCGCCTTCGCCATCGGCGAGGTGCTGTTCGCCTTCGCGCTGACGGCAGGTGCTGTGCGCATGTTCCCGATCGGCGCCCTGGTGATGGCCCACGCGGCGACGGCTCGTGGCGACCTGCGCCCGCCCCTCCATCCGCTCGTGGCAGCAGCCTGCGCCGCCTCCCCCGCGCTGGCGCTGATCGGACTGGTGCTCACAGTGAGCGTCGATCGCCCCGCGGGCTTCGACCGCGACTTTCTGCCGGTCGCCGGCGCGGAGTTCGCTGCGAGCGCGCACCCGCGCGGGCGCATGTACAACTTCATGCCCTTCGGCGGCTACCTCGCGCTGCGGCTCTGGCCGGAGCAGCGGGTGCTCACCGATGGCCGGGGCGCGCTCGCGCGCGAGCCCGAGCTGATCGACGCCATCACGCGCGCCACCTGGAGCACGGACGGCTTCGCCGCGCTCGATCGAGAGTTCCACTTCGACTGGGCCGTGGTGTCCGCCCGCGAGGGCGAGGGCTCCAATCCGGGGCTCGCGACAGCACCCGAATGGGCCCTGCTCTACCTGGACGACGTGGCCGCGGTCTACGCGCGCCGGGGCGGCCAGAACGACGCGCTGATCTCCAGCGGCTACCGCCGCCTGAGCCACCTGCCCGATCTCGGGGCGCTGCTCGCGGCCAGCACCAGCGCCGACGCCGAGCTGCGCCGTGACCTGGGCCATGATGGAGCGCTGGCGCGCGCGCAAGCGCCGGACAGCCCGCGCGCCCTGTTCATGGCCGCCTGCGGCGCGCTGGCAGGGGGCGACAGCGAGGCCTTCGACACCGCCCTCAACCATCTGGCATGGCTGACCCCCGGACACCCTGCACTGCAGCTGCTCGCCGCCAAGCGAGGCGAGGCTTTACAGAGCGCCAATACGGCGCACTGATGCAAGTGCACGCAAAGGCCCCTTGACGAATTCCCCCATCTCCGCAGCACAGCGCCGCTGACCGGAAAAAAGCGCATCGGGTGGAACAGCGAGCGCGCATTTGAGCCGCCTCACCGTGGCTGCTATCCTGCGGCAAACATCGATCGGAGGTCTGCGGTGTCCCAGCGAACGAGCTCGCCTGCAGGTGTGAAAGGTAGAGGATGGGTCGCCATCGCAGCGGCGCTGACCGGCCTTACCATGTGCCCACTGCTCGGCTGCGGTGGGCGCGCCGTGGATGGGGACAGGCCCGGCGAGGAGGGCGACGTGCGCCTCGAGGCATTGCCGCAGCGCCTCGTCGACTGTGACGCCCTGCGCGCCTACACGAGCGCCCGCGCCGGGGAGCTGCTCGAGCTCGCCCCGACGGGCAACCCGCTCGAGCCGCTGTTCGCGCCCGGCGACGCGGAGGGCTACGAGCAAGCCGCGTATGTGGAGTGGCCCGAGGCCACGCGCCAGCCGGGGGGAGGCCGCGTCGCCTACGCTCGCCGCGGCAGCGGGGACGCGGACCATTTCTACATGGTCGCCAACGACGCCGTCCCCTTGATGAGCACCGGTCCCAGCGAGGTCACCGGGGCGGCCTTTCCGATGCCGGAGGCGGTGAAACAGGCTCGCGACGGCACTGCTCCGGCCTGGATCTTTGCCGAAGCTGGGCGCGTGCTGGTCGTGGGAGAAGTCGACGGCTCCGCGTTTTCGGGTGCTGGCAAGGGAGCCTTCTTCTGGCAGTTCGACCTGAACCGCAACGACGGTCCGCGTCAACAGGAGCTGCAGTATGTCGATGCACGACTGATCGGCGCGCGGCGCATCGGCGGCTCGGTGCAGGTGCTGATGGTCGAGAGCGGCAGCCAGCTCGGGCTGGCGAGCTTGCCGGCGGAACAGCGCGCCGATGGCACGCTGCTCGCGAGCGTACGCGCCGGCAATCGCGCGGCGATCGGCGCCGCGGACGCCAGCGCCTGGTTGCCTCGGCGGGTGACCGCGGACCCCTCCAGCGGTGCTGCTCTCGTTGGGTCCGCCACGCCGGCGGTCGAGTGCGGCGACATTTACGCGCCGGGGACCCCGAGCGGGCTCCAGCTGCTGACGCTGGTCGATCTCGACATCGAGCAGGGGCTCGCCTCCTGGCAGGCGAGTGGCCTGTACACCGGCAACGTGCAGATCTTCGCCGCGGACCAGCAGTGGGCGCTGGTGACCGAGCCCTGGTGGTCGGTGTCGGAGCAAGCGGCGAGCCTGGCCGCGCAGGGCTCCCCGGAGACGATTTTGCACACGTTCGGCATGAACGCTCGCCAGCTCGAGCCGCTCGGCTCGGTTGCGCTGCGCGCGGCTCCCCAGCACGACCCCGTCGCCGCCAACGATGGCGAGCACTGGCTGCTCGCGACCCATACCGGCTACGGTCCGGCACTGAATGGCGCCGACGGCGCCGATCAAGGCCGGATCTGGAGTTTTCAGAGCAAGCCAGGGGCGCTCGAGCTGTTCGGTCGGAGCCCCACGTTCGCGCTGACGGCGGAGACGCAGACGGAGTTCGCTCCCGGCGTCGCTTATGTGCACACGCCAGGGAGTACGGACGCTATCAGCGCCCTGATCGATCTCTCGGATGCTGGCAAGCTCGCGCTGCACGACGGCCCGAGCGGTGATTTCCGGGTGCTGCCCTGGAGCGACGGGCAGCACCTGCGCGTCGATCTGAGTCAAGTCTTGCTGCTCTCCGGTCAGCAAGAGCTGGCCCACTACGAGCAGGGGCCGGAGCCGAGCCTCGAGGGCTTTACCCTGCCCGAGCACAGCTTCTTCGTCGACATTCCTCCCGCCAGGCCTCGGAGTCGCGCCTTGCGCTTTCACCGCCTCGAAGGCTCGGACCCACCCGAGACCATGGGCACGATTCGCATCCGGCCCAATACGGTGCTGCCACCGTTCATCGGGAACGGCTTGCTCCTGAATGGCTACTTTTCCCCGGGTACGGGCCGTGGTTCGGGCGGCTCCATGAGCATGGAGACCTACGACGCCAACACGTTGAGTCGCCAGGCCTCGCAGAGCGGCCCGTACTGACGAGGGCACACTTGCGGCCCGGCTGAAGCTGGCAGAAAAACGGCGGGATGAACCCTGCCGCCGGAAGCCGCTTCGTCTACGTCGTCTTCATCCGCACCACGCCGGCCCAGCTCTGGCAAGCGCTGACGGAATCGCGTTTCATTCGCCAGTACTGGTACGGCATGACGGTCGAGTGCGCCTGGAAGAAGGGCTCGCACTGGAACCTGGTCTTCCCGGACGGGCGCTTCGCCGACACCGGCGAGATCCTCGAGATCGAGCCGCCGCGGCGCATGGTCATCCTCTGGCAAAACGAGTGGAAGCCCGAGCTGAAGGCGGAAGGACCGAGCCGCTGCACGCTCGAGCTCGAGCCAGCGGGCAAATCGGGCAGCGCGGTCAAGCTCACCATCACCCACGAGCTCGATCGCCCCGGCTCCAAGTTCATCGAGACGGTCGCCGGAGGCTGGCCGCTCTTGATGTCGAACTTGAAGTCGCTGCTGGAGACGGGAGAGCTCGCGGTCCTCGAGAGCTGAGGGGAGAGCCTGACGCCCGGAAGAGCCGACCACGCCATGGCACAGCGGACCATGGCGTGGTCCCTTCCTCACGGTGACATGCCAGTATCGATCCAGAGCTGGATCAGCAGCAAATCGTCGACCGAAATGCATCCCGGATCACCGGGCTGCCCCGTACACGCAGGAGGCATGCCACCGCCATCGAGGCGGTCGATCAGTGTCGTGCCGAGGCGCGTGGCATCGGCGAACGCCGTGGCCAGGTCCGCGCTCCCGACGACGTGGCCGCCCCGGCCCAGCGTCGTGTGACAGGGCGAGCACTGGCTCTGAAAGATGGGCCACACGTCGCGCTCGAAACTCGGCAGCGGCGCAGGGCAGCTCGCGTCGATGGTGTTGTCGGGCAGGCCGTCACAGTCGTTGTCGAGCGGGGACGTGCAGTCGCGGGCCGCCGGCAACACGGCGCCCTGGCACGCGGAGAAGACTCCATCGATGCAGGTCTCTACCCCGCGACGGCACAGACCGACGTCCGCAGCGGCTCCGCAGGCTCGCGTCTGCCCTTCGCTACAGGCGGCGGAGCCAGCGCCGGGCCGCGGCACGCTGCACGCGCACTCCACGAACTCGCGCGCGACGAACGCAGGAAGATTGGGATTGGTGACGTTGACGCCACCTCCGAGATCGACGACGTTGCTACAGATGTTCGCCACACCCCGTGTGCGAACGGCACACAACGGATCGCTCTGTGTCGAGCAAGGCTGTTGCGAGACACAGGTTAGAATCTCCGAGCACACCACGGAGCAGTAACTGCCCTGATCGATCGGGCAGGCGCGCTCGCAGGTCAGCTCCTCGCAACCCGTCGTGTTCGCAAAGTCGCACGCGGCAGGATCGAAGGCGCCGGGATTGCTCGGCGGTTGGCTGGTGTCGGTCACACCGATACTCACCTCGAACCCGCCATCCTCCAGCCCGATGCGGGTTCCATCGGTGAAGAACTCATAGTGCAGATTCATGCGTTGCCCCGCCTCGATCCCGAACGGCAAGGGATTGTCCGACGCGAGCTGGGCCACGAGCGTCTCGAAGCCAGCGCCGGAATCGCGCTCCAAGCGCCAGCCCGGCAGCAGCTCGATCTGGTAAGAGCCCACCGCGAGCGTTCCCTCCAGCGAGGCGGCATCCACATCGTCTTCGGTGCCGAGCGTGAGCGCCTGCGGCCCGATCACCTCGAAGATACCGTCCCGCAGGCGATATGTGCGGTGATTCACCTCCGTCCGCAGCTGCAATCCCAGGGTTCCCACTTCGTTCGTGCTCCCATCGCTCGCGCGCCCCGCGCACGCAGCCAAGAGCAACAGCCCGCCCCAACTCAGACGACGCATCAACATGCACGCTCCTCCTCTCCGCGAACTCGCGGCGCAACGGCCCCGTAGAGCGTTGTAACGGTAGGCGCTGGAGCCGTCCATCTAGCTGCGCGTTACGATTCGACAGAGGGTCGCCACGGGCTCGACACGGGCAGTGGGCTCGAGGACGCGCGGCGCCGTGGAGCGCCCGCTTGCCACCCGAATCCCCTCCGGCTAGGGCCGCAGCACCCATGTCGCAGGGTATCTCACGCTTCTGACGCGTTATCGATGGAGGGCGGAGGCCGCTTTGCCGTCATGTCAGGAGATGCGGATGCTGCAGGTGGGATGGTGGTTGTGTGCACGGGGTCTGCGGGCGGCCGGGGTGCTGTGCGCGCTATTCGTCTGGGCGCTGCCCGCCGCTGCGCTGGAGCCGAAGGATGTGCCCGCGCCGCTGCAGCCCTGGGTGCCCTGGGTGCTCGAGCAGCTCGGCGAG
>JAICTU010000805.1 GCA_025936205.1 Polyangiaceae bacterium | reverse complement strand
CCGCGCAGGGCAAGCTGTTCTACGTGTCCTCGTACTACGGGGAAGGCGGGGTCGGCGTGTTCGAGCAAGCGGGCTTTTTTCGGCGCGACCTGCGCATCGCCTACGTCGCAAACTCGTCGCAGGCGCGCGCGCTGGCCAGCTCCGGGGAGTACGCCTACTACCCTCCGCCCTTCGCGCCGGAGCCCGATGCGCAGATGACCCGCGTCGACGATCGGCTGTATGTGATCCGTTGAGCGCGCGGCGCTCAGCCGTGCTCGACTCGCACGATGGTGCGGCCTTGGCGCAGAACGTCCCAGTTGATGCGCGCTCGAGAGACCACGTCCACCTGGCTCGTCGCTTCATCCAGCAAGAGCACCGGGCGCTGGGAGGCGAAGGCGGCGGTGAGTACGATCAGCTGCCGCTGACCCGAGGAGAGGTTGAGTCCCTGGGCCTGGAGCAACGTCTCCTCGCGCATCGGCAGGCCTTGCAGCATGTGCGTGAGCCCGGTCAGCGGCGCGACCTTGCACACCTCGGCGTAGCTGACACCGCTCATCAGCTCCAGGTTTTCGCGGATGGACGTTTCGAACAGCGGGCAGTGCTGGGGCACGTACAGCACGGCTTCCTGGGCGCGGCAGGCTTCGACCCCGAAGATGCTCACCTGGCCCTGCGTGGGTGGCATCAGCCCCGCGATCATGCGAAGCAGCGTGGTCTTGCCCGTGCCGGAGGGCGCCTGCATGTCATACACCTCGCCCTGCGCGATCGAGAGCGACTGGTTCTGGACCACCCAGCGGCTGTCTGCCGAGTAGCGGAACGAGACGTGGTCGACCAGGATCTCCTGGCTGGTCCACATCGACTTGGCCTGCCGGGCAGCGGAGCCGGCCATGAGCACCCGGTCCACGCGCTCGACGTGCGGGGCGAGTCCGCGGAAGCTGCAAAAGATGCCGACCAGAGCCTTGATCGCTCCCGACAAGCTGCCGCAGGAAGAGATCAGGAACATCATGCCACCCAGGCTCAGGGCCCCGTCGAAGCACTGAACCACCGCCCAGATCATGATGCCGGTGGAGAGCCCCTGTGAGCCGACGGAGCTCACCACCGACTGGATGGCGCGGTTGCGCGCGATGCGCAGAGACAGCCCGCCGATCTCCGAGACCTTGGCGCTGAAGGTCTTGCCCAGGCGATCCGCGGCGAACATGCCGCGCAGCGAATTCAGGGCGCTGAGGAAGCTGTGCAGCAGTTGCTGCTGCTCGGCGTTGCGCTCCAGCAGCACGCGCGTCTGCACGGCTTCCAGGCTGGCAAACGTGATCGAGAGCCAGGCCAGCACCAGCTCCGCGGCAACCACCAGGCTGGCCACCAGCATCGAGGAGTTTGCGAGCACGACGAAGTAGGCGATGGCAAAGGCCACCTGCGTCATCAGCGCGACCACGTTCCCGACATAGGTGTGCACCGCCGTGGCGGCGCTCGACATGGTGATGCCCATGCCGCCGCTGCGTTGCTTGCGCAACATCTCGTATTCGGCGCGCACCACCGACGAGAACACCTGCAGCAGCATGCCGCGCTCCACTGCGGAGCTGACCGCTACCTCGGCGAGCGAGTGGAGCCAGCCGTTCCAGGCCTGATATGCGACCAGCAGCACCACGCCCAGCGAGGCGGCCAGCAACATGCGCGGCGAGGCATCCGGCAGCGCAGTATCGATGGCCAGCGTCGCGGCGTAGGGCATCGCCAGCCCCATCAGAGCACCGAACACGGACAGCAGGAGTACCCGCAGGACGCCACCGCGCTGCTCGAGCAGCGACTCGCGCATGCGCTGGCGAAGGACCTTGAGTTCCGGCCTGGGGAGAGCGGCTGTGGTCATGGGCAACGAGCGGCACCCGGAGACGGAGGCGCTCCTCGGCAATCGGCCGCTGGCAGCGGCAGTTGCGCACGAAGTGCCCGGCCGCCGGCGCCCAGGCCCAGATCCGGCACAGGCTGCCGGATCTGTGCAGAACTCCGAGGGACCCGGGCCACGGGCAGAGGTGCATCCTGGAGGGCTCGGCGCCGCGCGCTACCGAGCCCAATAGAATCTGCCCACTGACGTCGACCGCCCTCGACGACGCTTCGTGCTATGCCGGCCGGGCATGACGAGCGAGGCCGCGAACGGAAGCACACTGACGCCAGCCGGGTCGGGCGCGCTGCGGCGCTTGCTGCGCGAGCGCTTTGGATTCGATGACTTCTT
>JAICTU010000199.1 GCA_025936205.1 Polyangiaceae bacterium | reverse complement strand
GACGTATTCGACGCTGCCCGGAAACCGCCGCTGGGGGAAGGCGTTCAGCTCCACCTCCGCAGCGGCGCCGGTCTGGACCCGGTCCAGATCCTTCTCGAAGACCCTACCCAGGAACCAGACCTCTGATAGGTCGGCGATGTCGGCGATGACGTCTTCCGGGCGCACGGGCTGCCCGACGACCGCCGCGCGCGAGAGGACCATGCCGCTGATCGGCGCGCGCAGCGCCAGCTCCGAGCTGCCGCCGCTGGCGCTGCCGAGCAGGCGCAGCTGTTCGTCCGTCGCGCGCGCTTCGGCTTCCAGCCCGTCGGCAGCCGCGCGCGCATCCAAAGCCTCCTGACGCGCGGCGAGGCCCTTGGAAGCGAGCTCGTTCAGTCTCATGCTGTTGGCTCTCGCGACACTGGCCTTGGCGCTGGCGGTCGCGTGTTCGGCGCGCAGGCGCGCGAGGTCGGGAATGCGCACGCGGGCGAGCACGTCGCCGCGTTTCACGGCGTTGCCTTCCTTGAAGCCAACCTGCGACAGCTGTCCCGCCACTGGGCTCGACACGCGCGCGTTCTTGTCGGGGTCGACGGAGATCTCACCCGGCAGCGCGAGCGTGATCGCCAGCACCTTCTTGCGCACGGGCGCAGTCTGGATCCGGGCGGCAGCCACGACCTTGTCGGCGAGGCGGACGCGACGTGGCAGCTCTTCGTGCGCGGGCTCGTCGCGATGCTCCGGCGCAGCAGCGCCTCCGGCGGCGGGGGGAGGAGCTTGCTCGCTCCGACCGCCATCACAGGCGAGCGCGAGCGCGAGCCACAACAAGAGCTGAGGTTTCATGGGAGCCCCCGTTCGAGAGGAAGGTCGAGCGCTCGAGCCAGCTCCACGGATGCGAGGCACAGCGCTTCGAGCTCCTCCAGATGGGTTCTCAGCAGATCGATCAAAGCTTGCTGCGCGGGCAGGGCATCGCGCACGCTCAGCCGCCCTGCCTGGATCTGTGTGCTCAGCTCGCTCAGCGAGCTCTCGGCGCGTTCCAGCGTCGAGCGATCGAACGCGCGCACCGCACTCGAATGTGCCGCGTAGCTGGCTCTGGCGCGCGCGAGCTCGAGCCCCGCTCGCGCGAGTGCTCGGCTCTGCTCGGCATCCGCCTGCCGTCGGAGCGCTTCGAGCTCGGCGATTTCCCCGGCCCGGCTCTGGCCGACAGGGCTCGGCAAAGGCAGGGGCAGGGACAGGCCCAGACCGTACACACGCTCGCCGTATCCGTCCTGCTCGGCGAAGGCCGAGAACGTGGGATTGGGAACGCGCGCACGGCGCAGAGTCTGCGCGCGCGCCGATAAAGCAGAGCGCTCGGCGCCCCAGGCCTGAACTTCCGGGCGCCCCGAAAGCGCTGAGGCCGCCGCCGGGTCCGGTAAGCCCGAGAGCGGAGTCAGCTCACCTGCGACCTCTACTGGCCGCCCAGGATCGTTGCCGACGACGAGGGCGAGCTGCGCACGAGCGACCGCTTCGGCTTGCTCGGCCATCAGCTTCTGCTGCAGCACGCGCAGCGAAGCTGCCTGAGCGACATCCGCGTCGACCGAGGCGACCAGGCCTTGTTCCGCCTTGGCTCGCGCCACCAGCGCCACCCGCTGCGCTGCTTCCAGCATCCGCTCAGCGAGCTCTTGCTGTGCTCGTGCCGCGCTGACCTCGAAGAATAGACTCCAGGCCTGGCTCACGGCATCGCGCTGCAGCGCCACGAGCCGGAGCTGCTGAGCCTGTTGCTCGGCTTCGACTGCGCGCAACCGGCTACCGCGCTGCCCGGCCAGCTCCAGCTCCTGTGAGAGGGTCGCCGACCAGTTGAAGGCAGCGCCGCGATCCGTTCCTGGGGTCGTGCGCCGAGCTCCGGTCAGTGCCAGCACCGGGTTCGAAGGCAAGAGCGTGCCGGCACTCCGTCTGCGCCCTTCCAGCGCGCCCGCGGCCTCGCGCTCGACGCGCAGATCCGGACTCGCGGCGAGCGTGCAAGAGACGAGGTTGCTGCGGGTGAGCTGCATCGCGCAGCCACTCTGTTCTGTTGCTGTCGCCGTCCAGGGGACGGCCAGGAGCGCCGCACACACCGCGGCGCCCCTCAAAGACCCTGACATGTTCCATGCTCCCACTCGAGAGGCTCGCGAGCTGTGCTCGCGAGCGATTCCAGGACGGGGGACGCACGAGGGGTCCTGCTCATGGCAGGGCCAGTGCTCAAAGTACGGAGCACTGGGAGCGCAGAGCCAGGACGTCGCGTCCCGCGACTTCAGACCGGAATCGTCAGCGCTCGGGGAGGCCGGTAGAGGGCAGACGAGAACGGCTGACGGGGGGCCGCCAGCGCGTTCCAGCAATGCTCGGTGCCGGCCTGATCGGCGGGCAGCAGCAACAGCGGCCGATTTAGCTCTGGCAAGCGCGCAACCCCCGCCTGATGACAGTGGCAGAGCCTGCAACCCGGCGCACATCCCAGCCCAGACTTCTCTGTCGGACAGTCCGAGCAACACCCCTGCTCGTCGTCGTTGAGGCCCGCGCCGTAGGCGAACGCATCAGCCAACCCGCCCAGCTGCACGCTGAGCACGAGGAGCAGGAGTTGGAACAGCCGCCGGAGCACGCCCGAGGATTCTACAACGGGCGGGGGCGGCTGACCACTCTGCAACGCCGCCCTCTTGGTTACTTGGTGCTGCCCTTCGTGCTGCCCTGGTGGCCGCTGGGACGCTGTGCTTGCTCGCTGCGGTCCGTTTTGATCAAACGCTCGGCTTCGCGCGGACCCCAGGAACCGGGGTCGTACTCGTAGACCGGGCCCGGGTTCTCCAGGGCGGGTGCGACGATGGACCACGCGGCCTCCACGACGTCCTGGCGCGCGAACAACGTGGCGTCGCCCGCGATCACGTCGCCCAGCAGGCGTTCGTAGTCGCCCATTCGCCCGTCCTGCCCCGGGGGCGGCACTCCGACCACCGAAAGCTCCAGCGGGTCGCCCACCATCAGCTCGCCGCCGCGCTTGGCGCGTGCGCCGATGGCGATCATGACCTCGGGGCTGAGCCGGAAGCGCACGTAGTTGGAAGCGGGTGGCGTTTGCTCGCTGAACACCACTTGCGGCGCCCGACGCAGCTTGACGTTGACCTCGGTGTACGTCGTCGCCAGGTTCTTGCCGGCCTGTACCAGGAACGGCACGCCGTCCCAGCGCCAGGAATCGACGAACAGCTGCAACGCCGCGTAGGTCGGCACCTTGGAATCCTTGGCGACGCCGGGTTCATCGCGATAGCCACGAAACTGACCACAGACCAGGTGGTCGGGGCTCAGCGGGCGCACGGTGCGCAGGACCTTGGCCTGCTCGTCCCGGATCGCCTCGGCGTACGTACCCGAAGGTGCTTCCATCGCCAGGTAGCTCACGATCTGCAGCAGGTGGTTCTGGATCACGTCACGAACCACGCCTGTCTCTTCGTAGAACTTGCCGCGCCCCTTGACGCCGAAGTCTTCCGCCATCGTGATCTGCACGCTCTCGACATAGTGCCGGTTCCAGATCGGCTCGAGGAAGGCGTTCGCAAAGCGGAAGTACAGCATGTTCTGTACCGCCTCTTTGCCGAGATAGTGATCGATGCGGAAGATGCGCTCCTCGGGGAAGGCCTCGTGCAGCGTGCGGTTCAGCGCCTGCGCGGACTCCAGGTCACGCCCGAAGGGTTTCTCCACGATCACCCGCGCGTCATTGGTGCAGCTGGCGACGTGCAGATTCTTGACCACCGCCGGGAACACGCTGGGCGGAATGGCCAGATAGTGGGCAGGGCGCTTGGCCTGCCACTTCTCCAGCACCTGGTGGATCTTCTCGAACGAACGCGGATCGTTGTAGTCCCCATCGACGTACTCGAGCCGCTCGGCGAGCACGGAGAACGCCTGCGGATCGTATCCGCCGTTTTCGCTCACGCTGGCCTTGGCGCGCTCGGTCAGCTGCTCCCGCGTCCAGCCCGATCGCCCGAAGCCGATCACCGGAAAGTCGAGCTTGCCGCGGCGCGCGAGCGCCTGAAACGCCGGGAAGATCTTCTTGTACGCGAGATCACCGCTGGCACCGAAGAACACCAGCGCGTCGGAACGCGTGCGCCCATTGCTCGCTTTGGCACCGCTCCCCGTGACACCGCTCATTTCCCGCCTCGCGCTTTTTCCGCGCCCTTCTCGACGTGCCCGCCGAAGCCGAAGCGCATCGCAGAGAGCACCTTGTTCTGGAACAGATCGAGATCGCGGGAAGAGAAGCGCTCGAACAGCGCCGCCGTCAACACGTGGGCGGGTACACCCAGATCGTTGGCAGCGGCTACCGTCCAGCGCCCTTCGCCCGAGTCGGAAACCTTCCCGCCGAAATGCTCCAGATCTGCGTCGGTGGCGAGCGCCTGCGCCGTGAGATCGAGCAGCCAGGAGGTGATGACGCTGCCGCGGCGCCACAGTTCTGCGATATCGGCCAGGTTGAAGTCGTAGGAGTAGTGCTCGGGGTGCCGCAACGGCGTGGTCTCGGCGTCTTCACCGCCCTCGTGCCCCTTGCCGATGCCGGCGTGCCGCAGGATGTTGAAGCCCTCGGCGTAGGCGGCCATGAGCCCGTACTCGATGCCGTTGTGGATCATCTTCACGAAATGCCCAGCTCCGCTCGGACCGCAGTGCAGATAGCCACGCTCCGCCGTGCTGGGTGCTTTTCGATCGGGGGTGGGGGCAATCCCGGAGCTGCCCGGAGCCAGCGTCGCGAAGATCGGATCCAGCCGCTCGACCACCTCGCGTTTGCCGCCGATCATCAAGCAGTAGCCGCGCTCGAGCCCCCAGACACCGCCGCTGGTGCCCATGTCGATGTAGTCGATGCCGCGCTCGGCGAGGCGCGAGGAGCGCGCGATATCGTCCTGATAATTCGAGTTGCCGCCGTCGATCAGCACGTCTCCGCGCTGCAGCAGCGGGGCGATCTCCGTGATCGAGGAGTCCACGTAGGCAGCCGGTACCATCAGGCACAGACTGCGCGGAGGCTTCAGCTGCCGCACCAGCTCGGCGAGCGACGCCGAACCGCGCGCACCCTCTTTGACGACAGCCTCGATGGCGGCCGGCGCTCGATCGTAGACCACACACTCGTGCCCGCCTCGGACCAGGCGGCGCACCATGTTGGCGCCCATGCGCCCGAGACCAATCATGCCAAACTGCATCGCGTCTCCTTTGATACGCCGGTCTTGGGCGGGTGCGCTCGCGCCGTCAAGGGCCGAGGCTCAACAAAGCGTCCGTTGACACGAGCCCGCCGCCACAACAGGCCTACAACAACGTGGCCGCTTCGGCGTCGACGAGCCATTCGAGCTCTCCGTCGGCAGGCTGGACGCGCTGCGCCGGCAACGCTTCCGTGTCACCCGGAGCCGCTGTGTCACCGGGCGTGGAGGGGCTGCCGGCCCTTCCCAGGACCGTGGCGAGCGCACGTGCTTTGTCTCGCCCCGCGACCAGGAACAGCACCGCGCGCGCCGCGTTGATCAACGGCAGGGTGAAGGTCAAGCGCGCCACGCCGGAAGCGTTCGTGTGCGCGGCCACCACCCAGCGCATGCGCTCGGAGAGCGTGGGCTGGCCCGGAAACAGCGACGCGGTGTGACCGTCTGCCCCCATGCCGAGCAGGATCAGGTCGAGCCGCGGCGGAGCCCCAGCAGGAAGACTTGCCGCGGGACAGCCCGCGCCGCCGCCGGATGCAGCGCCCCCCGAAGCGAAGCCGACCTCTTGCTGCGCAGCGACCAGCTCGCGCTCGTAGCGGCTCGCTTCGAGCAACGGCGGCTGCTCGCCGCGCATGCGGTGCACGTTTGCTTCCGGCGGCCGCACGCGATCGAGCAAGCTGTGGCGAGCCATGCCGTAGTTGCTGTCAGCGTGCTCCGGCGGAACGCAGCGCTCGTCACTCCAGAAGAAGTGCACCCGCGCCCAGTCGATGCGGCCCGGCTCTCCCGCGGGGGAAGGGGCATAGGGTGGCTGCGCCAGGAGGCCATACAGCTGCTCGGGAGTCTTGCCGCCCGCGAGCGCCCAATCGAAACGACCACGAGCCGCGATGGCGCGCTGCGCGAGCTGTGCGACCCGCTCCGCAGCAGCGCGCATCAGGTCGTCACGATCTGGGAGCACCGAGAGCGGCATGTTCCATCCCAATCTGGTGAAGCTGGTTGAAGAGCTAGTTAGTGAGGGGGTGCGGTTGGGGCAGAATGGAGTGGGTGGTCACCCACTCGATGATATCGGCCATGACCCGCTCCTTGTCGAGGTCGTTCAACAGATCGTGGTAGTGCCCCTCGTAGAGTTTCAGGGTCTTGTCGGCCGAGCCGGCGGAGTCGTAGAAGCGCTGGCTGCCGTGCGGCAAAGTGGCTCGATCCGCGGTGCCATGGAGAATCAATATGGGCAGGGTGATACGCGGAAATTCGCGCCGCAGCCGCTCGTCTGCGCGGATCATCTCCGCGATCGTCTGCGATGCGCCGGCGGTATGCACGATCAACGGGTCTGTCTTCATCCGCTCCACGAAGCCCGCGTCGCGCGAGAAATCCTCGTCCTTCAGGCTCAGGACGTGGGCGTGGGGAGCGACTCGGCTCAGGCCCTTGAGCAGCGTGAGGGCGAGCTCCGGCGCGGGCACCTCGTGCGCGAAGCTTTCGCAAACAAGCCCCTTGAGCTCGCTCTGGTGTTCCAGCGCGTACAGGCAGGAGATGACGCCGCCGGCGCTGTGCCCGAGCAGAAACAGCGGCAACCCCGGGTGCCGGGCTCGAGCGCGAGCGACGAGCTGGGCGACGTCTCCAACGTAGTCGCTGAAGTGTTGCACGTAGAAGCGCTCGCCATCGGACTTACCGTGCCCGCGCAGATCGAGCGCGTGCACCGCGATACGGCGCTCGACCAGCCGCTGCGCCGGCCAGTCGTAGAGGCCGCTGTGCGACTTGAAACCGTGGACGATCACGACGGCGGCTGCTGCGCTGGTCTGCGGCAACCAGGAGCGCGTGAAGATCTTCACACCATCCTGGGCCTCGAAGAATGCTTCGTTCATTTGCCTTCCCCCCTCTCGGCAACGTGAAGTTTCCGCTGCCGTGGCGCGATTGTGATGGAGCTGCCCGCAGGCCGCCAAGGCCTTTCGCATTCTCCACCACGGTCGGCCACTTGGGCTCGAGCGTGAAGGCCCGGGGCGTTTCTGCGGCTTCACGTTCGCGGCCGCCCCACCGCCCGCTCAGCGGAAGATTCAGCGCCCCGAGCGGCGGACGACTCAGCTCTTCGATACCGGCGCGCGCTGGGCGCGGTACCGGCGGATCAGCGCGTTCGTGGAGCTGTCGTGGTTCAGGGCACCGGTCGTGGGCAGCTCTCCGGTGATCCGCTTGGCGAGCACCTTGCCCAGCTCCACACCCCACTGATCGAACGAGTTGATATTCCAGATCACGCCCTGAACGAACACCTTGTGCTCGTAGAGGGCGATCAGCGTGCCCAGGAGCCGCGGCGTGAGCCGTTCGGCGAGCAACGTATTGGTGGGCCGATTGCCCTCGAACACCTTGTGCGGAGCGAGCTCCGCGGGCACCCCCTCGGCCTTGACCTGGTCCAGCGTCTTGCCGAATGCGAGCGCCTCGGTCTGTGCGAAGAAGTTCGCCATCAACAGATCGTGATGATCTCCCAGAGGGTTCAGGCTGCGCGAAAAACCGATGAAGTCCGCCGGGATTAGCTTCGTTCCCTGATGCAACAGTTGATAGAAGGCGTGCTGCCCATTGGTGCCGGGCTGGCCCCAGATCACGGGCCCCGTCTGTTGCGGCACGCGCTTGCCGTCGACGCCGACGTACTTGCCGTTGCTCTCCATATCGAGCTGCTGCAGGTACGCACTGAAGCGGTTGAGATACTGATCGTAGGGCAGGATCGCGTACGACTCGGCGCCGAAGAAGTTGTTGTACCAGACGCCCAAGGTGCCCAGCAGCAGGGGCAGATTGCGCTCCCAGGGAGCACTTTTGAAGTGTTGGTCCATGTCGTGGAATCCGCCGAGGAATTCACCGAAGGCCTCGGGCCCGATCGCGACCATCAGCGAGAGCCCGATGGCGGAGTCGACCGAGTAGCGTCCGCCCACCCAGTCCCAGAAACCGAACATGTTGACGGTGTCGATCCCGAACTTCGCCACCTCTTCGGCGTTCGTGGATACGGCCACGAAGTGGCGCCGCACCGCCTGCTCGGCACCGAGGCCTTTCACCAGCCAGCTGCGCGCGAGCCGGGCATTGGCCAGCGTCTCCTGTGTAGTGAAGGTCTTCGAGCAGATGATGAACAGCGTCTCGCTCGGGTCCAGGCCGTGGGTCGCCTCCGCGAAGTCGGTCGCGTCCACGTTGGAAACGAAGCGTAGGCTCAGGTTGCGATCGCTGAAGGCGCGCAGGGCCTCGTAGGCCATCACTGGGCCGAGATCGGAGCCGCCGATGCCCACGTTGACCACGTTCCGGATGCGCTTGCCGGTATGCCCCAGCCAGCGCCCCTCGCGCAGCTCGCGCGCGAAGCCAGCCATCTTGTCCAGCACCTCGTGCACGTCGGCCGTGAGGTTGCGCCCGCCGACCACCAACGCCTGTTCGCGCGGCAAGCGCAGCGCCGTGTGCAACACCGAACGGTGCTCGGTGAAGTTGAGCTCCGCCCCGCTGAACATGGCCTCGATCGCGGCCGGCAGGCGCGCTTCCCGCGCCAGACCGAGCAGCAGCTCCAGGGTGCGCGGCACGATCCGGTTCTTCGAGTAGTCCAGATAAAGGCCGCAGCCTTCCGCGCAGAAGCGTTCACCGCGCTGTGCGTCTTCCTGGAAGAGCTGCCGCAGGTGCAGCGCTCCGACCTCGCTGAAGTGCCGTTCGAGTTGCTGGACGGCAGGGCGCTCGGACCACGGGGGCGCGGGGGTGTCCCCGGCAAAGCGCTGGGGAAGGGAGGAGCCGTGAGAACCGTGAGGAGAAGTGCTGGTCACGGCGCGCATCTTATCGAAAAGAGGTTTCCCGACAACAACGGCGGAGGCGCTTCAGCTCGCAAAAACTTGTCCGAGCGCGGCGCTTCCGTGCAGGAACGGGCGGCCATGACCGATGCCGATCGCCTCACTCGAACCCTGAACGCAGCTCTGCACAGCCCCGACTTCGCCCTGCGCCTGCTCTCGCAGTCTCGTCCGTCAGAGCGCGCCGAAGTGTTGCGGCGCTGGAGCCAGCTGCCGGGTACCTCGGGTAACGCAGCGGCGCCGGAAAGCCCTGCACCGAGCGCCCAGCCGAAGCCGGCCGTACCAGCGTCCCTGCCGCTGCGCCCGGGCCTGCGCAAGTGCGGCACGTCGCGCCACGCCACGCAGAGCCACGACCTGGCGCTTCAGCTCGCGGCCTTCTCGCGCTCCATCGGCCGCGTCGGCTGAGCGTGCGCTGCCCTCGGCGCCGGCTCGCCCTGCTCCGATCGGACTCCGCCGATCAAGTCGCGCCGATCAGTCGCCGCAACAGCTCGAGATCGAGCGCCTGGCGCACCGCTGCCGCCAGCCGGTCGTATTCGGCCTCGCGCGCCGGCAAGGTTGCACCCGGCAACTCGCTCAGCCCGCGCTGCTGCCGCAGCCGGCGGAGCAGCCCCCGGCGCAAGGTCTCGTTGGCGAAAAGCCCGTGCAACATCGTGCCGATCACGTTGCCGGTAGCATTGATGGCCCCATCTCGAGCCTCCACGGGCTGCCCGTTGCGTGCCAGCAGCCGAAATGGACTGCGCGTGGTGGAGCGCAGCGTGAGCCTGCCCATGTGGATCTCGTAGCCCGACAGGCGCCCTGCGCCAGGCGCCTCCCCCGCCAGAAAGCAGGGGAGAGCACAGCACGCTTCGACCTGGGTGGTGCGCTTGTCGGCAGCAAAGCGCGTCGACGAGGCGAGCAAGCCCAGCCCCGGCACCAGCGGCTCACGAGACTCCAGCCGCTCCGGATCTTCGATCCACTCGCCGAGCATCTGGCAACCGCCGCAGATGCCCAGGACCAGGCCGCCGGCGTGGGCTTGCCGCACCAGCTGCGCGGCGAGACCGCTCCGGCGCAGCCAGCTCAGGTCCGAGAGCGTGCTCTTGCTACCGGGTAGGATCACCAGGTCTGCGCCCCTCAACTCCGCCGGGTCTTGCACGAAGCGCACCGTCACGGCGGGCTCGTGCTCCAGCTCCAGCACATCGTCGTAGTTCGACATCTGCGGCAAGCGCACCACCGCGATGTCCAGCTCGCCACGGCTCGGGCGCTGCCGCGCTGCGCGGCTTTCGAGCGAGACGGAGTCCTCGTCCGCGATGCGCAGCTGCGGCACGTGAGGGACCACGCCCAGCACGGGCTTGCCCGTGCGCTGCCGCACGAACTCCAGCCCCGGCTCGAGCAGGCTGAGATCACCCCGGAAGTTGTTGATGACGAGCGCCGCCACGCGGTCGCGCTCGTCGGGCTCGAGCAGCTCCAGGGTGCCGACCAGCGCCGCGAACACACCGCCGCGATCGATGTCGCCGACCAGCAACACGGGCGCTTCCGCCAGCCGCGCCACATGCATGTTGACCAGGTCGCGAGCCTTGAGATTGATCTCCGCGGGGCTCCCCGCGCCCTCGATGATCACCAGCTGATGACGCCGGCGCAGGCGCTCGAGCGAGCCGGCGACGACGCTCTGCAGCTCGAGCTTGTAGTCGTGATATTGCCGTGCGCTGAGCGTCGCCTGGGGACGGCCCAGGACCACGACCTGCGAGCGCTGCGGCCCTTCCGGCTTGAGCAGGATCGGGTTCATGTCCACGCTCGCGGGCAAGCCCGCTGCCTCGGCCTGCACGGCCTGCGCTCGCCCGATCTCGAAGCCGTCGGGCGTGACGGCGGAGTTGAGCGCCATGTTCTGGGATTTAAAGGGCGCGACGTCGAAGCCGTCCTGACGAAACAGGCGGCACAACGCCGCCACGAGCAGGCTCTTGCCCACGGACGACGCCGTGCCCTGCACCATCAGGGTGCGCGCCAGCATCAGAGTTGCTCCGCGCGCAGCGCCGCCACCAGCCGCGCGCGTTCGGCCGCGGGCCGCGCGGCGAGCCGCAGGAAGCCGGGCAGCCCGAACGAGGCGCAGTCGCGCACCAGGATCTGATGGCGCGTCAGCAGCCGTGCGCGCAGCTCGCCCACCCCCGGTACGCGCGCCAGCAGAAAGTTGGTCTGCGAGGGCACGCTCTCGATGCCGAGCGCTGCCAGCTCGAGCGCGAGCTGGCGCCGATCTTCGAGCAAGCGCTCGCGGCTGCTCGCCACGAACTCATCCGAGCGGCAGCAGGCGATGGCGGCGGCTTGCGCCAGCGCGCTGGTGCTCCAGGCGGGGCGCGAGCGTTCGAGCAGGGCGCACAACTCCGGGCTGCCGATCAGGTATCCCAGGCGTACCCCCGGGATTCCGTGATCCTTCGTCAACGAGCGCACCACGACGACATTCCGGGGCAGCTTCAGCGCCGCGTCCTGCCAGCGCTCGCTCAGGCTGAGAAAGGACTGGTCGAGCACGATCGTCGACTGCTGACACGCGGCCCAGTCCGCGATCTCGCTGGCCGGGAGCGCCCTGCCGGTCGGCGTGTTGGGCGAGCACAAGTAGACGGCATGCGCAGTGGCGGCCCAGAGTGCGCCCAGCTCGATCGTGAAGCCCCGTTCGGGCGCGGCGCGCCACTCGCGCACGACGGCTCCACAGCAGTTCGCCGCGCTGCGAAACTCCGAGAAAGTAGGCTCGGCGATCAGGGCGCTGGTGCCGGGTCCGAGCAGACAGCGCGCCAGGGACCAGAGCAGCTCGGCTGCGCCATTGCCGAGCACCAGCTGCTCGGGCTCGACGCCGCAGCGCTCCGCCAGCGCTTCGCGCGCGCGCAGCGCCGTCGGGTCCGGGTAGCGATCGAAACGTGCGCCCTGCAGCGCGCGAGCGACCTCGGGGTCCGGCCCATAAGGGTTGGTGCTGGAGCTGAAGTCGAGCACCGTCTCGGGGTCGATGCCCAGCCGGCGCAGCTCGGCTTCCTGCAGACCGCCGTGTCGGACCGGCTCGGATGCTGAGGGGAGGGGCGAGATCGGCACGCTGCGGGCCTAGCCTCACCAGGCCGCCAGCGCCAGCGCAGAGAGCGCCGTCAGCGCAAAAGTGAGCCGCACCACGCGCCAGGCGTCGCCGATCAGCGGCTCCGTCAGCGAAATGCGCGCGTCACCCAGCGCGTAGTGGCCGGCTTTCTCCAGCCGCACCCCGAGCAGGCCGGCCATGGCCGCCATGGGCCTGCCTGCGTTGGGGCTGGCGGTGGTGCGGGCGTCGCGCTGCCAGATCGAGACCCCGGCGCGCACGTCTTTGCCGAGCAGCGCCCCGGCGAGCAACAATGCGAGCGCGGTCAGGCGTGCGGGAATGAAGTTCAGCAGATCGTCCAGGCGCGCGCTGGCTTTGCCCAGATGCTCGTAGCGGCCGCGGTAGCCGACCATGGCGTCGAGCGTGTTGACGGCGCGGTACGCCACCGCCCCGGGCAGACCGAACAAAACGTAATAAAAGATCGGAGCGACGAAGCTATCCGAAGCGTTCTCCGCCACCGACTCGATGGTGGCGCCGATCAGCTCCGGTTCGCTGAGCTGGCTCGGGTCCCGGCTGCACAGGCTACGCAAGCCGAAGCGCGCGCGCTCGAGCTGGCCTGCCCGCAGTGAACGCTCCATTTCGCGCGCGGCGTCGCCCAGGGCGCGCGCTGCGAACATCGCCGTCAACGTCAACACCTGCAACAACCAGCCCGCGATCGGCCAGGGCCGCGCCAGCAGTGAGAGGCCGAAGCTCGCGCCAGCGAAGGCGGCGGGCACGAACAACGCGAGCGCCGCGCCACCGAGCAGCTGGCGCGCTGCTCCCGAGCGAGGCAGCACACGTTCGAGGGCACGTGCGACGTTGCCCATCCACACCACCGGATGCGCGGCGGCCGGCAGCTCGCCGAAAGCGCAGTCGATGAGCAGCGCGGCGGCCAGCACGCTGGCCGAGCCGAGACCCCACAGCTGGTTCACGGCGCAGCTCTCGTCGCGAGCTGGCGCGGCGGGAGCGCTAGCTCGCGCCAGAGCTGGGCCAGCACTTGCTCGGAGCTCGCCAGCTCGGCGGCATCGAAGACCTCCAGCGTGAGCACGCCGTCGAACTGCGACGCCACCAGGGCGGACAAGAGAGCCCGCGCGCGCTCGGTCGGGTAGTGGCGCAGCGAACGATGGTCGCGCCCGCCGGGCTCGGTACCGTGCCATTGCAGGAGTCGAGCCCGTGGCAGGTAGCGCTGAAGCTCGCTCAGCTCGTCGCGCCCGTCGCGCACCCAGTGCCCGACGTCGAGCGCGATCGACAGATCGAGCGCTTCGATCACGGGGTGGAGCAGCGCGAAATCGTAGTCCAGCGCTTCCACGCAGAGCTGGCGCGGTGCCAGACCGTGCGCGAGCAGCTGGCGCAGGGAACTCGCCGCCCGTTCACGCCAGGCGTCGAGATCGCGAGGGGGCTGCGGGTCGCGCTCGCCATCGCCGAGGTAGACGTGCACCACGTAGTGCTCCGGGTCGAACGCGGACGCGGCTTCGACTGCGCGCCGCACCGCGTCCACGCTCGCCTCGCGCCGCCCCGTATCAGCGCTCGCCAGGCTTGCCTCGAGCGGCGTGTGCAAGGAGTAGCTCAGCCCGTAGTGTTGCTTGCAGCGCGCGAGTGCTCGGCATTCCTCCGCATCCGGGAAGCCGGCTGCCTCGAAGAAAAGGATCTCGATATCGTCGAAGCGTGGCCCGAGCTGCTGCACGTTGTGCAGCCAGCTGCCGGGATGGATGAAGGAGGTCGTGCCGACGCGCATCCGCTCTCCGGCGGCGTCAGGGGGCCGCGTAGCTCAGCACGCGTGCGCCGTGGCTCACGCTGAGCTGGTTGCGCCCGCTCTCCGAGCGCTCGGTGCGGCCGATCTGCTGCGCCCTGATGCCGAACGACCGTGCCGCCTCGATCACGTGCTTGGCATCGCGCGCGGTGCAGTACACCTCCATGCGATGGCCCATGTTGTAGACCTGATACATCTCCTTCCAGTTGGTCTTGCTGACGCGCTGGATGGTGCGGAAGATCGGCGGTAGCGGCAGCAGGTTGTCTTTGATGAAATGCACGCCGCGCCCGAAGCGCAGGCACTTCGTCTGGCCGCCGCCCGAACAGTGCACGAGGCCCTTGATCTTGCGCCGGTCGGCCTCCAGCAGGGCGCGGATCACCGGCGCGTAGCTGCGCGTGGGGCTGAGCAGCGCTTCGCCCACGCTCTGGCGTGAGCCGGGCAAGGGGTCCGAGAGCCGGAACGGGCCGGTATAGATCAAGGAGGGGTCGATGCCGGCGTCGAACGTCTCCGGGTAGTGCTCGCGGTAGTGCGCACCGAGCAAGTCGTGGCGCGCGCTGGTCAGGCCGTTGCTGCCGATGCCGCTGTTCTCGGCGTCCTCGTAGCTGGCCTGGCCGTCGCTGGCGAGTCCCACGATCACCAGGCCCGGGCGGATCTCTGCTCCGCTGATCACGTCGCTCTTGCGCAGCACGGCGCTGCAGCAGCTGTCCACCACCACGGTCGGCGTCAGATCGCCCACGTCCGCCGTCTCGCCGCCGCCGCTATGGATCGCCACGCCGTGCTCGCGCAGGCGGGTGAGGTAGTCGTCATTGCCCAGGATCAACTCGCGCAGCGCGTCGGCCCCGATGCGCTTGGCGTTGCGGTTGATGGTGGCCGAGACCAGGATCCTGCCGGTCACGCCGACGCACAGCAGGTCGTCTAGGTTCATCACCAGGCTGTCCTGGCTGATGCCGCGAAAAACGCTGGCGTCCCCTGTCTCCCGGTAGTGCAGGTAGGCGATGATGCTCTTGGTGCCGCTGCCGTCCGCGTGGATGACGTTGCACAGATCCGGATCCCCCGTCAGGTAGTCTTCCGTGATCTTGCAGAAGGCGAGGGGAAACAACCCGGGATCGAGCGTGGCGATGGCGCCATGCACCTCCTGCTTGGTAGCGGACACGCCGCGCGCCTGGTAGCGCGAGGCATTCGCCGCCTTTGCCGGGCGGGGCGCCGCGCTGCCCGGCCCGACCACGCGATAGCCGCTGCGCGGACCGGCTTGCACCAAGCCCCGCTGCTCGAGCGCCTTGAAGGCCTTGACCACGGTGTTGATGGCCACGCCGTGGCGCTGCGAGAGTTCGCGCAAGCTGGCCAGGCGCTCGCCGGCAGCCAGCGCGCCGGTGTTGATGGCGAAATGCGTCTGATCGATGATCTGCCGGTACACGGGCAGCTTGGCGGAAGGGTCGATCTGGAGCGTGAACACTGTATCACACGAATAATACAGAAGGCCGCGGTCGAGCAAGGCCCGCGGGGCAGCCGTGCAGCGCCGGGCGCGCGGCTGGGGCAGGGAGCTAGGCGCCGTCCGGCGCCGCCCCGCGCCCGCTCTTCCTCCACCCGAGCTCGCTGAGGTGGCTGGCGGTTGGCTGGTGAGTCAGCCATTTTCCGTTGTCTGCCCGCCGCCGTAGACGCTGGAT
>JAICTU010000272.1 GCA_025936205.1 Polyangiaceae bacterium | reverse complement strand
CCAGCGCCAGCGCCAGCAGCCACAACCCCCAGCCCCTCACACCCGACCCAGACTCCAACATGGGGTCCATTGGACATCGACCGCCGCCAATTTAGTAGCCCTTCGCGGAGCGATCTCCGCGGTCACTTCTATCTGCCCTGGATTCTTTTCAGGAAGAGCGGGCCTTGCGCGGCCCCCTGCGTCGCCAAGCCCATTCGGCGGCAGGAAGATTCGTCGTATCATTGCTCATGAGCGAGCTCGGGCGCTGGAGAGCGCTCAACGCAGCCGGGATGTCGAGCATCTTCAGCTGTTATCGACGTTCCACTCCGTCACGGTGGGGCTTTCCGTGGTGGGCATGGGCACTGTGCTGTCGAATCTGAACTTGCGGCGGCAGGGAGGGCGGCACCGCCCATCGACATCCTTGCGTTGATCAGGCTCACGCGTAGCCGGTGGCCCAGCCGAGTCACTGTCCTCACTTGGCGCGGACGCTGGCGCGTCGCTTCGTTTCGCCGGCGACTTTGAACGCCTTGAGCTTGCGGTACAACGTCGCAGACCCAATGCGCAGCTGCTCGGCCGTCCGCCTCTGGTTCCCATTATTCAGTTCCAACGCCGCCAGGATATACTCTTTTTCGATCTCCTGGAGCGGCCGCAGCATGTCGCGGGTCGCGACCGGTTTGGGTAACGCCTGGCGCACTTCCTCGGGCAGGTCTTCGAGATCTACCCGGCTGCCGCGAGCCAGGGCCACGGCACGTTCCATTGCGTTCTCGAGCTCGCGCACGTTGCCCGGCCAGTCGTAGCGCAAGAGCTGATCGGCGACGGCTGGAGTGAGGCCTGTAACCTTACGGTTCATGCGCAGCGCCGCGTCCGCGAGCAGCAGCCGCGCCAGGGGCAATACGTCGTCTCGGCGATCGCGTAGCGCCGGCACGCGCAGCTCCACGACCTTGAGCCGGTAGTAAAGATCCTGCCGAAATGTCCCGGCGGCGACGCTGCGGACGAGGTCCTGATTGGTGGCCGATATCACGCGCACGTCGATCTTACGGCTATTGTTCTCGCCCACGCGCCGGATCTCTCGCTCCTGCAGCGCACGCAGTAGCTTGATTTGCATGCCGGGCGAGACTTCGCCCACCTCGTCGAGCAGGAGCGTGCCACTGTTGGCCGCCTCGAACAGCCCCGGCCGGCTCTGAGTCGCGCCGGTGAAAGCGCCCCTCGCGTGCCCGAATAGCTCGCTTTCGAGCAGCGTCTCTGTAATGGCGCCGCAATTGATGGCGATGAAGGGTCCCGACCTCCGCACGGATTCATCGTGGACCAGCCTCGCAATGCGTTCCTTCCCGACTCCACTCTCACCCGTGATCAGCACCGTGGAGTCGACCTGCGCAACGCGCAGCGCTAGCTCCACGACCTTGCGCATGGCCGGGCTATGGGTGACGATTCCGAGAGGCTGATCTACGACCCGCGCCACGCGAACCAGGGCGCGCTGGCGTTCGCGGAGCTTGCACTCGGCCCCCTTCAAGGTCTCGATCACGCGCTGGAGGGAGACATCCAGGCAGTCCTCGAGCCGCTGGGGTTCGAAGAAACGCAGCTCATCGGCGCGTTCAGCACCCCACTCGTCACGAGTGCGGCCGAGCAGGTGGCACGCCGCATCCCCCCGCGCCAGGCAGCGCCGGTCCTCCAGCACGTAGATTTCCTTGCCCGAGCTGCGGCTGATATAGCCGCTCGTGAGGCCGCAGATGGTCCAGCAGATGGGCGTATCCGAGCGACCGAAGTGCAAGAGATGCTGCTCCGCCTCGTACGAGGAGACGATCACCAGCCCCTCATTGGAGAGTAGGCCCTTGGCGTCCGCCGCTACCTGAAAGAGGCCTGCCAGGGCATGGATGCGGGTCCCGGCAAGCCGCCAATCCTCGTCGGTATCCCACTGAAACGAGGACTGCATGGCCTCGGCCATGCGCCAGCCGTGGGCAAACCCAAATTGGGTAAGCACGGTGCGGGCGGCGGTGAGGCCAAAATTCTCGACCAGATACTTTCTGAGCACCCCCATCGCAACGGCGTCGAGCAACAGGGCCCGTTGCCCGGCGAAGCGGATCACGCCACCCTCGGAGTCGAGCTCGAGCAACTCCTCGTGATGAAGATTGTCTACGCGCAAGCGCTCGCTTGTCGGTCGAATTGGAGTCGGGAGCAATCATATTGATGGATCCATCTCCCTCCAGGCGCGCGCCGAGCTGCAAGTGACTGCATTTGCTCAGCTCTCTCCTATGGCCTGAAAGCTGCTCTGTTGTAGCGCCCCGCCTGGGCTGCTCACGCCTCCCCAGGCGCGCGTCGGCTCTCCAGCTCGAAAGACGGAGCAGCCCAGACCGCAACGCCGGAGAGTGACCTATGTCCAATAAAATCGTCCTGTTCGGAGCAAGCGGCCTGCTGCTGATCGTGATCGCGCTCCTGGTCCTCATCCTATTCTCGCGCGTGCGGCCCCGCCGAGTGAAGCCAGGCTCAGTGCGTGTGCACCGCTGGCGCTATCGCAATTACTAGGAAGCCGAAGCCGCCCGCGCCGGACGTTCGCGCCCCAAGGGGAAGGCGGGATAGGCGCTCCGTTCACGCCGGCAGCAGCTGGACACTCACCGCTCGAGCCCCTTCATCCGCGTCGTCGGAGGCGCGCGTGAAGCGCACCTGGCTGCCCACGCTGAGCTGTTCAAAGGAGGCCCCGCGCACACTGTTTCGGTGAAAGTACACCTCCTCGCCCTCGGAGCTTGTCAGGAATCCATAGCCCGAATCGGGAAAGAGTCGTGTGATTCGGCTTGGTGGCGCATGCTCGCGATCCTTCGCTTCCGGCTGGCTGCGTTGCGCGTCGTTTTCCAGGTGGCGAGCGGCCGCATCGAAGGCGTCTCGCAGCACCGACTGAAAATCCCGGTGCGAGTCGTCCAGCGAGGGGTCGCGCGTGACCAACACTTCGCCGCCGGATGTCGTGATGTGGATGCGGAGCGCGTAGTGGTTACCCCTGTGCCGATGCTGATGCGGCATATCGACGATCACGTGGCAACGCGTAATCTGATGGCTGAAGCGCTGGAGCCGCGCCGACCGCTTCCGTATCGCGGCCTCTACCGCCTGCGAGTGGTCGATGCCTCGGAAAGTAATTTGCAGGGGGATCTGCGCGGATTGCTGGGGGCCCGATGCCATGGGCCATTTGGGGAGCACTTTTCGGGCCAGGCCTTGGGGATCCACGGATTCGGCCGCTTGCGACGTCACGCTCTACCGACACACTGGCGAGATGCATCAGATTGAAGTCCCAGTCCTTCAGGCTGACGACACCAGCTCGCACCGGCCTCCGACTCCTCGGCCCAGCGAGCCGGGTAATTCCGGACGCACGAGTGGCCGAGATACCTCTAGAGTCGGGCTGTGAGAACAGTGCGCTACGTCCTCTGCGACGTCTTCACCGATCGCCCGCTGCAAGGCAGCCCGCTTTGTGTCTTCACCGACGCGCGCGGGCTCGACGCCGCGACGATGCAAGCACTCGCGCGGGAGGTCAGTCTCTCGGAGTCCGCGTTTGTGCTGCCGCCAGAGCGCGACGGCCATGCCCGCGTGCGTATCTTTGGGCCGCGCCACGAGCTCTTTACCGCTCATCCGGCGCTCGGCACGGCCTTCGTGCTGGGCGGTCCGCTGCAGAGCTTCGACGTTCATCTGGAGTTCGACGCGGGCATCGTGCGAGTCCAGCTCGAACGCGAGGGGGCCCGGATCAGTTTCGGATGGATGACACAACCCACGCCGCGCCCGCTGGCGGCGCCGGCGAGCAAGAGCGTGCTCGAGGCGCTTGGCATCGACGCCGCTGACGTGGCCTTGGAGGCGTTCGACAATGGCGCTCCCCAATTCTGCATCACGCTCCCGAGCGCCGAGCTCGTGCACGGACTCACGCCGGACTTTTCCGCGCTCGCCCGGGCCACCGAGTGGGGCGTCGGCGTGTTTTACCAAGCTGGCGAGCGCTGTCTGGCTCGATACTTTGCCCCCTCGGACGGAGTAAGAGAGGCTGCCGCGACCGGCTCATTCGCCAGCGTTCTAGCGCTCAGCCTGTTTCGGCGCGACTGCCTGCGACCGGGCCAGGTGCTGACCATCGAGCAGGGCGAGCACGTCGAGCGCCCATCAACGCTCTACGCGCGCGTCGACACCAGCGCACCTCAGGTTGCCGTCGAGGTGGGCGGGGCTGCGCAGATCGTAGCGCGCGGTCAGTTCCTGATCTGAACGGCCCGGAGCGCTGGCACGCTAGCCGACGCCCTCTCGCATCACGAGACCTCAGGCGGCGGCTCGGGACCAGAGAGATATTTCGACCACAGCTGGTGTGCCAAGCGCTCGTGATCGATGCGCCAGTCATCACGGGCAAAGCACTGGGCGACACGCTGGACATCACGCTCGAAGAGCGCCCGCGCTCTGGGGTTGTTCCGACGATCCACGACCTGAGGAAAGTCGATCAGCACCACACGTCCGCGGTCATAGAGAATATTGTACCCGGAGAGGTCCCCGTGGACCCAACCGAGCTGAAGCAAGAGGTCGACATTGAAGATCACGCGCTCGAACAACTGCCTCGCTTCACCCGCTTCGAGCTCAACCTCGTTCAGAGTCGGCGCAGCATTGGTTCCCTCACCGATGAACTCCATGAGCAAAGCGTGTTCCGCGTGCGCGAGCGGTCCGGGCACGTCGCCGCCTCGGGCGTGCAACTGCTGCAGCAACTCGAACTCATGCATGAGCCAAGAAGTTTGGGAGGCAGCGGGCCCCGTCTTCAGCTTTCGCGTCCTCCGCCGCTCGCCGCTCCGCGAGCGGAAGCCTGCTGCGTTCCCGTCCTCGTCCAGCATGGACCGGCCCTCTTGATACTCTCCCGCATTCCTCGAGCCGCGCAGTGACCTTTCGCGATACAGCTTGGCCGCGATCACGGAGCGGCCGGTGCTTGCGTGCCCGATGCAGGCGTACACCGTCGCCTCTTTGCCCGCTCTGATGCGACGCGCCACGTCAACAATCAGCTCCTTCTGGTAGAACGTGCCGAGGTGTTTTCGGATCCAGTTCCGCTCGTACTTGCTGAACTGGATTGCGGCGGCGAATTCTGGTGCGAGCTGGGCAGCGCTGTCCTCGCACGGGGCTGCCGAACATCCCGGCGGGACATTCGACTCTGCCCATCCTCGGGGCGCGCGGCTGGCATGCTTTCTGGCCATGGTATTTCGGCAGGCGTCAGGAGCAGGGCCCAGTCCGGGTCCCTGACTGTCGCTCCTACATTCTCATGCCCTCGTGACTCGCGCCCTCGCCTTCTGGCCGTTTTGTCCGCTCGGCAATCATCGCCTCGGTGGTGAGCAGCAGGGACGCCACCGACGCGGCGTTCTGCAGGGCCACGCGCACGACCTTGGTCGGATCGATCACGCCCGCAGCAACCAGGTCCTCATACTGGTTGGTAGCGACGTTATAGCCGTGGCCGCCCGTCCCCTTGCGCACCTCGTTCACCACGACGGCCGGCTCGACGCCAGCGTTCTTCGCCATCTGACGCAACGGCTCTTCGAGCGCGCGACAGATGATGTTCACGCCGAACTGCTGATCTCCCTCGCAGGCGAGCTGTTCGAGCTTGGGCAGTGTGCGCAACAAGGCCACCCCGCCGCCGGGGACGATGCCCTCTTCGACCGCTGCGCGAGTCGCATGCAGCGCGTCCTCGACCCGCGCCTTCTTCTCCTTCATCTCCACCTCGGTGACGGCACCGACTTTGATGACCGCAACCCCCCCAGCGAGCTTCGCCAGGCGCTCTCGAAATTTCTCACGATCATAGTCGGAAGTCGTTTCCTCGACCTGGGTTCGAAGCTGCTCGATGCGTGCCTGGATCTTCGCCCGGTCACCTGCCCCCTCCACGATGATCGTCGCATCCCTGCTCACCGTTACGGTCCTCGCGCGTCCCAGGTCTTTCAAGGTCAGGTTCTCCAGCTTGATGCCCAGGTCCTGCGTCACGGCTTGCCCACCGGTTAGCACCGCCACATCCTTCAACATCTCCCCGCGCCGGTCGCCGAAGCCCGGCGCCTTGACGGCGCACACGTGCAGCGTGCCGCGGAGCTTGTTCACGACCAGTGTTGCCAGCGCCTCGGCCTCGACGTCCTCCGCCAGGACGAGCAGCGGCTGGCCGCTATTGGCTACCTGCTCCAGCAACGGCACCAGCTCTTGCATGCTCGAGAGCTTCTTGTCGATGCTCAGCACGAAGCAATCACTGAGCACCGCCTCCAGCCGCTCCGCATCGGTGACGAAGTAAGGCGAAAGGTAGCCGCGATCGAAGCGCATGCCATCCACCACCTCCAGTGTAGTCTCCGTCGACTTCGCTTCCTCGATGGTGACGACGCCTTCCTTGCCGACCTTCTCCATGGCCTCGGCGATCAAGTTGCCAATCGTTTCATCGCCATTGGCGCTGATCATGCCGACCTGTGCAATTTCGCTCTTATCCTTGGTCGGCTTGGACTGACGCACGAGCTCGGCGACCACGGCCTCGACGGCGGCATCGATCCCGCGCTTGATTTGCATCGGATCGGCACCCGCCGCGACCAGCTTGGCCCCCTCTGCATAAATGGCTTGTGCGAGCACCGTTGCAGTGGTGGTTCCATCGCCCGCCACGTCGCTGGTCTTGGAGGCAACCTCTTTGACCATTTGCGCGCCCATGTTCTGGAAGTGATTCTCGAGCTCGATCTCCCTCGCGACGGTGACGCCGTCCTTGGTGATGGTGGGTGGCCCGTGAGACTTGTCGATCACCACATTGCGCCCGCGTGGCCCGAGCGTCACCTTCACTGCGTTGGCAAGAGCATCGAGGCCCTTGGCGATCTGCCTGCGAGCGGCGCTATCATAAAGAATTTCTTTGGCGGTCATCTACACGGGTCTTTCTGGCGCGGTCTTGGCGCTCGAGAGCGCGCGACATGCAGCTTTCGGGCCAGGGATCAACGCTCAAGAATTCGCCATTTTCGTCGGGGAATGATGGCGAGGGAGTTGCCGATCCAATCAATTTGAATGACCTGGACTTCAATTCGATTCAGTCCGGGCGCGCCGGGTTTGCGCTTCGGGTATGCAACTCGGCCTGCCCGCGCAGTCCGCGCGACGGGCGCACAGTGCCAGGAACCGGCGCAGCGTCAGGTCAGCAGATTGACCCAGACGCCGACATCGAGCCTTGCGCCTGCAGGCCCCATGAACGTACCGGCAACCGGTGGGATCAACTCGGGAGACCGCGCGACAGCTACGGCGATGTGGCCGGGGCCAGCCAGAGCCCCATTGCTGGGGTCAAACCCGCGCCAACCGGCATCCGGGATGTAGACTTCGGCCCAAGCATGGGTGGCCCCGAAGTTCAGAGACGACGCGGGAACGTCCAAATAGCCGCTGACGAAGCGTGAAGCGAAACCCAGGCAGCGTACGGCTTCCATGAACAGAAACGCCGAGTCGCGGCAAGATCCCAGGCGCCGACTCAACGTGACGTCCGTGGTCTGCACGCCCGGTTCTTCGCGTCGCTCGTAAGACAAGTCATCATGAATTTGGGCGACCACGCGGCGCAGCAGCGCGCACGTACGGATTCTTTCGCCGGGCCGCCAGAGCGAGTCGACCCATGCCGAGAGCCGGCTGCGCTCACCCGCCGCGGCAGGGGCGTCCATATAGGGCGCTAGCGCTGCTCGATCGCCGGCCCCATAGGCGAAAGGATACTCGATCGAATCGCCGGCAACGGGGTCGAGGGAAGCGAGGCCATCCCGCTGGACAATCACCTTGCTGATGATCGCAAGCTGATTGGTTGGCGAGTCGAACGTAGCGACGGCGACTGCGTTGTCCTCCACATCACGATGCCAGCGAACAGTCGCCGGGGGCGTGATGTCCAAAGTTGACGATTCGATGCGGAGCTCTGGTCCCTCTCTCGGGCGTAGCAGCAACGCGTGCGCTCCGAGTTGAACGTTGCCGGAGTAATTGTAGTAGGTCCGATGGAGGATCATGTAGCGCTGCATGAGATCTGTATAATGCAGTGCTCACTCGCCCGTAGCGTCACTCAACGGATCTCGATCACACTCTTGCCGCGAGAGTGTCCTTCCGCGAGGGCCTGCACGGCCGCCGGCACCTCGCTCAACGGATAGCGGCGCTCGAGGGTCGATCGCAGTTGCCCGGACTCGAGCATCTGTTTGAGGACGAGGAGGTCCTTCTGGTTCACGAGGCCGAGCGGGGACTTGAACTTTTGCTGGACCGCCATGCCCACGATCAGCGACCACACCTGTCGACCCATGCCGAGCCACTGGCCACCGCCCTCCCCGCCGAGGATCACGAGCGTGCCCGTCTGTTTGAGCGCTCGCCGGAGGGCAGAGACGCGCCGGTGGCCCGCCAGGTCGATGATGGCGTCGTACTGGCGGCCCGTGGCGGTGAAGTCTTCGCGCGTGTAGTCGATGACGTGGGCAGCGCCGAGGTCGCGCACGAAGGGCTGCTTCGCGGTGCTGCACACGGCCGTCACTTCGGCACCCAGGGCGCGCGCGATCTGGACGGCATAGGAGCCGACACCGCCGCCCGCGCCCGTGATCAGCACGGTCTTGCCAGTGCCGAGGTCCGCCGCGCGGGCGCCCACCAGGGCAGTGGTCGCGGACACGGGAACGGCGGCCGCCTGCTCGAAGCTGAGGTTGGACGGCTTGGCGACGAGCCGCGAGGGCGCCGCGCGTGCGTACTCGGCGAACGAGCCCTCCCCTGCGCCGAAGACTTCGTCGCCCGGTTTGAACTCGCGAACCTTGGCGCCCACCTCCTCGACGACGCCCGCCAGCTCCATCCCCCGTACGGGGTTCCTGGGTCGGCGAAGGCCCATCGCCAGGCGCACGGCATAGGGTACGCCGGCCATCAGGTGCCACACGCCAAAGTCGACGCCGGCCGCCTGAACCCGGACGAGCACCTCCTCCGCACGAGGTCGGGGTCGCTCGATCTCCCGGAGCTGCAGTACGTCTGCAGCTCCGTAGCGGTCTTGAACGATGGCTCTCATGAGGGTGCTCGGTGCGGTCATGGGTGGGACCGTACCACCTTGCCCGGCGGAGGTTCTGCTTTCGTGCCTGCTGGTTGCCCACTGCTCTCGCGCCGAGAGCCTGGCCTCCCAAGCTAAAGGTGTCACCAGTCAGACGCGCGCTGGGCTGCTCGCAGGAGCACTCGCTGGCGCGCTACGGCGGCGCCATCCTGTGCGAAACGCTCGCGCGCGAAGCTGATGAGCCAGCGACGCGCAAGCCTGACGTTTGTCGGGCTCTGAAGGAGGTATCACATGTCCACTCGCCAACTCGCATCCGCCCTGGTCATCGCCACGGCGCTCGCCGTGCCCATTGTAGCACTCGCGGAGGCACCATCGGACGCAGCGCAGTGCTTCCTCGAGGACAGTCGCGTCATCTCGGTGAAGCCGTATTACGGCAAGCTGCCCAATGGCAGAACAGGCCTTCCACCTCTGCTCGGGGGCAAGTTGGAGCTCGTGCCTTCCGAAATGCTCAGCGCCCAGCAGCTGGAGGAGCGAGTTCAGCAGCTGCTCGAGGCTCGCGCGCAGACACCCCTGCCCGCTTGTCTGGCTGACGTCGGTAAGGTCCACATCGAGTCCGGCTCACTGGGCGAAGCCACCTTCGTGACCTTCATCGCGAGAGATCCCAGCAACGCGGAGCAGGTCTTCCGCCGACTGCAGCTCCTGGTGGGCGAATGAAGATCGGCCCTCGGCCAGGCTGCACTCGATGCGCTCGCGGCGTTCGATCCCGCCCGAGCTGTGACATCGAGCAGCCTGGCCCACACGCCGTTGACGTCGCGCGCGCGATCTGATTAGAGCCAGCACAGACCCGCTCGTGGACAGTCCACGAACGCGCGGATCGAGCGCCGCCGGCGGCTCTGGCCTGTGCGGGTGACGGGGCGCAAATCGTCGACTTATCGTCGCTTGCCAGGCCATCACAGACGATCGACGGGGCTTGCGCGAGCGTTGGTCCGAAGCTTGCTCCCGGATGGGAACGCAACGCGCGGAGACCTGAGCGATTCACGGTTTCGAAAGACCGTGCTGCGATTCGAGGGACCGCGCGGGCGACGTCCACGACGTCGCTGCGTCAAAGTGTGACGGCACGGAGTTGCGCCAATCAGCTCCGGCTCGAGGCATCCGCCTCTGTCGTTGCGCGGGCAACGAACCTTCAACACGCGTCTGGATCCCAGACGCACAGCGCGCGTTCGGGGACGCGAGACGCGAGACGCGCGCGCACGAACAGGTGAACCATCATGAGAACGATCAAAGGAACCCTTTTTCGCATGGCAGCGCTCAGCATGGCGTTGACCGCGTGCGATGGCTCCGAGGGCGCGAGCACGAACACGCGCGTCAGCGCCGCCAACCTCGAGAGTAGCTCTGGCCGCGAGGCTGCCGCCGCGCCCGAGTACGGCGCTGCGGTGTTGCCGCGCCCCAGCCGCTCCACGACCATCGATTTGACGGCGGACGATCGGCTGCTCGCCATGGTCAACACGGACGAAGGCTCGGTTTCGTTCTTCGACGCGACGGCGGGCGCGGAGACGTGGCGGGCACGCGTGGCGACCAGCGGCCGTCTCGCGACGAGCGAGCCGGTGAGCGTGGTGTTTCATCCCGATCAACAGCGGGCCTTCGTCGCGAATCGCGCGGCCGGCACCGTGAGCCGCATCGTCGGGGTCCAATCGCCAGCACCCTACCTCGATGCCGAGCTCGATCTAGGGGGCGAGCCGATCGGTCTTGCGCTCAATCCGACCGGGACCAAGTTGTGGGCCACCAACTGGGTGAACGGGCGCGTGTATGTGATCGACACGACGAGCATGCGGGTCGAACGCAGCATCGACGTCGGCGGCAATCCGTGGGCGATCACCATCACCAACGATGGCGACGCCGACAACGACGATGAGAAGGTGCTCGTGACACAGTTTTACGGGCGCGCGCGGCCGGGCGTGAAATCGGAGGCGACCGACGATGGGCGCGAAGGCGTGGTGCAGGTGATCGACACCTACGATCCGAGCCAGGTGCGGGAGATCAAGCTAGCTCCGCTCGCGAAGTGCTTCGTGGCGGCGGACCAGACGGACAGTTGCTTCCCGAACCAGCTGCTGGGCATCACGCTGCACACGGCCTACGGCTACACCCGCGCCTACGTGGTGAGCGTGGCGGCCTCGCCGCGCGGGCCCGTGAAGTTCAACCACAACGTGCAGGCGTTGGTTTCGGTGATCGACGTGGCCGGCGAGCGAGAGCTCAGCGATCAAACCACCAATTTGAATCAAGGAGTCGCCGCGCAGGTGGACAACGATGGCGATGACACCGTCGGCCGTCGCTTCCTCAACGCCCCCAATGCCATCGAATTCCTGGACCGCGACGACGCGACCATCGGCTACGTGACCGCCGCGGGTAGCGACATCGTGTTGCGAGTGGCGTTCGACCAGTATGGGGCGGCGACCGTGGGCTCGCCCGGCGTATTCAATATCCCAGTGGGCCAGAATCCGACCGGCTTGGTCTCGACGCACGGGGCAACATACCCGACGGCCTTCGTGGCCAACCTGATCAGCCGTGATGTCTCGGTGCTCTCGCTCGAGCAGCAGAGCAAGCTGAAGAGCATCGTCTCCACGGAGCAGCCGCTGAAGGGCACTCCCGAGTTCGACATCTGGCGCGGCAAGCGCTTCTTCAACACCAGCACGGGCATCTGGTCGAAGGAGGGCTGGGGCTCCTGCCAGGGTTGCCACCCCATGGGCTTGACCGACAACGTGACCTGGCAGTTTGCCACGGGCCCACGCCAGACCATCGCGCTCGACGGCCAGTACGCGTCCAACGATCCGACGGACATGCGGGCGCTGAACTGGACCGCCGTGTTCGACGAGTCGGACGACTTCGAGAACAACACGCGGGACGTGTCCGGAGGCACGGGCGCCATCCGCAACGCTGCCGGCCCGATCGTCTCGCCGGGCGCCGCGACGGCCTTCGCCGCGGTGGTGATGGAAGACGGCGTCACCACGGAGAACCACCAGAACCTGAATGGCTCGATGAAATTCCTGAGCCGCAACCGTCAGGTCTGCAGCGACGCGGACGCCTGCCCCGACTGGGACCAGGTCGACGACTACATCCAGACGATCCGCAGCGCCACTGCCTACGCCGGCGATCCTGCAGCCGCCGACCGCGGTCGCTCTGTGTTCGAACAGGGGGGGTGCAACAACTGCCACTCCGGCCCCAAATGGACTGTCAGTCGCACCTTCTACACTCCGGAGCAGTTCAGTGGTCAGCTCGGCAACCGGGTGTTCGAAGCCAACCGCGCTCAGGTGACCCCGCTCGATGCAAGCTCGCTGCTGGCACTCGGCCTG
>JAICTU010000106.1 GCA_025936205.1 Polyangiaceae bacterium | reverse complement strand
TCGAGCAGCGCGCGCAGGCGCTGAGCCTGCGCGCCGAAGCCATTCGGCCGCGCGCAGCGCCGAGCTTCGAATGGACCGCGGTCCAGCTCGGGGTGCTCGTCACGTTGCTGCGCTACGGTGCGCTGTCGCGCCCGCAGCTGTCGCGCGAGCTCGCGCTGGACGACGCGCAGCTGGGGCGCAGCCTGGCGTTCCTCGGCGCCAGCGGACTCGTGGTCGAGACCGAGCACGGCAGCACGCTCGCCATCCCCGGCTCGACACGCTGGGCGGCGCTCGAAGCCATCGAACGAGCCCGTTCGCTGAGCGGGGCAGACTCGTGACCGACGCGCTGTTGCTCGTCCTGCTGGCGCTCGGAGCGGCGGTCAGCGTGCGCCTCGTGGCCCGGTGGCAACCGCGCTCACGTGGCTCGGCTCGCGCCTCATGGGCAGCGCTGGTCTTGCGTTCCTCGGCGCTCGTCGTGGCGATGGCGTACGGGGCGTCCAAGCTCTGGTTCACCACCACCCACCTGGCGCCGCCCGCGCGCTGGCTGATCGGGGTGGGCGCAGCCTTGTTGCTTCCCTGGTTCGGAAACGCCGTCGCCGGGCTCTGGTTCTTGTTGAGGGTCGGGCCAGCGAAGCTCAATGGCTCGCTGGCGGTGCAAGGCCATTCCGGGCGCGTGCGCCAGATCGGTTTGACTCGAATCGTGCTGGTCGAGAGCGGCGAGCGCGAGGTGCTGCTGCCCTACCTCGGCCTCGCCTGGCGCCCGCTCGTGCTCTCGCCCGTCGCCGCGACGGGTGCATCCCGGATCGCGCTCCAGCGGGAGTCGTGGAGCGAAGAGCAGCGGCGCTTCTTGTTGCAAGCGGCGATCCTGTCGCCCTACCGGGACGTGTCGTGTCCGGTGTCGGTCAACATCTCCGGCCAGCAGGCGAACGTGGCGATCTCCCCGTTACGGCCCGATGCGCTGGAGTTGCTCGAGCGTTCGTTGGAGCGTGCGCTGCTGGAGTGGGAGCGCGCGGACCTCGAGCCCGCAACGCAGGTACGACATCCCGAGCGCTGAGGCGAGCGCGCGCCGAGGACGCGGCGCTGCAGCGAGCGCTACCCCGGCCGCATGAAGAACTGGATCGTCTGCCTGAGCTCCACGCGCCGGGCCACGAGCAGCACCGTTGCGCCTGCCGGGACGAGCGACGACCCGCGCGGCCCTTCCACGGTGCCGTCGGTTTGGTACAGGGCGGCGAACACGCAGGACTTCGGGAATTCAGGATCGGTGGCGACGTCGCTGACGCTGCGACCCGCGATCGCCGAATCGGCCGGGATCGAGATCTCGAAAGCGACGGATTCGCCATTGCCGAGCAGCATCGCGTTGCGGACCGCATCGTGCTCGATGGCTGTAGCGAGCGCGCCGATCAGCACATCGGTCTCCGAGAACAAGCGGTCAACCCCCGCCTGGCGATAGACGGGCAGATACGCCTGATCCCGCATGCGCACCATGACGCGCTTCACGCCCGCCGAGCGCGCGAGCAGCGCCACGGCCAGGTTCTCTGCGTCGCGTTGCAGCAAGGAAACCACCACGTCTGCTCGCGCGATCTCCGCGTCCTGCAGCACGGCCGCGTCGGTCGCGTCTCCGGCCAGGGCAATCAAGCCGTATTTCTCTGAGGCTCGATCGGTGATGACCCGCTCTCGGTCGATCACCGTGACGTCGTGCCCGATGCCGCTCAGATGCTGGGCGACGCTGAGACCCGCCCGACCGATACCCACCACGAGCACGCGCATATTATTTCAAACCCTTCTCGGCGTCGCTCAACTTCATCAGCTCTCGATCCAGCACGTTGACTCTGGCCTGCACGACGTCATCGCTGATCAGGGTGCGCCGGCCGGCGTCGAGCAGCGCCGCTTTCTGGGCGTTGAGGATGGCCAGATCCGCTAGCGCGTTGCGCGCGATCTCTCCTGCTGGGCCTCGCAAGGCCGCCTCGGCTCCGATCACTTGACGTTGAAACGTCGCGCGCCGCTCCGCGTGGTCTCGACGCGAGATCAACCCCGCAGCGAGCAGCTCATCGAGCTCCGCCTGGCCCCGCCGAGCTTCCACCAAGATGGCCTTGGCGTGGTCCACGTCGGGGTTCGTCGCGCCGAGCGTCACCCCCAGGCGTTTCAAGATGATCTGAAACGGCAGCGCCTGTGTCATCAAGGTCACGAACGTGACCCCAAAAACGATGGTCACGAACCGGTCGCGATAGGGCAGGCCCGCGGGCAGCGCCAGCACGGCGGCCATCGACAGGGCGCCCTTGATATTGCCGAGCACCATCACGTGTTGCCAGCGCATCGAGACCTCTTCGCGGCGCAAGGCGCGCAGTGCTGCGAAGCAGGCATAGACGGCGATCGCGCGACCGACGTGCAAGGCCAACAAGGCCAGCGCGATCGAAGCCGCCTCCGCGAGCAGGGCATCTGCGTGGATCTGCATGCCCACGATCAGGAAAATCAGCACGTTCAGCACGAAGCCCGCGGTTTCCCAGAAGCCGTGCAGGGAGAAGACGCGAGACGGCTCGAGCTCGCGGCGCGCCGTTTGCCCCACGAGCAGTCCCGCCACCACGACCGCGATCACCGGTGAGGCGTGCAGATACTCGGCGGCCAGCGAGGCGGAGAAGACCAGGACGATCGAGGAGAGGATCGCGGTCAGGTGATCGGGAGTATGGCGCAGGACCACCGAGCCCATCGCGCCGGCGCCGGCACCGACCGCCAGCCCGCCCAGGATGGCGAGCCCCAGCTCGCGCAGCGTGACCACTGGATCGAACAGGCCGCTCTGTACGATGCCCGTGGTGAGGCTCACGAGCACCAGCGCGGTGCCGTCGTTGAACAGGCTCTCCCCTTCCATGATGGACTCGAGACGGTGCGGCACGCGCACGCTGCGGAAGGCCAGCAGCACGCTCACGGTGTCCGTGATCGAGAGAATGGCGCCCAGCAACAGCGCGGCGGCAAAGGGCAGGGCGAGCACCCAGGTGGCGATGGCGGCGGTGCCGAGCAACGAGAGCACGACTCCGGGCACGGCGAGCGCCAGAATCGGGCGCGCCGCGCTGCGCAGGCTCCGCACATCCGCGAACAGGGCCCCCTCGAAGACCAGTACCGGGAGAAACAACACCAGCACGACCTCCGGGTTCATGGTCGAGTCGGGCACCGGGAACAGCAGGACGAGCAGCAGCCCCACCAGCACCAGGGCCACGTTGTAGGGAACGTGGATGCGTTTCGAACCGATCGCGACGGCGGAACCGATGGCGAGGGCCAATAGAAATTGCTCGAGCAGGTGGTGCATGGCAGGGAGAGCGCCGTGAGCCTGGCAACGAGCCCGAGCTCCAGGCGCTCCTACGACCCGGGGCGCGCACGAGGTTAGCACGCCCCGTGCCGCTCGCGGCCCGTCGGGAGACGACAGCATACTCGGCGGGCATCCGCAGCTGCAAGCATCAGGGGCCGAGGCGCCGAGCGGCACCGAAGGGACTGAGCGGAGCGCCGCCGGGCAGCGGGTTGGCCGCGTCCAGCTCAGAGCACGAGGCGCAGCTCGTTGGTGCCCTGGAAGCCGAGGCGCTCGTAGATGCCACGCCCGGGCGGAGCGGCGTGCAACAGAGCGTGCGTACAGCCCTGCGCGCGCAACGCTTGCACGCATGCTTCGGTGAGCGCACGACCGAGGCCCTGGCGGCGTTCGTCCGGCGCCACGTACACACCCCAGATGTAGCCGTAGCAGCGCAGCGTGCGGCGCAGGATGGCCGGGTACAAGCCCGCGAACAGCTGACAGGCGGCGGCGCCCACGCAGCGGCCGTCCCGCTCGGCGATGAAGAAGCGCAGGGCGTCGCTCGCACGCCCGGCGGCCACGAACTGCTGCACCCGCTCGCGGTACTCCGGCTCGATGTGCTCGGCGGGCACGGCGTTGTCGAGCCACATCCGACGAAACGCATCGGCCAAGAGCTCCACGTCCGCAGCTCCTCCTTCGCGGATCGTCGCTGTCAGTGCCACGAGAAAAGTCTCCTCATCACGCTGAACAGTAGCGCGTCTGGGCCCTTCCAGAAGGGACAGACGCCAAATGCGCGCTGGGACACGGCCCACGCGAAGGCTGGCGCTGCGGCTGCGGTTGCGACTACTGCTCGCTCATGACGCTCATCTCCGCCAACACCGATGCCGCTCCGCTCGCCCAGCTGGCGCTGTCTGAAGAAGCGCAGCGGCAGCTCTTTCTCGACGCTCGCTCCGCGACCCGCTGGGCACCTCGCCCCGTGCCGGTGGAGGTGATCAAAGAAGTCTACGAGTGGGTGCGCTGGGGGCCGACCGGCTACAACACATCACCGCTGCGCATCGCCGTCGCTGCTTCCGAGGCCGCCCGGGCGCGGGTGATCTCGCACTCCAACGACAACAATCGCCCCAAGATGCAGCGCGCGCCGCTGCTGCTCGTGGCTGCCATGGACGAGCGCTACCACGAGCTGTCCTGGGTCACGGCGCCCCACCACGCGGGCTATCAGCAAGAGATGGAGGACCGCGCCGAGCATCGCAAGGCCTCCGCCTACGGGAACGGCTTGATGCAACTCGGCTACTTCATCGTGGGCTTGCGCGCTGCCGGGCTCGCGGTGCGACCGATGGGCGGCTACGACCATCCGGCGCTCGATGCCGACGTGCTCGCGGGCCACGCCTGGCGCTCCGAGGTCGTGCTCGGTGTCGGCTACGCCGTCGCTGCGGGCGAGGACGACGGAGCTGGCCCGCGCCGCCCGCGCCTGACCTTCGAACAAGCCGCGATCGTGCTGTGAAAGGAGTGGGCTCGGCACCCCACGACCCCGCCCAACCCCAGGATATGCCCTCTTGCATTTCCGCTGCTGGCTCGTCTAGCGTCCGCCGCCATGAGGGACTGGTTGGGCAGCGGGGGAATGATCCGTGCGTTGGGCAGTGTGCTGCTGGTCGGGCTGTCTGCCTGCAGCTGGAGTGATGACGACTCACCCCGGCAGGACAGCTCACCGGAGCAGGCTACGGGAATGCTGCAGCCAACGGGTGCGCTGCAGGAAGACCTCGACCTCCAGGCGAGCGACTTTGGCTGCATCGAGAGCTGGGACAAGGTCCGCAGCTTCCGCATCACCAACAAGCTCGGACACCAGCAGGAAGCTCTGGCCGTTGCGCAGAACCCGGGCAGTGGGCCCTATCCGGTGGGCACCGTGATCCAGATCGTCCCCGTGGAAGCGATGGTCAAGCGTCGCGCGGGCTTCAACCCCGACGCCGGCGACTGGGAGTTCTTCCTGCTCGACGTGAACGAGGCGGGCACCACGATCAACATGCGCGGCGCGCGCGACGTGGTGGGCCCCGGCGGCAACTGCCAGGACTGCCATGGCAAGGCGGCTCCCAGGTGGGATTACATCTGCGAGATGGACCACGGTTGCGACACGATCCCCGTGGACGATGCCTTCTTGCAGGGTCTGCAGGACACGGATCCGCGCTGCCCGCAGTGACAGGCTGACGCTGCGCCGCTCGAGCCCACTGCGCTGCCATCGGCTCCGCCGACTCAGTCCAGAAAGCGAGCGCGTTCGGCGGGGGAGGGCGCGATGCAGCTCTCGGCTTGGCCGTACAGGCGATAGCGGATCCGTGCGAAGGCTCGGTACTGCAGATTCAGCAGCCAGAGCGGCACGAGGCGCAGCACGGCGGCGAACCAGAAGAGCCGCGGCCAGATCTGCCGCGCTGCAGCACCGTCGAGCCAGATGCGCTCCTCGGGACCATCGAGATCGCCGACCGCGTAGATCACGTCCACGTCTGCAACCAGGCCGTGTCGTCCGAGTACCGCGGCGGCGAGCTCTCCCTGCAGGTGCGCGAAGTGGAAGATCCCGCGCCGGTCACGGCGCAGGATGAAGGAGACGAGCCGGTTGCAGAAGATGCACGTGCCGTCCACGAACAACACGATCGAGCCGGCGGGTAGCGGCGACGTCATGGGCCAGTGTCTCGAGCACAGAGCGCCGGAATCAGTGAATGCGCTGGCCGGGCTGGGCACCCGTGTCCGGCGAGAGCAGGAACACGTCCGGAGCGCCGTCGCCCGCAGCCAGGGCCATGCCCTCGCTCGTGCCCACCTTCATCTGGCGCGGCGCGAGGTTGGCGACCACCACGATCAAGCGCCCGACCAGCGCCGCGGGCTCGTACGAGGAGCGAATCCCCGCGAAGATCGTGCGCTCCTCGCTGCCCAGGCTGACGTGCAAGCGCAGCAGCTTGCGTGAGCCCTCGACGGTGTCGGCGCTCAGGATCTGCGCCACGCGCAGGTCCACCTTGGTGAAGTCTTCGAAGCTGCAGGTGGGTGCGATCGGCTCGGACAGGCCGCTCGCCGGTGCTGCCGCGGCGGCAGGAGCTGCCTTCGCTGCCGGCGCCGCAGCTTTCGCCGCCGGGGCCGCAGCTTTCGGAGCGCCGCCTGCGCCGGGCTCCTTGCTGGCCTCCAGCATGGCCTGCACAGCCTTGGGATCGACCCGCGCCAGCAGGTGCTTGAAGGGCTGGACCGGCGTGCCCGTGAGCGGTTGCTGCGCGTCTTCCCAGCGCGCAAACGGCACTCCAAACAGCTCCGCCGCCTGCGCCGCCAGCTGCGGCAGCACCGGGGCGGCGTAGAGCACGATCTGACGGAACAGGTTGAGCGCCACGCTGCACACGTCCTGCAGCTCCTGGGCGCGCTCCGGTTGCTTGGCGAGCTTCCAGGGTTGCACGCGCTCGACGTACTCGTTCGCGCGATCGGCGAGCTTCATCACGGTGCGCATGGCTCGCCCGTAGTCACAGGTTTCGTAGGCGTTGGCGATCTCGTCCGACAGGGCCGCGCCGGCCGCGAACAAGCCGCCGTCATCGGGGTAGCTCGCGGAGAGGCCGGTGCTCTGCGCCAGCCGCGCGGTGCGGCTGGCCAGGTTCACGACCTTGCCCACCAGATCCGCGTTCACGCGCGACACGAAATCCTCGAGGTCGAGGTCCAGGTCATCGACCTTCGAGCTCAGGCGGCTCGCGTAGTAGTAGCGCAGGTAGCTCGGATCGAGGTGGTCCGCGTAGGTCGATGCCCGGATGAAGGTGCCGCGGCTCTTCGACATCTTCTCGCCGTTGACGGTCAGGAAGCCGTGCACCTGGACCCGGCGGGGTAGCTGCAAGCCCGCCGCCTTCAGCATCGCCGGCCAGAACAGGGCGTGGAAGTAGGTGATGTCCTTGCCGATGAAGTGCACGATCTCGGCGCCGGGCTCGCGCCAGAACTCGTCGAAGCGCCGCCCGTGGGCGCGGCACCACTCGGCCGTGGCCGCCAGGTACCCGATCGGCGCGTCGAACCAGACGTACCAGTAGTTGCCCGGAGAATCCGGGATTTCGAAGCCGAAGTACGGTGCGGGCCGCGAGACGTCCCAGTCCTGGAGCGGAGCGGAGAGGAAGTGGCCCTTCAGGTAATTGGCGACGCTCGCTTGCAGGTGGTCGTCGCTCTGCGTCCACTGCTCCAGGAACTCGTGCGAGGACTCGATGGTGATGAACAGGTGCGTCGAGAGCCGCGTCTCCGGCGTCGCGCCCGACACCACGCTGCGCGGCTCCTTCAGCTCGGAAGCGCTGTAGGTCGACCCGCACGACTCGCAGGTGTCGCCATATTGATCGGGCGTGCCGCAGCGCGGACAGATGCCCTTCACCATGCGATCGGCGAGGAACAAGCCCTCCTTCGGATCGTACAGCTGCGCCACCTGGCGCTCCACCACCAGCCCCGCCTTGCGCAGCGCGGCCCAGATCTCGTGGCAGAGCTTGCGATTGTCGTCCGAGTTGGTACTGCCGTAGTGGTCGAACTGGATGCCGAAGCGCGCGAAGTCGGCCTGGTGGGCGCGGTTCATGGCGTCGATCAAGGCCGTCTCCGTGATGCCCTCCTGGCGCGCGCGCAGCATGATCGCCGTGCCGTGCGTGTCGTCGGCGCACAGGTAACGGATGTCGTGGCCGCGCAGGCGCTGAAAGCGCACCCACATGTCCGTCTGCAGGTACTCCACCAGGTGGCCCAGGTGGATGTGACCGTTGGCGTAGGGAAGGGCGCTGGTGACCAGGATCTTGCGGACGTTCGCCATGCTTCTCTCGGGCTGCGGGGTGCCCCGCTGAATCTGCGGGGTGGCCCCTGCTGGATCTCAATACCGGTTGCGCAGCGCTTCCATACCCGGCAGGCGCTGCCCGGATAGAAAAGCACAAGCCGCGGCGGTACCGGTACAAAGCAGATCGATGCCGGCGCGGGCTTCGGGGGACAGGGCGCGCACGAAGCGCCCCAGCCGCGTACCGAGCAGCACCGATCTGAGCTCGGGCCGAGCGCACAGCTCGACCAGGCGCCGGCTCGACGTCGCGCCGGCGTCGCTCGCGGGGTCTCCGAGCTGGCCCCACCAGAGCAGCTGGCGGCGTGCGCCAAGCACCGCGCAGTAGCGCTCGAGCGTCTCCGGACCCACGTCGACCACCTTCATGCTCGGCGTCACGGAGCGGAGCGGCAACACCCGGGGCTCCGGGTCGCCTTCCCAGATCACGCGCAGATCCGTCGGCAAGAGCAGCTCCAGCCCCAGATCCCGGGCCCGTGCGAGCAGCGTGCGGGCGCGAGCGCCGAGCCCGGGCTCCGGACTGATGTCCTCTCCAGCCTTCCCCGCCGCCACGAGCAGCGTGACCGCCAGCTGCCCGCCCACGGCCAGCGTGCGCAGTCGCGGCAGCCAGCGGTCGATCAGGTCGATCTTGTCCGCGAGGCGCTCACCCCCCACGCACCAGGCCAGCCCTTCGCGGCCGGCGCTCGCCAGCTCGCTCAGCTGGGTCAGCTCGCGCCGCGCCTCCACGCCGAGCGCGCGGCGGGGTAGCAGCTGCGGCAGCCGCGCCACCGAGGCATGCTGCAGATGGCAGCTGGCGAAGGCGTCGCCGTAGTAGGCATCGGCATTGCTCGCCAGTGCGCGCGCAAAACGCTCGTCGTTGACGAGCTCGCCGGGCTCGCGCGACAGGTCCGGCAAAATGCAGATCTGCGCCGGGCGCAGCTCGCGCAGGATGCGCACGACCGCGTCGCCCACCAGCTCGTCGGGCAGGAATACCTCGACCCCGAGCTTCTCGCTCAGCTGGGCGGCGAGGTCATCCAGGCTGCGAAAGCCGGTGTCGCCCACCGCGCCCGGGCCGAAGCTCGTCGCGATCAGGATCCGGGCCTCGTGCTCCAGGAGCTGGCGCAAGCTCGAGCCCTCGAGCTCCGAGGCGCTCAGCACGAGCGGATCGACCCGAAAAAAAACTCGACGACCCCGGCAGTCGAGGTCGTCGAGATTCGGGAATGGCGAGGCCATTCCCGGTGCGGCGGCAGGATCCGAGGTCAGCGGCTCGCCACGAGCTTCACGAGATCGACCATGCGCTCCGAGAAGCCCCATTCGTTGTCGTACCAGGAGAACACCTTCGCGAAGCGGTCGCCCATCGTCTTGGTGAGCGTCGCGTCGAAGATGCTGGAGTGGCTGTTGCCGATGAAGTCGTTGGAGACCAGCTGCAGGTCGCAGTACTGGAGGTAGCCCTTCATCGTCGGCGAGTTGGCAGCCTTCTTCATCGCCTCGTTGATGGCCTCGACGCTGACCGGCTTCTCGGTGGTCAGGCTCAGGTCCACGACCGACACGTCGATGGTCGGCACGCGGATGGCCAGGCCGTCGAACTTGCCCTTGAGCGCCGGGATCACCTCGGCCACCGCCTTGGCGGCACCGGTGGAGGTCGGGATCATGCTCACGGCCGCCGCGCGTGCGCGCCGCAGGTCGCCCTTGCGGTGCGGCAGATCGAGCAAGCTCTGGTCGTTGGTGTAGGAGTGCACGGTCGTCATCAGGCCGCGCTCGACGCCGAAGTTGTCGAGCAGCACCTTGGCCACGGGCGCCAGACAGTTGGTGGTGCAGGAGGCGTTCGAGATGATGTTGTGCTTCGAGCCGTCGTACTCGCTGTCGTTCACGCCCATCACGATCGTCTTGTCGTGGTCGGTGGCGGGGGCGCTGATGATCACCTTGCTGGCGCCGGCGCTGAGGTGGCCCGAGGCCTTCTCCTTGGAGGTGAACAGACCGGTGCACTCCAGCACCACGTCCACCTTGAGCTCCTTCCAGGGCAGCTCGCGCGGATCCTTCAGCGCGGTGACGCGAATTTCCTTGTCGTCGACGCGGATGGCGCCGTCGGCCGCGCTCACGTTGGCGTCGAAGGTGCGGTGAGCCGAGTCGTACTTGAGCAGGTGAGCCAGCGTCTTGGGGTCGGTCAGATCGTTGATGGCGACCAGCTCGACATCCTTGATGTTCCGCTTGTTCAGCGCGCGCACCACGCAGCGCCCGATGCGTCCAAAGCCGTTGATAGCAATTCTCGTAGCCATGCTTGTCTCCTGTGCCGGCGCCTTTCACTCGCAATGGGGGAGCGGGGGTCATCCCCCGCAGAGTTGACGCTGGCAAAATCGCTTGTCGAGCCGGCTGGGGATCTACCGTTCGCGGCCCTGCCGATCAAGCGGACTCGCACACTGTGGGCGGGATTGTTTGAGCCGGATTGCGGTCTTAGCGCACAGCGCGGCCCTGCCCAGCGTTTCCCCCAGGATCCATGGCGCTTTCAAACCGCTCGTGGCCGGCGCCGGAAGCGACTTCCGTGCCGTGCCAGGCTGGGGCAAGCCTCGCCCAAATGGGAACACGGGAGCAGGATCTCGAAGATCCCGGCTCTTAATTCGGCCGCTCCGGATCAGGCGTTTTCAGCGCTCGGCACGCGACGGCGGGCGCGAGGAGCTGGGGGGAGCCACGGCCACGCTCACGGCGAACTTCGAGCGCCGGATCGCGTAGAGCCGGAACGGCTTCTCCTTGCCCTTCAGCTGTACCGGAGGCAGCTCCTGATAGTCGAAGCGCGAGCCGATCCGCTCCAGCGTGGCGGCGCTGACCAGGATCTCCCCGGGGCCCGCCGCGCCACACAGGCGCGCGCTGGTGTTGGCGGTATCGCCGATCACGGTGTACGAGAGCGCCTTCGAGCTGCCGATGTAGCCGGCGACCACCGGGCCCGTGTGGATGCCGATGCCGATCTCCAGCGACGGCTCCTTGCGCGCTTTCCGCGCGGAGTTGAACGCGCGCAGCACTTCCATCTGTTCCAGCGCGCACTCGACCGCGCGCACCGCGTCGTCCTTGGTGGCGACCGGCGCGCCCCACAGCGCCATGATCCCGTCACCCATGAACTTGTCGAGCGTGCCTTCGTACTTGAACAGAGTATCGACCATCAGCTCGAAGTACTCGTTCAGCATCTCCACCAGCGCTTCTGGCGAGGCGCTCTCGCTCATCATGGTGAAGCCGCGGATGTCCGAGTTGAACACGGTGCAGTCGCGCACCAGCTGGCCACCCTTCTGGATGACCATCTCGCCGGACAGCACCTTCTCCGCCACGTTGGGTGAGAGCAGGCGGCTGAAGCGCTCGCGATTGACGATCTCTTGCTCGACCTTCTTGCCGAGGATCGTGATCTCGATGAACATGGCCGCCTGAGCCGCGATGGCGGTGACCATCTCCAGATCGCGGTTCTCGAAGCGCGCCAGCGTCTCGCTGTCCAGCCACAGGACGCCGAGGATCTCCTTCTCATGCATCAGCGGCGCCACGATCGCCGAGCTGATGCGGTTCAAGATCATGCTGCGGCCCTTGGAGCCGGCGAAATCCATCGCCGCGTCGTGCGTGAGCACGGAGGCGCGCTCGCGCATCACGTGGTTCATGATCGTCGACGACACGCTGATCGCCGCTTCCGAGCCATCGCGCCGCAAGCTGGCGCCCGGTATCAGCTCGCCGTTGTCTCCGAGCAGAAAGATCACGCCGCGATCCGCGCGCACGAAGCGGAACATGCTGGCGAGGATCTTGTTGAGCAGCGTGGAGAGATCGCGCTCCAGGCAGATTTCGCGCGACAGCTCGTGCGAGAGCCGCAGCCGTTCGTAGTCCGCCTCCATCTGCGCGGGATTCGACGCGACCTGGTGATACGGCCGAAAGCCAGGCTCCTGAGCGGCGATCTGCGTGCCGATCTCGTGGCCTTGCTTGTTGATGTCGATCTGCGAGGGGGCGGCGGTGAGCAGCGTTTGCCCGGCGGCAGCTGCCAGCGCCGGGCTGGGCCCGCGCACGGCCGGCGCCGCTTCGAACGCGTCCATGCGGCGCGCGGTGGCGCTGAAGGCGTTCGGTGGGCCGCCGACTGCTGGTGGTCGTACCGGAGGCAAATCGGGCGATGTCACCGGAGCCGTGACGAACGGTCGCGGCACCGTCGCAGCCGCCGCGGCCGCGGGCGCCACCACCGGGTCTGGCGACGAGCCGTCTTGCTCGAAGCGCGCGCGCGTGGCGCCCAGGCTGAACTCGTCGCCGTGCTGCAGCGGATGGCTGCCGCTGAGCCGCGTGCCGTTCAGGAAGGTGCCATTGAGGCTATCCAGATCCTGCAGTACCCAGGTCTTGCCCTCCAGCAGGATGCGGCAATGTTCCTTCGATACGATCTTGTCCAGGATCTGGATGCTGCTGTCGGGATGCCGCCCCAGTGAATTTCTGGCCGCCAGCGTGACGACTTGCTGACCCTCGGGAGAGGTGAGGATGAGCCGGGCCATCGCGCTTCAGGCTACCGTCCGGAGGACGCGGCGACAAGCACGGCCCGTTCTGGTAGTGTAGCTCGGGCTCATGAACCGGTACTTGTTGGCAATCGACCAGGGGACCACCGGGTCGACGGCGCTGGTCATGGGTATGGACGGACGAACTCTCGGGCGCGAAAGCCATGAGCTGCCGCAACACTTCCCGGCGCCGGCCTGGGTCGAGCACGACCCCATCGAGATCCTGAGCAGCGTCACGCTCGCCGTCAGCGGCGCACTGCGCTCCGCCGGCGTGCGCGGCTCCGAGATCTTCGCGGTCGGCATCACGAACCAGCGTGAGACCACCGTGCTCTGGGAGCGAAGCAGCGGTCGGCCGATTGATCGAGCCATCGTTTGGCAAGATCGGCGCACCACCGAAGTGTGCCGGCGTCTGAAGAACGAGGGCCACGAACCCGAGCTGCGCGAGCGCACGGGGCTGGTCCTGGATCCCTATTTCTCAGCCACCAAACTGGCGTGGCTGCTCGACGAGCGAGGCGCGCGGCGGCGAGCCGAAAGCGGAGAGCTGTGTTTCGGCACCATCGACTCCCTGCTGATCTGGTCCCTGGCGGGCGGAGCCGCCGCGGGCGCGCCCCACGTGATCGAAGTCAGCAATGCGTCGCGCACCAGTCTGATGCATCTCGACACCTTGGACTGGGATCCCTGGCTGTGTGACTTGTTTCGCGTACCGCGCGCGGTGCTGCCGCGCATCGTGCCGAGCACCGGCGTGGTGGCGCGCACCCATGGCTTCGAGCCGCTGCCGGATGGCGTGCCGATTGCAGGTGTGGCGGGGGACCAGCAGGCGGCGTTGTTCGGGCAAGCGTGCTTCGCACCGGGCGACGCCAAGTGCACTTATGGGACCGGCGCGTTTCTGGTCGTCAACACCGGCGTGGAGCGGGTGCGCAGTGCCCATGGGCTGCTCTCCACCGTGGCCTGGCAGATCGGAGAACAGCGCGCCTACGCGCTCGAGGGTAGCTGTTTCATTGCGGGAGCAGCCGTTCAGTGGCTGCGCGACGGGCTGGGCTTGATCCGGTCCTCGGCAGAGATCGAAGCGCTCGCCCGCTCGGTGCCCTCCAGCGAAGGCGTGGTGTTCGTTCCGGCGCTCTCGGGCCTCGGTGCGCCGCACTGGGACCCGGACGCGCGCGGCTTGATCTGCGGTCTGACCCGAGGGTCGAGCGCGGGGCACATTGCGCGTGCTACGCTGGAGGCCATCGCCTTCCAGGTTGCAGATCTGGTCTCGGCAATGCGCGAAGACCTCGGCACGTCTGCCGCCGGGGCAGCCCGCACCCCGGACCACCATTCCCCAAAGGATAATGCAGAAGGGGGCGCTGGGATCGGCCGCATTCGAGTTGACGGAGGGGCGGCGCAGAACAATCTTCTCATGCAGTTTCAAAGCGATGTGTCCAACGTAGGGATCGAACGACCGCTCGACGTGGAGTCGACCGCCCGCGGAGCAGCGATGCTTGCCGGTGTGGGCTCAGGTGTGTTTGGTGACATCCAGCAGGCGGCACGATTGGTGGAACATCCGCAGCGATTTCAACCCCAGATGACGAACACCGAGCGCGATCGACGGCTGTCGAGTTGGCAGGCAGCGGTGCGCCGAGCACGCTCTGTCTTGGACACAGAGGTACTGGGCGCAGAAGAAGGCAATCATGGCAGCTGAAAAGAGCGGGGGAGGCACCCGTTCCGAAGCCATTATCGATGTTCCCGTCGACTGGGAGGCACTCGAAGATGCGTTCGAAAACAACGCTCCGGAAGTGCATAGCTACCTGCATCTCGGCACGGGGGAGGTGCTGCGGGTGGTGGACGGGATCGCCGACCCACAGATGCATTCGCGCATCGCCGCCGACGCGGCTTATGTGCGCGTCGAGCCGGTGAGCTCGCGCGAGCAGTACCGCTGGATGGAGCGCTTCATCCAGATGCTGGATCCCGGCGATCTGCGCGATGAGCTGGTGCTCGCGATCGATGGCCGAGGGGCATTCCGGCGCTTCAAGGACGTGCTGATGGTGAACGCGACGGAGCGAGAGCGCTGGTTCGCGTTCCGCAGCGAGCGTTTGCGTGTGTTCATGGAAGCCTGGCTCGAGGCACATGCGTTGCGCGCGGTGCCGCGCCCGGTTGCTGCCGCGCCGGCACCCGTCAAGGAGCAGAACTCCGAGCCGCCGCCGGTCTCGCAGGACCAGCTCGGGGGCAGGCGCACTCGCAACGCAGAGTGGCTGCGGCGCCAGCTGAAAGACGTGGCGACGACGCTGGGCGCGCGCGACCTCGATCGCGTGCTCACCTTCGCCGAGTTCGTGAAGGCGCGGCGCGTGTCGCGCGGCTACTCGCAGCGTCACGAGTCCAATGCGCCGGAAGACGAGGGCTCCGAGCCGCGCTTGCGCAGCAGCAGTGCCCCGCCGTCCTCGCCGCCAGAAGACGGTCGAGGCGCCGAAAAGACGCTCCCCTCCTGAGGGCCGGAGGCAGCGTGCGGAAGCTCCCGCCGTTCAGCGCGTGTCTGCTCGGCGTCGCTGCGCTGCTCACCGGCTCCGCGCACGCTGCGGACGCGCCGGCCCCGCTCACGCCACCGGCCGTCGCACCCCCCGCCAGGCCCGCGCCGGCGCTGCCCACGCCCCGGGCGATCGATCGCGTCGTGGTCCGCTTCACCGCGCCGGAGACGGGCGGAGTCGCGAGCCCGCGCTTCATCTTCGAGCGTGAGCTGGCGTTCGAAGCCCGGCTCGACGCGCTCACCGACAATGGCTTCACACCCTCGGCGGCTGCGCCCTATCTCGATCGCCACGTGCGCTCCGCGCTGGAGCGGCACATGGCGGAGACGCTGCTGGAGAGCCTGGAGATCACGCCCGAGCCCAGCCGCACGGATCTGCAGACGCGCATGCGCTCGGCGCGGCTGGCGCTGGTCGAGCAGGTGGGCGGCGAGGCGGCGTTGCGCGAGCTGCTGGGCGCGGAGGGCCTCGATCCGAATGACCTCGGCCCGCTGCTCGTGCGGCGTGCACGCGCGAGCCTGTATCTGGATCGCATGGTCGCCACCATGCTCACACCGAGCGATACCGAGCTGCGCATCGTACACCGTACGACCCGCACGCCGTTCTCGGCGCAACCTTACGAGGTCGTGGCGCCCCTGCTCGCGCGCTGGTACGTGGCGCAGCGCTTGAACGCCGCCGTGCGCGCTTTCTACGAAGGAGCGCGCTCGCGCATCAAAGTTTCGCTGGCTTCCTTGCCCGTGCCCGCAGCGGCGGCCACGGAAGCAGCGTCCCCCGTCGTACCAGTGCCGGCGGCGGTGTCACCTGCGCCGCCGTCCGACACTCCGGCACCCAGCACCCCGGCACCCGACAAGCCAGCACCTCAAACTCCGCCTGCCACTGATCCACCCGGTGAGACACCCGCGCCCCCAGCGCCGCCGGCGAGCGGCAACGCACCCCCCTGAGCGTCGGTAGCGTGCCCTGCCCCAGCGGGCTAAATTATAGGATCGTGCTGGCAATGGAAGGATCCGTGATGTCAAAGAGCGTGCGGGGCGAGTGGTGGACGAGGGTCCTGGCGGCGGCGCTCTTGGGCGGCATGGCGACGCTCGGGGCCGGCCGAGCGCTGGCGCAAGGCCCAGCGCACAAGGCCTCGCAGGCGACGGAGCACGCGGCGGCGCGCTCAGGGGTCGAGATCATCTTCACGGGCTTTGCGGTTCGTCCGGACAAAGGTGCATCGATCTTCGTGCGCATGACCGGCGAGGTGCCGGTTGCGCTGGATCGAACCGGGCGCCGCCTCACGTATAAGCTCGCGGGTGCCAAGCTCGGCGTTCCCAACAACGGCAACCCCCTGCCCACCGAGCACTTCGGCCCGCCCGTCTCGCACGTGGCGCTGGTCCAGAGCGCCGACGGTGTGGACCTGGTCATCGACCTGAGCTCCGATCCCGACGCGAACGGCCCCAGCCATCGCGTGGTGACCAGCGACGGCATCGCGACGCTGCACGTCGAGCTACCACCCGCGCAATCCTGAGCGCTCCTTGCCGAGACCGGATTCGGTCTCGAACCGCCGCGCCCCCCCTCGAGCCCTTCGAAAAAGGCGGCACGGCGAGCAGGGGGCTTGGCGACGCGCGCCGACGTGGAGTGCCCGCTCACCCAGAATCTGATTCTTCTGCCTCGCGTGGCGTGCTTCAGTGTACGGCGGCGCGCAGGGGGAGGCGTTCGACCAGCGCCGCTTCGGCGGCGAGCAGCGTCTGTGAACGGTCGCGTACCAGCCCGGGCGGGTAGTAGTGGTGCGCGAGGCGAAAGAAGAGCCCGTGGTGGCGGGCTTCGGCGCGCACCAGGTCCAGGTAGATCTGCTTGAGCTCGGTGTCCTGGAGCGCTTCCATCACCATTTGTAGCCGCTCGCAGCTGCGGGCCTCGATCACTCCGGAGACGAGCAGCCGATCGAGGAGCAAGCTCTCTGCGTGATGCGGCAGTACTTTGCGCAAGCCGTTGACGTACTCGTCGGGCGCGTCGCCGGGCAGGCGCAGTCCGCGTGACGCCAGGACTTTGTACATGATGTGGAAGTGTTCCAGCTCCTCGCGCGCCAGCGCGATCAGCGGCTCCAGGATCAGGTCGCGGTCGGGGTACTTGGCGACCAGCGACATCGCCATGGCGCTCGCCTTGCGCTCGCACAGCGTGTGATCAATCAGGAACGCGTCGAAGCCGGCGAACACCACCTCGAGCCAGCGCTCCGGGGTGCGGGACTGCAGCTGCAGCATGTCAGGGCTTTTGATCGGACGGGGTGCCGACGCAAGTACCCCAGCCTTCGGGCAGCAGCGGGGTCGACTGGCACACGCCCGAGCCGCACTGGTCGAGGGCGTTCAGCTCGCAGGTCTTGACGCAGCTCGGGGGCGTCGTGCCCTGCGAGCAGACGTAGCCCCACTTGCAAGGGCAGGGCTCGCCGGCGCCGTTCTCACCCTGATCCACGCAGGCCGTGGTGCCGTCCGGGCGCACCACCGAGCACACCTTCTCGCTGCTGCAGACGCAGTGTTCGCCCGTGCAATTCGCGGGTTCGCCCAGGCTGCAGTTCTCGGCCCGATCGCACACGGGCACCATCGGACCGTCGGCTTCGCCGAGCTCCAGCGTGCGCAACGGGCGCGGCGCACAGAAGGAGCCGTCCTCGCAGGTATCGCCGTCGATGCCGCAGCAATAGGGCAGGCAGCGGCCGGCGCGCACGCTGCCGACGCAGCCGAGACCGGGCTCGCAGTCGAGGGAGGAGGTGCACGCTTCGTCGGTCTTGCGCGTGCCGGCAGGGACGCAGCTGCGCATCACCCGATTGATGCCGTTTGGCGAGAGCTGGCAAGCGTACGCGCTCGGCGCTGCCTCGGGAGTGGTCGGGCGAGTGAAGCTGCCATCGACGCGCGTGTCGAACCCGGCGTCGCCCACGCCCGCGTCGAGCCCCGCGCCGCTGTCCGACTCTTCAGAGCGGCCGGCATCGCCTTCGCCCCCGGTCTCGCTCGGCGCCTGCCCGGGCGGCGAATAGTTCGCGCAGGAGCGCCGATCCTCGGGCACGCACAGGCCGTCACCGCAGACCACCTTGAGCAGCTTGGGCGGCGGCGACGCGGAGCTCGATGCGTCGGGCGCGGCCGCCGTCCCACCCAGATCCATCGCCGGCCCCTGGTCGCCAACATCCTGGCAGCTCAAGCCGGTGCAGCTCGAGCTGGCCATGGGAGCGCGATCTACCGAACATGCGCCGACTGCGCTCGCTCCCATGAGCAACGCAAACGACACCCGGACCCAGCGTTTCGCCACGGTAGGTTTAGCTAAGAAAGAAGAATGAAAGCTGCCAGCCAACGGCGGGCAGAAACGAAGATTAACCTTAATATGGTAGCACCCGGCAGGTTGCCAGCCAACGGGCGCCCGCTGTGCAGGTGAGTGCGGAATCGTTCCCAGGCAGCAGATGTTCCTGCAGCGGACGGCGCGACGTATTTCCGGAGCTCTCAGGCTTTCGAAAATGCACTGCCGGCCCGGAGGCCTTTGATGCTTTGCGGCGATGTCCGTCCTGGCGCGCTGCAGCGTCCCGCGTGCTGGCGGGGTCGCCGGGCGCCGCTGCAGGCGCCCGGCTGATCGGGACAGCTCTTCCCGCGGGAGCTCTTCAGGGGAGGGTCACGTGCCGGACCAGGAAGTTGTTCGCCTGATCGTACACGCGCACGGCGATCACCACTCGTCCGCCGGGCGCGAACGAGGACACGTCGACATCGAAGTCTTCGCGCTGTTGATCGTAGATGCCGTCACGCGGGTAGAAGGGGAACCACTCGCCGCTGCCCGCCACGCTCATCTCGATGCGCGCGATCGGCCCCACGCCGTCCACGGCCGTGCCCGTCACGCGGCGGCCATTGGCTTCCAGCGATGTGAGCGCGGGCGGCGTGTTGTCCACCACGATGGTGCTGCTCGAGAGCTCGTGCTTCTTCACGCGATCGGGCGGATTGGAGAGCTCATCGCTCGCCTGCACGCGTACCTGATAGCGCCCCTCCGGCAAATCAGCGGTGTCCCAGTCGAATTGGGTCTTCGTCAGGGGACGGCCGGGCTTGAGGATGTCCACCCATTGGTCGGTGCCCAGCAAGCGGTACTGCAGCCGGTAGCGCAGCTCGTCGCTATCGGGGTTGTCGACCTTCCACTTCAGCTTGACCACCGGACTGGCGTCGTCGCTGATCGGACCGCCGGAGCTGCCGATATCATCGCTCCCGTTGCTGACGCGCTCGTCCTTCTCGCGGTCGACCTCCAGGCTCGTCAGCACGGCGCGCAGGTTGTCGGTGACGAAGGGCAGCGTGACATCGCTCAGCGCGGCTTGCGGATCGCGACTCCAGCGCGCTCGGATCTGCACGTAGCGGGCAGGGGGACTCTGCGTCATGCCCGGCTTGGTGAGCGCCTCGCTCCAGGGGCTCCAGGTATCGTCGGGCTGCTGCGTGTTGCCGGAGCGCGTCGACAGCTCCAGCGGACCCGACGCCGTCCAGCTCAGCTGACCGAAATGCGCGTGCAAGCCGGCGTCCAGCGGTTTGCTGGTCCAGACCGCGTCGGTGCCGCCGATGCCGCGCACCGGGTGCAACACCGCCGGATCGCTGGTGGTGGCGAACTGCTGGTTGCCGGCCAGCATCAGCGCGCCGATCTGGCGCTCCTCCGTGTCCGCCACCAGCACGTCATTGTGCGCGTCATCCACGGTGTAGATGCGGCCGTTGACGCCCGTGCCCACGTACGGCTGCCCGTTGGGGCCCAGCGTGAGGCTGGTGTAGTGCTCGTCGCTGTCTTCCAGCAATTCTTCCGGCGTGCCGTCGCTGGAGAAACGGAACAAAACGCCCTTGCCGGTCGTCTTGGCCGGGGGCTGAGACTCGCCGCCATCGTCGTCGCGCTGGACGAAGCCGCCCGACTTGATGTCGTTGGCGATCGCGTACACGTCGCCCTTCGGGCTGACCGCGATCGAGCGCACCTCCGTGCGGCCGAAGTCATAGAGCACGCTGGCACGGCCCGGGGCGCGCACCTCGTACAGCTTCGCCTTGTCGCTGGAGCCGGCGTACACGACCGTACCATCGCGCCCCTCGGGCGCCCGATAATTACTGCGCTGCGGCGCCACGGCCACGCTCATCAGGTGCTGTTCCTCGGCGTCAAAGTAGACCTGGGCTTTGCCGCTCTGCTCGATGCGGAAGAGTTTGCCTTCGGGGCCCGTGGCCGCGAACAGGGCCTGCGACGACTTGTCGAACGCGAGCGCCCAGATGTGGTCGGCCCCTTCCAGCTTGGCCAGCGTCGAGAGCTTGCCGCCGGAGTAGCGCATCACCTCGCCCTTCGGCATCGTGCCGAGCAGCACATCGCCCTTCCAGCCCTCGACCATGGAGGTGATGACCAGGGCCTTGGTCTCGGCCGCGACCTTCACCGAGCCGCCGCGCACCTCGAGCAGCTTGCCCTCGTTGCCGGTCCCGAGCAGCAGGCTGCCATCGGAGCGCGGAAGCGCGCACCACACGGATTGCGCATCCGCCAGCGGCAGCGCGCCCAGATTCAAACCGGCGTGCACGCGGCCGGCGCTGTCCACCGCCACGCCCTTGAGGTCGCCGCCCTGGAAGTCTTTGCCTCGATGCAGCTCGAAGCGGCGCGTGCCCACGGCAGCGCTGAGCGCGGCTGTGCCCAGCACAGCCAGCATCGACAAGCCCGCAATTCCCAGCCGCATCGTCCTTCGGTTCATCGGAGCACTGGCCTCACTTTGACGCTGACGCTGTCGTTTCCAACCATGAAATCATCGAGCTCGACCACGTGATACCGATTCGATTTGAAGGCCTCGGGGGAGAAGCTCGCGGTGCGTTGCCGGATGGCGTCGATCGCGCCGGGCGGAAGATTCTCTGCGACGCGACCCTTGAAGCTCACACCGCCGCCTGCAGCATAGGAAACGACCACGGTCTTCGGGGGGTAAATTGGGTCCGCCTGGTTGGCGATGAACTCGTCCAGCGTCTCGGGGTTGGCCTTCTCTCGCTCCACCGAGTGGCCCGGGCGGATCGACAGCTTGAGCGTCGTGTCGGCGAGATACTTGGGCACGGGCACCGTGATCGTCCGAGTGAAGGGAGGACCGGCGAACGGGATCAGGGTCAACTGGATGTTGACTGGCTGCCC
>JAICTU010000448.1 GCA_025936205.1 Polyangiaceae bacterium | reverse complement strand
ACCTTCCTCGATCTGCATCACATCCGGCCGCGCTCCGAAGGCGGCAGCCACAGCGCGGACAATCTCGTCACGCTGTGCTCGGCCCATCACCGTGCGCTGCACCGGGGCGAGCTGCGCGGCGCAGGCTCTGCCAGCGACTTTCGCGTGCTGCCCGGCGCGTTCGGCGTGCAACATCTGCCCGCGCCGCTGTCGGCCTCGAGCTCGCTCGATGTCCCCGCGAAGGTGGCGTCTGGATTGTGCCAGCTGGGCTTTCGCGCTGCGGACGTCCACGCCGTGATGGCGGAGCTCCGGCAACACGGCGAGCTCGCCGCCGCCGCTCCGCAGCAATGGCTCCGCCAAGCGTTGCAGCGCCTGCATCGAACTCCTGCGCGCCAGCGCTGAGAGCAGCGCCGCCCGGCGCCCCGAAGCTTCGGGCAGCGCCGTGCAGATGAGGTCCGGCCCTGAGGAATTCCCGCGAACCGGGCGCGAAAGACCCGTGATCCCCTGGAGTTCACCGGCCGCGCAGCTTGCGCGGGACTGCCGTGCGGCGCTGAAGCATTCTGAGGCTTCGGCGGAGGGGTTCTGCGATCGCAAATCGAAGTTCCGATGGAAACTTCGATTTTGTACGGCGCGGGGGGACCTGGCGAGCTGCTCCGACGGAGCGGATGGCGACTTTGTGAGCCCGGCCGAGCAGGCGCAGCGGGTGAGCGGATTCATCGCACACTGGAATCTCGTCGAGCGCCACCCGTTCGCTGGACTTGGCGAACTGACAAGTTTCAGAATGACCAGCGGCTGGCCCCCTAACGGCCGCCGCTGAGATGGCGACCAAGCAAGCCGCCGAACCTCACCACCCCGAACGGGTCGAGGAGCTGTTGCACGATGCGGGCGTCAAGCACGTACGCGCTCGCAAGTACGGCGCCTCGGTGATCGTGGAGTCATGTCCCACCCGGGATCCCTTCAAACATTTCCGGATCCGTCGCGACACCGTACATCTGTGGTGTCTGGACATGGCGAACCACCGTGGCCAGTGGGAGCGCACGCCATTTCGGAAGAACCTCGATGAACTGGTGCTCATGGTCATCGAAAACTTCCCTTGGACCTTGACTTTCATTGCCTGAAATCCGGCACGAACTTCGGATCTCGAGTGCTAGCGCCCCATTTGCTCCAGCACCCGCAGCGCCAGCGCATGCCGTCGCTGACCGTGAACGTTAGAGGGCTTGCGCTTGGCTGCTCCTTCGAGTACCGGAACTGAGTATTCCAGCTCCGTGCGTGCTTCCGGCAAGTCCATTTCGCTGAGCGCGAGCACGGTATACCAGAAGGGGAACACGCGCCATTTGCCCTCCCCCACGCGCATGCTCCGCAGTGCCTCGGCGACGCCGCGTCGCAGTCGCTCCTCCTGCCGATCGAGTCCACCCGAGAGTAGGTTGCGCCAGAAGCCGACCGTGCACTTGCCGCAGCAGTATCTGCCCGGGTTGGTGTTGCGAGGATCGAGCGCGGCCTGTGCAAGGCGCTTCATCATGCCCGCGTTCGCGCGCTCGAGCGCGGCTCGCACTTCGGGCTCCTCCACGCGCAGCAAGCGCAGCGCGCGAGAAGCTTCTTCACCGAGGACGTGACGGGCCGAAGCCGCAGTGATCCGCTCGCCGGTGAAGACCACGATGCCCTGCTCGAGCTCCGAGGGAAAACCCGCGAACATATCCGCGTACGCTCCCTTCAACCCCTGACGCCCAGCGATCCATCGCGCGACCAGCGCGCGCTCTGCGGCAGGAAGGTCTCGCTGCTCGAAGGCCACCTCGCTCCAAGCGTCAACGGTGCGAAAAAGGCTGCTCCTGTGGATCACGATGACCTCGGGTGACTGGCCTCGGGCTCAGGTCGTGGCCACGAGCAGCTCTTCGGCGTTGTTCGGCGGACGAAGCCCGTCTGCGCGCCCCGCAAAGTAGCGCTGCGCCAGTGCGGCGGCCGAGATGTGCTGGACCTGACGAAAGCCCGCGTCTCGGGCCAGAGCCAGCATTTCATCCGGCATGAAGAAGCTGATGAACGGCGTGCCGTTCGCTCTGGCTCCGGCGATCGCGCGCTCGATACCGGGGCGCAGCTCCGGATCGGCCATTTCGACCGGGAGCGAGAAGGACAGGACGAGCGTGGAGCCCGGAGCGAGCGACGCGATCTGCCGCAGCGTGGCCGCGACCGCGGCCTTGGTCAGGTACATGCTGACGCCGGTAGACGCCACCAGCGCCGGCCGCGCCTCGTCGAAACCCGCCGCGGCCAGACACTCCCACCAGGCATCCCCAGCTTCAAAATCGACGGGCACCAGCCGCAGGAAGGCTGGAACGCCGAACCCGAGCTCGATCAGCCGCTGGCGCTTCCAGGCTTGCGTGCGGGGCTGATCGATTTCGAACACGATCAGGCGGGAGGCAAGCTCCGGGCGGCGCTGCGCGAAGGTGTCCAGCCCCGCACCGAGGATCACGTACTGACCGACCCCCCGGGCCAGCTGCTCCGCCACCAGATCTTCCACAAAGCGTGCGCGAGCCACGATCGATGCGCGGAAGGGCGCAGTAAAAGGGCTCATGTCCGGGCGGCTCTTCCAGCCCTCGCCGGGCGCCACCAGCTTCAATCCGACTTCGTCCACGAACACGTGCGGCGCTGCATCGGCCTGTACGTGCAACGCTCGCCACAGGGCGACACGCACGGCCGTGTTATCGGGCTTCAGGGGATCTTCGCTGGGCGGCACGCTCCGCACTGTAACGCGCGCGCGCTGTCCAGCCTAGGCCTCCTCTGCGCCCTTGCCCCGACGGTTTTTGGACTCCAGAACGGAGCCATGAACCGTCGTCTCGAAAAGTCGTCGCAGTTTTGTCAACGCTTCGGCTGTCCGGCGCCGATCCTGCTCGCACCCATGGCCGGCGCTTGCCCGCCCTCGCTGTCGATCGCGGTTGCGAACGCCGGTGGCATGGGCGCCGCCGGTCTGCTGTTGCATGAGCCCAGCGCCATGCACGCGTGGATGCAGGAATTTCGTGCGGGCAGCGCGGGCCCAGTGCAGCTCAATCTCTGGATCCCGGAGCCAGCGCCAGCCCGAGACGCGGAGCGCGAGCGCGAGCTGGGCGCGTTTCTGGGACAGTGGGGGCCGGCGGTCGCGCCGGACGCGGCTGCGGCGAAACCGCCCGAGTTCGCTGGCCAGTGTGAGGCCTTGCTGGAGCTCGCGCCGAACGTGGTGTCGTCGGTGATGGGGCTGTATCCGCGAGAGTTCGTCGCGCGCGCAAAGGCGAGCGGCAGCGCCTGGTTTGCGGCAGTGAGCACCGTTGCCGAGGCGCGCGCGGCAGAGGCGGCAGGCGCCGACGCGCTGGTCGTGCAGGGCGCAGAGGCGGGCGGTCATCGGGCGGCGTTTGATGCCAGCCTGGCGGAGCGCCAGCTCGTGGGCTTGTTCTCGTTACTCCCCGCCGTTGTCGACGCCGTGCACATCCCGGTGGTGGCGACGGGCGGCATCGCGGACGGGCGCGGAGTGGCAGCCGCCCTGCTGCTCGGCGCGAGCGCGGTGCAGGTCGGGACGGCGTTCCTGCGCTGTCCCGAGGCGAAGACGGCGCCCGCCTGGGCGAATGCGCTCGCCACCACGCTGCCCGAGGACACGCTGGTGAGTCGGGTGTTCAGCGGGCGGCCCGGGCGGAGCATCGCCACCCGATACGCTCTGGCCGCCAGCGCGCCGGGAGCGCCGACCCCGGCGGCGTATCCCCTTCAGCGGGGTCTGACGGCAGCGATGCGCCAGGATGCCGCGCGGGCCGGCGACGTGCAACGCATGCAAGCGTGGGCAGGGCAGTCCGCCGCGCTCGCTCGAGCAGAGCCGGCGGCGGCCGTGGTCCAGCGGCTGTGGAGCGACGCACAGCGTCTGCTGGATTAGCTCAGGCGCCCGGCATCGAGAGCACGGCGACTCTGCCACCGAAGCTGTCCGCGAGATCGCGCCGCGTCTCAACGTGGGTGGCCCAGAGGTGGCGGGCGAGGTCGAGCTTCTCGAGCGGACAGGTCCGAACGTGGTAGCGGTCCTGAGCCGCATTGAGCGCAGCGCAGAGCGCGTTGCAGATCTCGGCCGAAGCGGCGATCGAGTCCTGCTCGGGGTTGGCTGCGGCGAATTGTTGTTCGAGCTGTTCCGTGGGCTGCATCATCAGCGACCCACCGAGGAAGACCGTCGCGCGTAAATCCATCAGGATCAGTCCCAGCGGCTCTCCCGACTCGTCTTCGATCAGCGCCGAATAACAATTCTGGAGGTCGGGGCCGACTGCGAGCGGCGCCGCCGCCTCGACGTTGACACCGTTGCCCACCAGCAGCGCGATGCACTTGCTCAGCTCGGCGACGGGCGGCAGAGCCAGCTCCGCCTTGGGACGGGCGCGCTGGTCGACGGGTTCGGGGCTGGCGCGCACTGGTGCCGGCTCCGGCGGTGCCGGCTCTGACGACGCTGCCCCGTCCTCCGCCTCAGACTCCGCTTCGTCCTCCGCCTCAGACTCCGCTTCGGACTCCAAGGGCTCTGCCGCGGCCTCCCCGATCGGCGCCGCAGGGCCGCTCGGCCCTGCCGGCGTCTCGCGCACCGCAGCCGCTTCGAGCGCCAGGGCTGCCCGTACGCCCGTGCGACGCGCGCCATTGTTCCCGGTGCTGCCCTCGGTGATGCGGGCCTCGAGGCGCGCGAGGCGGACCAGCAGCCCTTCCTGCAGTGCCACCAGAGCGGTGATGCGCATGTTGAGCGCGTCCAGCTGGGTCTGCAGATTCGGGCCGTCTTCATCCTCTCCGTCGAGCGCGCCCGGCGGCAGCGAGCTGCTGACCCATTCCGCCCCCACGGCGCTGTAGCTCCGAGGGCCATCGCCCGAGGTCATCTGCATCAGCTTCAGCGCGCCACGGCCGAGGGCCTCTTGATCGGGATTGCTCTTGAAGTACGAGCCGATCATCCGATTGCCAGTGAGGCACTCGGTCGTTGGTCGCACCAGATCGTGCCCGATATTGACGTGTCGCACGACCTCGAGCATCCACTTGCCCCGGTCGAGCCAGAGGCGGCGCGGAGTCCCTCCGTTGAGCGATCGAAACGACACCATTGAAAGTTACGGAACGCTCGGCCCTCTGGTTGATGCCTCCGGAGCAGGTCCGGCGAAGCGGGTGCCCGCGCGCCACACTCGAAACTACACGCACCCCGCGGCCGCGCGGCGCTGGAGATCGGCCGTTTCCCTCGATATACCTGCAAAGTGTCTCATCAGACGCTATACAAGATTTGCCCCCGATCGAGCTGGTCGGAGGCCCTGAAAGCCGGGGTTCTGCCCCTGTCGCGCGATGACGCACGGGATGGCTACGTGCACCTCTCCGCAGCGCACCAGGTGCGCAGGACGCTGGAGCGGCACTTCGCTGGGCAACCGGAGCTGGTGCTGCTGGCGCTGTCGCCGGCACGTTTTCCGGATGGCGCTTTGCGCTGGGAAGCATCGCGCGATGCCGAGCTGTTTCCGCATCTGTATGGCGAGCTGCGCGCGGAGCTGGTGAGCGAGGTGTTCGAGCTGCCGCTGGACGGCGCGCAGCGGCACACGTTGCCACAAACATTCGCGGGCATCCGCCGCGACCCGGGGTTGTGATGGAGCGAGCTTGTTGCAAGGCCGCGGCGGACAGCTTCATGCTGCCCGACGCAGCGGAACATTATTCCCCGGATCTGCGGCTCGAGCCGGTGCATCTCGATCTGCAAGTTGCGATCGACATCGAGCAGCGCCGGCTCGACGTGCGGCTCTCGGTCGCGGTCAGAGCACGGCAAGCTGGCGCGCGCTCGCTGCGGCTGGACGGCATCGATCTGCGCAATCTCACCGTGACCTGGTCCGAGCCGGGCAGCAGCAGCTACGACGGCAAAGCCATCGTGCTCACCTGGGCGGCACCGTTTGCGCAGGCCGAGGTGCGGCGGGTGGAGCTGGCGTATCGCGTGCTGGCGCCCGTCACCGGCGTGCTGTTCTCGTCGCCCGACCTGATGCAGCCCGACGCGCCGACGTTCGCCGTCACCGATCACGAGACGGAGCGTGCTCGCTACTGGCTCGCGTCGGTGGACCACCCCTCCGTGCGCCCGACGCTGGACATCCGGCTGCGCGCGGACGCGCGGCTCACCCTGCTCGCCAACGGCGAGGCGCAACCCGAACAGCTACACGCAGACGGCACCAAGACCGCGCACTTCGTGCAGAGCGTCGGCTGCCCGAGCTACCTCGTGTGCTTCGCCGCCGGCGACTTCGTACGCTGGGACGGCGGCGAGTTCCAGGGCCTGCCGATCGCGGCATTTGCAGCGCGTCCCTTCACTGCCGAGCACCTGCAGCGCAGCTTCGGCCGCACGCGCGAGATGCTCGAGTTTCTGACCCGGCGGCTCGGGGTCGCGTATCCGTTTGCGAAGTACTATCAGTTCGCGGCGGAGGGGATCGGCGGCGCCATGGAGAACATCTCGCTGGTGTCGTGGGATGACCGCTTCCTGCTCGATGAAATGCTGGAGACGGAGGAGCGCTGGCTGGTCGATCTGGTGAACGTGCACGAGATGGCCCATAGCTGGTTCGGCGATTCTGTGATCTGCCGCGACTTCGCCCACTCGTGGCTGAAGGAGGGCTGGGCCACCTACCTCGAGAGCTGCTGGTTCGAGGCCAGCGAAGGCCCCGATGAGCTGCAGGTAGATCTGTGGAACCACGCCGACAGCTACTTCAGCGAGGTGGACGAGAAGTACCGGCGCGCGATCGTGACGCGCAAGTACGACAGCTCCTTCGACCTGTTCGATCAACACCTGTATCCCGGTGCCGCGTGCCGCATCCACATGCTGCGCAAACTGCTGGGGGAAGACGCATTCTGGGCGGGCGTGCGCGACTATCTGATCGGTCACGCGGGGCGTGTCGCCGAGACGGACGATTTCCGGCGCGCCCTGGAAGAACGCTCGGGCCTGAGCCTGGAGCACTTCTTCGAGCAGTGGTTCCATCGGCCGGGCTTTCCCGATCTACACGTCACATTCCGGCATGACGCGGAGCGCGCCGAGGGCGTGTTCGAGATCGTGCAGAAGCAGGCGGACGAAAAGACGGGCGAAGGCGCCCTCACGTTCGATCTGGAGCTCGCCTGGGGCAGGGCCAGCGCCGGCGTACTGGAGCGCACGCGCGTGCGCGTATCGGGCCGGCGCACGCTGGCCGTGATCTCCGTGGCGGCGTCGCCGGAGCTCTTGCGCGTCGATCCCGATGGCCTCGTGTTGCATCGGCTCGATTTCGATCCAGGCTCGGAGCGGCTGCTGCACCAGCTCGAAGCGCCGGACGTACGCGGTCGCATTCAAGCCGGCATTCTGCTGGTACGGCACGCGGGGCGTGCGGGAGCGCGAGCGCTGGGCGCCGCCTTCGAGGCAGAGCCCTCCTGGGGCGTGCGTGCGAAGTGGAGCGAAGCGCTGGGCAAGGCTGCCTCCGAGGCGGCGCTGGAGGTGCTGCTCGCCATCGCCGAAGAGCACGACAATCCGCGCAGCCTGGCGGCGGTATTCCGCGCGCTCGGCAAGTATCGCGACCAGCGCGTGACGGACGTATTGATCTCGCGGCTCGATCGCGGGCTGCCGTATCGCGCCACCGAAGCCGCCTACGAGGCGCTCGGCGCGCAACGCGAGGCAGCGCCGTTTGACCGCTT
>JAICTU010000293.1 GCA_025936205.1 Polyangiaceae bacterium | reverse complement strand
TCGAGCTCAGTGCCCTCGACGCGAGCGCCCGTGACGGTCGAGTGCATGCTCAGCTGGGCCGAGCGTGGCTTCAGCCCCTGGAGCCGCGCGCGGAGCTCTCCCAGCAACGGGTCGACCTGCGGGCTGTGGCTGGCCACGTCCACCTTCACACGCCGGCAGAACACGCCCCGAGCTTCCAGCCTGGCCAAGACCTGGGTCAGAGCATCCGGATGACCCGAGATGACGGTCGATCGAGGGCCGTTGCTCACGGCGACCGCCAGTCGCTCCTCGTAGCCCACCAGCGCCGCTCGCGCGTCTTCGAGAGCGAGCTCGACCAGCGCCATCTCGCCCTGACCACTGATCTGCAGCAGCAACTGACTGCGGCGGCAGATCACGGCAGCCCCGTCTCCGAGTGACAATGCTCCGGCGACGCAGGCGGCGGCCACTTCGCCCATGCTGTGACCGACCACGGCCGTGGGCTCGACGCCCCAGGAACGCCACAGTGCCGCCAGCGCCACTTGTAGAGCAAACAGCACGGGCTGAACCACATCCACTCGCGCCAAGCGCGAGTGTTCTGGCGATGCCCGGAGTTCCTGCAACACCGACCACCCCGTCTCGGCCTGGATGGCTCGGTCACACTCGCTCAATGCAGCCCGAAATACCGGCTCTTCCTCGAGCAGGGTTCTCCCCATGCCGAGCCATTGCGAGCCTTGCCCCGGGAACACGAACACGATCGCCCCTTGCGACGCTCGAGCTGGGGCCTTCACCTGCTCGGAGCCCGCCCCCGCGGCGGCATGCTCGAGGGCTTCCAGCAGTGCTTGCCGCGAAGGCACCGCCAGAGCCAGACGATGGTCGAACGTCGAGCGCGTGATCGCCAGGCTGAAAGCGACGTCCGCGAGCTGGAGCTCCGGGTGCGCTTCGAGGTGCTGGCGCAACCGCCCCGCCAGCGCAGCCAGAGCCGCGGAGCTCCTGGCAGACAGCACCACCAGCTCCGCGGAACGCACCGGTGCCGGCGCGGGCGGAGCGAGCACGGGCGCCTCTGCCAGCACGACGTGGGCGTTGGTGCCGCTGATACCGAACGAGCTCACGCCTGCGCTGCGCACCTTCTCGGAGCGGCGCCACGGGCGGCATGCAGTCACGACGCGCACGGGCAGGCTCGACCACGGGATCTTGGGATTGGGGCTTTGCAGGTGCAGGCTCGGCGCCATCTCCCCATGCGACAGGCAGAGCGCGACCTTGATCAGCCCCGCGACGCCGGCGGCCCCCTCCAGGTGCCCGAAGTTGGTCTTCACGGTTCCCAGGCGTAAGGGCGAGTCGGGCGCGCGGCTCACGCCATAGACTCGGCTCAGCGCGAGGACCTCGATCGGATCCCCCAACAACGTGCCGGTACCATGCGCTTCGACCAGATCCACATCGGCGGGCTCCGTACCGGCGTTGGCGAGAGCTGCCTTCAACACCGCTTCCTGCGCCAGACCACTGGGGGCCGTCAGGCCATTGCTATGACCGTCATGATTGACTGCGCTGCCGCGAACGACCGCGTAAATTCGATGCCCGGCTCGCTGCGCATCGCTCAGGCGCTCCAGCACGATCATGGCGCATCCCTCGCCGCGCCCGTAACCATCCGCGGCGGCATCGAAGGTCTTGCAGCGACCATCCGGAGACAGCGCGCGCAGCTTGCACAGCGCGATCGTCGATTCCGGCGCGCACAGCAGGTTGACGCCGCCAACCAGCGCCAGATTGCACTCGCGCGCGCGCAAGCTCTGACAGGCCTGGTGCACGGCAACCAGCGACGACGAGCATGCCGTATCGAGCTGCACGGTCGGGCCCCGCAGATCGAGGACATAGGAAATGCGCCCCGCCGCCACGCTGCGCGTGTTGCCCAGCGCGCTATAGGCGTCGATGTTCGAAGCGTCTCCCGACCACAAGCTCCGACCGGCGTAGTCATCGAGGCACAGCCCCAGCCAGACGCCCGTCTCCGTACCGCGCAGGGAGTCTGGGACGATCGCGGCATCCTCCAAAGCCTCCCACACGACCTCGAGCAGCAACCGTTGCTGCGGATCCATACCGGCTGCTTCACGCGGGGAAATACCGAAGAACTCGGGCTCGAAGGCATCGATGCTCTCCAGGAAGGACCCACGCCGGGTGTATGACTTGCCGGACGCTTCCGGATCGGGATCGTAGAATGCATCGGCATTCCAGCGCCCGCGTGGCACCTCGCTGCTCGCATCCACCCCGTCGCGCAACAGCCGCCAGAATTCCTCGGGGTTCGAGACTTGACCCGGAAAACGGCAACCGATTCCCACGATCGCGATGGGTTCCTCGCGACGGCTGCGCTCGAGCTCCAGCTGCCGCCGCGCTTCCCGCAGCAACTCGAGCACGCGCTCGTCAGCGTCCTTCACGACGACCTCTCTCCCGCAACCTGCAAACTCGGGATTCGAGTCCGCTCGGGCAATAAGCTCAACCGCATTTCTTGGTCCAAGGCGAGGGGGCGGATTTCAACTGCCTGATGGGCAGCACAACGGACTGTCCTACCTTGTGGGACAAGCCTCTCGCGCGTTCGTTCTACTGGACTCTCAACGTAGTTCGGCAGAGCTCCGAACGGGAGGTCCTTCGTTGCCGCTGGGCGACGGACTCGTGCATCGAGGCACCCTGCCGGCGCCCCCGCTGCCCAGACGCTCGCTTCAGCTGCGCTTTTTCAGCTCGCGTTCGAGCCGGGCGAGCTCGTCCTCGAGGTTGCTCGCGCCATCAGCCTCTGGCTGATCTCGAACCTCGGCCGCGCCGCTCGCTCGCGCTGGGGACTGCTGCGCCGACGCGACGTTCCCTTGCGGAGTCTGGGGCTTTTCCAGGTACGCCAGCAGGGAATCGATGGTCGGGAAGTTCCAGAGCAATGTCTCGTCGAGCGTCACCCCGACTCGATCCGCCAAGGCCTTCGCGAACTCCACTGCTGCCAGCGAATCCACCCCGTGATCCGCGAACGAGCGGCGCGGATCGATGCGAGCTTCCTCGACACGCAACCGCTCGGCGAGCCACGACACCGCCCATCCACGAAGACCGCGTGCGCGCTCGTCGCCGCGAATCTGGGCCCTCGCGTCCCGGCCGACGCCGGTCTCCAGCCCACTCACCGAGCGATCGTAAGACGCGATGGCGTCGCCCACGACGCCCGCCCCCAATCGCACCTCTGGCGGGGGACCCGAACGAGTGACGGCCAGCGAATTGTCCAGATTGGAACGCACCCAAGCTGCAGTACGTTCGAGATCCGCCGTGGAGGCGGCGCGGCGCTTTCGTTCGACGGCACCGAGCAGGATCATCCACGTCGTCAGCTCTCCCGCGCGAGCCTCGAGCCAGTGCTGCGACGCCGGCGGTCCTCCCGCGCTGCGAACCCGCGCTTCGCCCAGGGCATTCAGCACCTGCTCCAGCAGCGGCGCGAGCTGCAACTCCGAAAACACCTCGGAAGTCAGAGCTCGAAGCCCATCGAGCTCCGCCTCCAGCAGGCCAGCGCCCAGCACGGCAGCGCTCGCTTCCGCGGGACCTTCGAGGCCGCGCAGAATCCGCGCGTCGTCGACCAGCTTGCGAATCTGCAGCGTTTCCACCAGTCCACGGCGGCCCAGCAGCTGCACCAGATCATCCACCGCCTGCCAAAGCATCTCGGGACCGACCAGCTTGCAAACGGTGAAGGCCTCCGAAGCGACGACTTGGTCTTGGTCCGCGAGCTCGGCCAGGAGCCGTACCAGACACTCCAGTGCGGTCACTTCCGCGGTGATGCGCCCCAGACGGGTCATGGTGACCGGGTGCGCGACCAGGCCCGCTTCCCCGATCTGGCGCTGCGTGGCGTGCTGGAAAATCAGCTGGCTGCAGCGCTTCATGCCACCCAGACAGGCCGCGCCAATCGCCATGTGGGAGTGGCGGATGGCGTCGAAAGCGACTTCCTCCCCCTGCCCCACCTGCCCCAGAACGTGGCTGTGGTCGAGGAAGACGCCGTCCATGCTCAGCGTGTCACGGGCCACGCCGTCCTCCGTCACGCTGCTCGCCGGCCCCACGCCTTTGGCGTTGCGCGGCACCACGAAGCCGGTGACGCCCGGGCGGTCCTTGTGGCGCACGAAGACGTTGATGGAGCCCGAATCGGCTGCCCCTCCGGTCACGAATTTCCTGCCGAACAGGCGCCAGCCACTGCCATTCACCTGTTCGGCATGCGACGTCCAGGCTTCCGCGCCTGCGTGCGCGCCGGGTTCCGTCAAGGCAAACCCAGCCAGATGGCGGCCTGTCGCGAGATCCGAGAGCACCTGTTGCTGCAACTGCAGCTGCCCGTGACGCAGGATGGGCCAGACCCCCAAGTAGTTGTTCAGGCCCAAGAACAGCGACGCGCCGAGGTCGACCCCACCGAGTTGCTCGAGCACCCGGACCGCTTCGCCGTGACGTAGTGCCAGCCCGCCATGCTGGGCTCCCACCTGCATTCCGAGCAGCCCCTGTCGCGCGAACTCGGACAGAGCATCCGGCGGCAGATTCCGGCGCACGATGTCGGCGCTCGAATGACTCCGCGAGTATTGTCGCAGCCACTCCGCGAGGCGCGCGGCCGTCGGTGAGGCGGATGCAGGTGGAACACTGGCGCGCGCCGGTGGATCCAGCGTGGCGCCCACGATGCCGGAGCTCGCCACCTCGGGCAGGCTCTGGTTCAGGAAGGCGTCGCGACACGCCTTGCGACGGACCTTGCCGCTCGTGGTGCGAGGCAGTGCCAGGGGGCGCAGCAAGACGATGGCCGCGGCGTACAAGCCGTGACGGTCGGCGACGCTCTTGCGGATCGCACGAAACACATCCTCCGCGTCGATGCTGCGCAAGGCGCTGCGCTTCACTTCTTGCGCAACCACCAGGCTCTCGCCGTCTTCCGACTCGACCGAGAACGCCGCACAGCGCTGAGGCTCGAGCGCAGGATGACAGGTCGAGACGGTGTCTTCGATGTCTTGCGGATAGTGATTGCGACCCCGGACGATGATCAGGTCTTTTGAACGCCCGGTGACATACAGGCTGTCACCGTGGTGAAATCCGAGATCCCCCGTTCTGAGGAAGGGACCTTGACCGGCCGCGGTGTGCGCGCGGAAGGTCTCGAGGGTGTCGGTGTCTTTCCCCCAATAGCCGGCCGCCACGCTGGGCCCGGCCACCCAGATCTCACCGATCTGCCCCGCCGCGCACTCCACGAGCGTTTCCGGATCGACGATCAGAATGCGCCCGCCGAGCCAGGTGCGACCGCAGCCCACGAGCGCCTGGCTGTTATCGGAGGGGTCGACGCGTACCACGCGTTTCTCGAGACTGTGTCGCGAGAAGCGCTCCACTGCGGGGGCCTTGTCCAGAGGCTCACCCGAAACAAAGAGCGTCGCCTCCGCCAACCCGTAGAGCGCGTGAAACGCCTCCCAGCGAAACCCGCAGCTCGCAAAGGCCTCGTAAAAGCGCGACAACGTCGCCGCGCGCACCGGCTCGCTCCCGTTGTAAGCATACGACCACGAGCTCAGATCCAGCTCTTGGCGCTCGTCCTTCCCGATGCTCCGCGCACACAGATCGAACGCAAAGTCTGGCCCACCGCTGCGCGTGCCGCGATAGCGCGTGATGGCCTGCAGCCAGCGCGCGGGCTTCTGTAAAAAGGCGCTGGGCGACATGAGCACGCACTCCGCGCCGACCCAGAGCGCCTGCAACACCGTGCCCAAGCCCATGTCGTGGAACATCGGCAGCCACGAAACGATCACCGTGCGTTCGTCGTTGTTCGCGCAGGCTTGTTGTTGTGACTGATTGTCCGCGAGATTCGCGTGCGTCACGATCACGCCGCGCGGTACCCCGGTGGAGCCGGACGTGTACTGCAGCAACGCAGGCGCTTCGAGGTCCGGACCGAGCAGGCCAGCCGCACCCGGGGAGCGGCCAGGCTCGACAGCCCCCCAGGAAGCCGTGTCGATGCGCGGCAACTGTGACAAGCCCGCCGCTGCCGCAAAGTCTTCTTCGTAACGAGCCAGCAACGCGCCGACGGACAGAATGCAGATGGCTCCTGAATCCACCGTGATGCCCGCGACGATCTCCAGCCCGCGCTTGCGATTGGGAACGCTCACCGGCACCGCGACGACGCCGGAACAGAGGCAGGCGAGAAACGCGACGATGAAGTCGAGCCCCGAAGGATAGAACAGCAACACGCGGTCGCCGGGACGCGCGTAGGCGGTGAGACGTTGCGCCGCGGCGGTGACGGCCACATGCAGCTCCGCGAACGTCAGCGAAGCTTCTTCACGCTCCCCGTCACTCAAATAGACGTACGCCCGCCGGTGGGGAGCCTTCGTTGCCCAATCACCGAGTACTTCCGGGAAGGTACGAAGCCGACCCCGATCCGTCGCAGCAGCCGTCAACGCAGCCACCATATAATGAGCTTGGCCGCTGAATCAACTGACATTGCCTGCAGGATTCCAGTTCGCGTGAACAAGATGGTACAGTCCGAGTTCGTACGAGAGCCTCGTTTCGGCCGGGTATTCCGATTTCGGGAGGTCATGTTTGACCTGTGAGATTCGCCCTCGTTGGCGGATAGAGCGGCATACGCCCTGGATCGGGGCTCGCGGGGCCGGATACAGTAGCTCCGGAGCCGATTCCGTCCACACGTTCCTGCGGTGAAACAGAATTTGCATCACCCCCCTGGGGTGATGCGTTGCGCGCCCCTCGCTCCAGCGGGGCGCAGGAGAAATGGGCGCGATGAACTCGGAGATTCTCGAGGAGCTCTGCTGGCTGCTTCGGCCCGCAGGTGGCGGAATCTATCTAGTTTCGACAGGACGCCAGGCTCAGCAGACGCTGCAGCGACGCTACTATGAAGCTGCGACCGACGCGGACGTGACACAGCGCTTCCTGTCGACACTGGAGCAGATTCCGCAGGCCAAGGTGATCCTGCTCGGCGTGCCGTCGGACACCGGAGCGGGATTTCGACGCGGCGCAAACCTGGGCCCACAGGCCATCCGTGAGCGCCTCCTGGCAGACGATCCCGAATGGAACGCCCATTGTCGCGCGCACGGCATTCTCGACATCGGTGACGTGTTCGTGGTGCCCCAGCTGCTCGATGACGAGATGCTGTCCACAGAGCAGCTAGTGCGCAGTCGAAGCGCACTCTATCCCGACGTTCCGCCTCTGCGGCGTGCCGCATTGCCGGTGTCCCCCCTCTCGATCGCCACACGCGCCCTTCAGCTGGTGCTGCAGGAGGCGCCTCGAGCAAAGCCGTTCATCCTCGGCGGCGACCACTCGTGCGCTTGGCCCGCGGTAAAGGCCCTCAGCGATCTGGGACGCCGCTTCTGCATCGTCCAACCGGACGCGCACACGGATCTCCTGGCGGAGCGCCTGGGCGTTCGCATGTGCTTCGCGACATGGACCTATCACGCCAACGAGCTGCTCGGCAGAAATGGCCGGGTCATCCAGGTCGGCATCCGCGCGAGCGGCAAGCCGAAGGAACACTGGGAATCCACGCTGGGAGTGCGTCAGTTCTGGGCTGACGAGATCCTGGCGTCTCCCGAGCAGGCGCTCGACCGAGTCGTGAGTGCCGTGCTCGCGACTGGACTGCCTGTGTATCTTTCCAATGATATTGATGGCACGGATGACTCCGTCGCGGATGCCTGCGGAACCCCCGAGCCCCACGGCCTTCCCGTCGACTGGCTCCTCACCCTGATCGAGCGCCTGGGGCGCGAAGCAGGTCTCGCCGGCGCGGATCTCATGGAAGTTGCACCGCTCCTTGGTGCCAATGGGGGCGGCGAGACATTGCGCGCGGCAGCTCGGTATACTCGTGCGTGCCTGGACGCGCTGCTCGCGAGTTGATGCACGCTAGGGCCCCGTCCCGATAGAAAAGACCGCGAGCACTCGACAGGGCTGCCGGCGGCGCCACCGGCTGCGAGCCACCGGCTGCCAACGAGACGGTGGACGAGCGTCCTCGTAGGGAAAAGCGACGAGGGAGCAGAAGACCGAGATTTCGTGTGGAAATCGCGCCTACACCTAGCGTAGGTTTAATCGAACGCCAGCAGGGGCTTTGAGTTTGTGTGGCTGCCCTTGTGCTGGGCGTCTGTCCTCAGGCGTCCCTTCGCAAGTGCACGCGAGGTACTTGACTTGTTGTATCACGGGAAGACCAAGGTGGATCCTTTAGACAATCCGAAGTCCCGAGCGTCGAGCGCCAAAGATTCCTCCGCCCGTGAGCCTTCCGGTCGTGAGCCTTCCGGTCGTGAGCCTTCCGGTCGTGAATCGAGTCAGTTGTACTCGTCTGAGGGTTTGCTGACGGAAGGTTCGAGATTTGGCGGGTACATCGTGGGGCCATGCATTGGTCACGGTGGCATGGCTCGCATCTATCGAGCCGAGCATGAAGGGCTCCGGCGCAGCGTGGCCTTGAAGGTCTTGCTCGACGGCTTTGCGCAGGACCCTGAAGGCCATGAGCGCTTCTTGCGTGAAGGGCGCATCGCAGCGGCGATCAAGCACCCCAACGTCGTCAACATTTTCGACGTCGGATTCCAGGACTCGACTCCTTACCTGGTCATGGAGCTGCTCGAGGGGCAGGATCTCGAGGCGCTGATGTACTCGCAGGGGTCGATGCCCGAGTCGGCTCTCGTGGACATCATCGTGCCGATCGTGGCCGGGCTTGCTGCGGTACATGATGCAGGCGTGATCCACCGCGACTTGAAGCCGGGCAACATCTTCCTGGCGCGCGGGCGCAACGACGAGCTCGAGCCGAAGCTGCTCGACTTCGGCATTTCCAAAGCCGCCGAGAGTGAGCAGTTCAAGCTCACCACGGCGCGTGGCCTGTTGATGGGTACGCCCCTGTACATGTCGCCGGAAGGGATTCAAGGGGGAGAGATCACGCCGCTGTCTGACCAGTATTCGCTCGGCGTGGTGCTGTATGAGTGCTGCACGGGGTTCAATCCGTTCGCGGCAGACACTCTCGCGGAGACCGTACGTCGGGTGACCATGGGAGACTTCCCGCCCGTCGCACAGCAGAACCCCGCGGTCTCGAAGCGCATGGCTCGCATCGTCGGGCGTGCCATGAGCCTGGATCCCAGCCATCGTTTCAGCAGCTTGCGCGAAATGGGGCGAGAGTTGCTGTACCTCGCGGGCCAGCGCACGCGCATCACCTGGAGCTTGAGCTTCGGCGAGGTGAACCCCAAGCGCACCGGCACTGCTTCCGTCCTGAACGTGACGCCCGTTTCGGGCTCGACGCCGCCGGCCGCGCGAAGCTACGGCAAGCTGAGCTCGTTGGCCGCCATCCTGTTCGGCGTCGTGCTCTTCGGAGCTGCGGGGGCGCTCCTGTGGTCGGCGCGCAATTCCGACGGTGCGCCCCCTCCACCTGCAGTGGCACTGCAGTCGCTGAAGGGAAATACAGCCGGCGAAAACCCAACGCCGGTGGCCGCGCCGAAGCCGCTTCCGGCGCCGAGCGAAGCGGCGCCGCCCAAGCCGCAGGCGAACGCCGAGACATCCGAGCCAGAAAAGCCGCATGCGCCCGAGACGTCGCTACCTCCTGGCGTAACCCCCCGGCGTCCGCCGGTGGCCCCGCCTCCGGCTCCTCCCTCCGCCAAGGAAGAGGCCGCGGGGACACGAAGCAACGCGGAAAAAGTCCGCCAGGCACTGAACGACGATGAAACCAAGCGCCGCGCCCGCCCGAGTGCCGCACGGCGCCGACCCGCTCCCTCCCCCGCCGCCGCCCCCGTGCCCAAGGCAGCCGAGCCAGCTCGCCCGGCCGATACGGGAAAGCCCGACTGGGCGGAGGTGAGAGACGTGCCTGCACCCACAAAGCAGCGTCACCCCAAGGCCGACCTGGGCACAAACAACGCTCCCATCTTTGAGTAGTCGTCGAGTAGTCGCTCCAAGTGCGGAGGAAGGCCCCTCTTCCGGGCGCGAGCGCTCATGAGCAGGCGCGGACGGGCGAAGCAACTCGGCCACGTTTTTGAAATGCGCGCGGATGTGCCGGGCCTCTTTGCGCATTGGGAGGCGAAGCGGCTGAAATGCCGAGCTCACGAGGCCCCCGGTGCCACCTGAGCAACTCGGGGTCAGGCGCGTTGCATCGCCCAGATCGCACCTCTCAGCCGACAAAAAAACACGAGCCGGCGCGCAGCATGGGCTCAGGCACGGGGACGCTCCGGGTACCGGAGTCAAGGCCCTCTAGATGCTGCGGAATGCTGCATCGTAGTGGGACTTTGCCGTTCCAAAAACACCTCGCCGAAGTGGCGCGGAGCGCAAGTGCAGGTGGCGGTGGTCTCGACTCTGCAATAAAGTGGCGCGACGAGCGAGGTACGCCTTGAACGACAAACCCGATCCCTGGAAGAGTCATCCTGCTAATCCCGCTCCCGCCCTGGAGGGTGGAGACGCAAACGCGCGCCGGAGTGATCGGCCGCCTAGGCCCGAGGCGCGGGTGCACTCCTCGCCGGACGCATCGATGCTGGCTGAGGGCTCGCGTTTTGGCGGCTATGTCGTTGGCCCCTGTATCGGGGAGGGCGGCATGGCCCGAGTATATCGGGCCCAGCACGAAGGCTTGCAGCGTCAGGTCGCGCTGAAGGTTCTGCTCGACGGCCACGGCAAAGACGGCGAGGGCCACGAACGCTTTTTGCGCGAAGCGCGCATGATCGCGGCCATCAAACATCCCAACGTCGTCAACATCTTCGATGTGGGCGTACACCAGGGCCGCCCGTACCTGGTCATGGAGCTGCTCGAGGGCATGGACCTGGAAGCGTATGTGGCCTCCCAGGGTCCCCTCGAAGAACCGATGCTGATGGACGTCATCATCCCGATCGTAGCCGGGCTCGCCGCTGTCCACGACGCAGGCATCGTTCACCGCGATCTGAAGCCGGGCAACATCTTCCTGGCGCGCGGCCGCAACGACGAGATGGAACCGAAGCTGCTCGATTTCGGCATTTCGAAGTCGTCCGGCCCGGACAAGATGCGACTCACGAACTCCAAGGGCCTGCTGATGGGCACGCCCTTCTACATGTCACCCGAAGCCTCCCAGGGGCTCGAGATGACCGGACTCTCCGATCAGTACGCCCTCGGTGTCGTGCTGTACGAGGCAGCGACGGGGACCAATCCGTTCTCGGGCGCCAGCACCTTTGGTGAAGTGGTTCGCCAGGTCACGATGGGTGATTATCCGCCCGTCGCCACGCGCAACCCGAAGCTCTCCAAGCGCATGATCGCGATCATCGAACGAGCCATGCAACTGGAGCCGAGCCGTCGCTTCCCCGACATGAGAGCCATGGGTCGAGAGCTGCTGGGCCTGGCGGGACAGCGTACCCGGATCACCTGGGGCCTGAGCTTCAGCGAGCTCGCTCAAGGCATTGGCACCGCAGACGCCGGCGCCACGGCGTTGCCGCCCGTCCTGCCGCGGCGCGAGTCCCAGCGTCCGCCGGCCACGAGCAAGAACCGGTACGCATTGCCTGTTGCGTTGGTGTCGTTGGCCGTCGCAGCGGCGGTCTGGATGAACTGGCCACGGCCCGAGGCTCGGGTGGTTTCGCTCAACAACCTTCCCGTCACACAGACGACGGCCACCATGCCGCTCGGGAGCCGCGCGAACAATGATGCGCCGGAGCCCC
>JAICTU010000814.1 GCA_025936205.1 Polyangiaceae bacterium | reverse complement strand
TGGGGACCGAAGTTCGCCTACGAGCGCTACCGCAAGCCGATCCTGATCACCGAAAACGGCCTCTCGCTGCGCGACTGGCCGTCCCTCGACGAGCGGGTGCACGATCCGCAGCGCATGGACTTTCTGACGCGGCATCTGCGGGAGCTGCACCGGGCGATTCTCGATGGGGTGCCGGTCGAGGGCTATTTCCATTGGTCGGCGCTCGACAACTTCGAGTGGGCGGACGGCTACAAGGAGCGCTTCGGGTTGATCTACGTGGACTACGCGACGGGCCGGCGCATCCCCAAAGATTCGTATCACTGGTACGCGAAGATCATCAGCAGCCGCGGTCGCGCCGCGCTGGAGGCCTCCGCCGCCGAGATTCACCGCCATGATTTCGATGCGGAACATGCCGCGGTCATCAGGGGGCTTCGGCCCTAGCTGTGGATCGTCCCGGAGGGCTCTGTCCCCAGGGCCGTTGCGGCTCTGTCCCTCGACGTGACCTGTCCCTCGCGCTAGCCCTGAGGGATGGCGCGCGAACCGTACGTGTCGGTGAATTTTGTGGCGTCCCAGGCGGGGCGCCGCGTGAGTCAGAGAGACATCGTCGAGCAGCTGAGCCGCGAGATCACCAGCGGGCGGCTGCGTCCCGCCATGAGGCTGCCGCCGGTGCGCTCGCTGGAGCATCGCCTCGGCATCTCCAAGAACACCGCGCAGGCAGCGTACGACGAGCTGGTGGCGCGCGGCCTGCTCGAAGCGCGGCTGCGCCAGGGCGTGTTCGTGGCTGTGCCTCCGGAGGGCATCGGGGCCGCTCCGCTGCGCCATCCGAGCGCGCCGCGCCTGGTCGGGCCCGACTTGCCGCGCCCGCAGCCTGTGCGCAGCGACCGACTGGAGCTCAGCAACGTCTTCATCGATCCGGAGCTGTTGCCGCATGCACAGCTCAGCGACTGCTTTCGCTCCGTGCTCGCCAACCCAGGGCTACATACTTTTTACGACGCGCAAGGCCATGTGGGCCTGCGCGAGGCGATCGCCGACAGGCTGCGGGCGCGCGGCATCGAGGCCAGCCCGGAGGACGTGATCATCACCAGCGGCTCGCAGCAAGCTCTGGACATCGTGGGCCGTTCACTGGAACGTAAGGTGGTCGCCACCGAGAACCCGGTGTACGCGATCGCGCGCCAGCTCTTTCTTCATCTCGGCTGCAAATTGGTGCCGCTCCAGCTGGATCCATTTCGGTCACTCGATCTGGACGCCTGGGAGGAGGCGCTGGCCGAGGCGCGACCGAGCCTGGTCTACCTGATCTCGAGCTATCAGAACCCGACCGGGTACTCGTACTCCTCCAGCGAGCTGGAGCGCGTGCTCGAGCTATCGGAGCGCTATGGCTTCGCGATCCTGGAGGACGATTGGGGTTCGGACATGCTGTCCTGCTCCGAGTATCGGCCCACGTTGCGTGCGCTCGGCGGTCGCAACGTGCTGTACGTGAACTCGTTCACCAAGAAGCTGTTGCCCTCGCTCCGGCTGGGCTACCTGCTGTGCTCGGAGGGCACGCGCGACGCGCTGGTTGCGGCCAAGCGCGTGGCCACACTCGGCAACGCCACCTTGCTCGAGGCCACGCTGCACGAGTTCATCAGCCGTGGTTACTACGACGCGCATCTGCGCCGCGTACACGGCTTGCTCGACGAGCGCTACCTCGCGTGCCTGGAGGTCCTGCGAGATTGCATGCCGCCGGGGGTACGCTTCAGCACGCCGGGCGGTGGCCCCACGCTGTGGCTCGATCTACCGCGCTCCGTGCCACTCGCCTCGCTGTGCGAGCGCCTCGCGCGCCGGGGCGTGCACATCGAGCAGGCGAACGGGCACTTCTACGGCGAGCCGCACCTCAATGGCTTCCGCATCGGCTTCGCCTTCATCACCAGCGAGCGGCTACAGCTCGGCTTGCTTGCGATCGCGGAAGAGCTGGCGGGCCTGGATGCGTCGCTCGGGGTGCGGGGTGCCCCCGCAGAACTCGGGGTGCGGGGTGCCCCCGCAGAATC
>JAICTU010000831.1 GCA_025936205.1 Polyangiaceae bacterium | reverse complement strand
AGGGTCTTCCACGTGCAACGGACTAGCCGCCGGCGCGCCCCGGCGCAGGCCGGATGGGAGAAACCCTTGCGAAATTCCGCAGCTGCATTTCTGCAGCCGCGGGCCGGCGCTCAGAAGCTGCCGGAGAGACGCAGTCCCAGTGCGCCCCGGTCCCGGTCTGTCGCCACGTCGACCGAATTGAGGCGGACACGACCGCCGCCTGACGCTCCGGGCTCGTGCGGGCTCAGCGAGGCACTCTCACTGTCATCGCCAGCACTCGACACCAGCGCCCAGATGCCGAGCGCGCCGGCCACGATCGCCACGCCGAAGCTGACGTCGGCGATGTGCCCCATCTGCTTGGAGCTGTCGATGTCTTGCTTCTGGTCCGGGGTGCAGACGTCGTGCGGACAGTCCGGCTTCTTGCTGAGCGCCGTGATGCCGGCGAAGGTGCCGGCAGCGACGCCCACGCCCGCCACCCCGACGCCCACCCAACCCAACGTGCGCGTCGAGCTGGGTCGCTGCGCGTGCGCGGGCCGTGCCGGGGCGGGCTCCGCCTCAACCGGCGCCTTCGCTCCGGTCGAGGCTGGCGGCGTTGCCGCGGCAGCCGCGCTCGCGCCGCCGCTGGGGAACAACGTCACCGCCAGCGTCTGGCGATCGGCCTGCTGGAGGGCGACCTCCAGCTCGACGCTCTCGTAACCTTCCGCCGACACCCGCACGCGGTGCGAGCCGGGATTGACCGGAAACGGTGAGTCCCCGCTCGGCGCCATGCCGTCGATCTGCACGGTGAAGAGCACGCCGCGCGGCGCCACATCGAGCAACAGCGTGGGCGTGAGTGCGTTGAGCCGCAACGCGTCCTGCGCGGCTTGCAAACGCGCGTCGCCGAACACCGCCGGTTCGTGCGCTTGCCGCGGCAACGACGAGACTTCCTGCGCCGTCTGCGCGGCCTCCAGGATCTGGCCCAGGGCCTCCTGGGCCTTGACCACCTCGACACCGACCGTGGGCACGTGCATCAGGCGATACGCCTCCGCATAGCGCTGCAGCGCCTGCGCGTAGCTCTGCTTCGCGTAGAGCTGGTCGCCCTCGCCCACCAGCCGGCGAGCATTGGCGCGCGCGCTCGCGGAGACCTCCGCCGCCCGCGCCTGCTGCGGGGTCAGCGCCACCGGCGCGGCCGCGAGCGACAGGGCCAGCAACAGCGAGCCGCTCCGCAGCAGGCCGCTCCGCACCAGGTCGCTGTGCACTCGGTCATGATGTAGCCCGTTTGTCCGCCCCTTCGCCTGCCCCATGACCTTCGCCACCAGTTTTCCTGGGGCTCTTGTACACCGCTTCAGTCGCGATAGCTCGCGACATCGAGCGCGTGCTCTTCGATCCAGCGGTACACCTGCTTGCGCGATCGGCCTGTTTCTCGCGCCACGTCGGCGATCACGCCGCGCCAGCGGCGCAACAGGGCCTCCAGCTGCGCGCGATCGGGGACCGGCAGCGCGCGCTCCTCGGCGTCGCTGCTCGGCAACGCCATCTCCGGCGCGGGCCGCGGACGAGCTCCGGTCGCTGCCGTCTGGCGCAGGTGCGGCTCGAACAGCTCGAGCCCCCAGCGCGGCGCGCCCTGCCCTCGCACGGCGAGCTGAGTAGCGACCTTGCGCAACTCGCGCACATTGAAGGGCCATGCGTGCAGCAGCAGCGCGTTGACCAGCTCCGGATCGAGCTCCGGCGCGCGCGGCCCGAGCCCATCGAGCAGGATGGGCAAGATATCT
>JAICTU010000405.1 GCA_025936205.1 Polyangiaceae bacterium | reverse complement strand
TTGCGGAAACGGATGATGGAGAGCGCGCCGACCAGCGCGAAGGCACGGGCCACATTGGAGCCGATGATGAGCATGATCAGCGCGACCACCGTGCCCATCAGCACCAGCGTGTGTACGTATTGCTGGGAGTAAGAAACGCCCTGGTGTGTGGCCCGATAGATCCAGGCAATCACCAGGGACAGGGCGAAGCTCAGGCTCAGGGCCGTGGTGACATCGAAGAAGCTGATGCTCGAGGTCAGGTGGCCGGTGCGCTCGAGGTCTTTGAGTAGTTCATCCATGGGGCGGTTCTCGAAGCAGATTGCTCGGGGTGTGGGGCGTCCCCACGGGATCCAGCGGGCGCTGGAGCGCGAGCGGCAATACCTTGAAGTCGCGGATCTGCGCGACGCCGGCGCAATATTTGCTCACCCGGCTGAGCTGGCAGTCATGGCGCGCCAAGAGCGACGCGATCCACTGCGGGACTCGCTCATCCGCTTTGACCTCCATGATGCACCAGTTCTCCGGCAAAATGAGCCGGTTGTGCGCCGCCTCGTGGATGCGCAAGGCGTGCATGCGCGACGCGACGTGCGTGTCGAACGTCACCCGCAGTCCCGCGTTTTCGTACCGCCCTTCGAAGGCGCGGCGCCGGTAGGCCGTGATCGCGGTCGGCCGCAGGTCGAGCGCGTGACGCAGCACCAGCACCTCTCGAGCCACCTGAACGTCCAGCGGATCCAGTCCCTCCGGGTCGAGCTCTCCACTGCACAGCGCTTCGGCCTGGTCGATCGGCAGCGAGAGGCGGCGCTTCTGCACCGTCTTGTTGATGCGTTGCTTGATCTCGACGGCCGCGTGCGTGACGCTCTGGAAATCGGTGCTCTCGATGTCGCCGGCTGGATAAACGCGCAAGCGCACCTTGCGCCGATACTTCAGCCCTTCGATCTTGGCCCAGAAGCATTCATAATCGGGGCTGTCGTAGTACAGACTGACGACCTGGTAGCCCGCGCTGTCGCCGTGCTCGTCGGGGAAGATCTGCTCTTTCAGTTCGTCGATGAGTCGCGCGCAGCGAGCGAGCGGCAAGATATACTTGAGCTCGAAGCGATTGAAGCGCCGGATCATTCGGGCCGCTCCACGCTCTGCCGGGGCCCGCCGCGCGTGCTGTCGTCGGCCGCGTCTTCCTCGCGCTCCTCCTCGTCTTCATCGGACGCTCCGCCGGCGGTGTCGCCGGGCGGATCGAAGCTGACGCGCACGGCGATCGACGATGAATCCGCCCGGAGCCCTGCGCCTTCGAGCTTCAGCGACAAGAGCTCCGGCGCCCCGCCGGGGGCAGGCAACTCGAGCGCCAACGTACCCCGCGCCTGCACCTCCACCGCCCGCTGCCAGCCGGGACCGACGAGCGTGGCGCGGAAGGGCAGGTGCTGCGGCGGCGTCTGCACCTCGAGCACGATGCGTTGGGTGAGCGTGGCCCGCGCGGTACGCAAGATCGTGACCTCGGGCGTGTCCACCCACCCGTCGCGTTGCGCGCTGATGATGCCGATCTGACCGGAGGGCAGCAATGCTTCCGCGAGCGCGGGGTGGCGCTCCAGCGCGCCGCTGAGGAGCTCGTGATCAGCGCGGGTGAGGGCGTAGGCGGTCCCCGTCTTCAGCTGATGGTGCAGCTCCCAGACGCGATCGAGCGGCGGCGTGGTGAGTCCCCAGGCGAAGAACCCCAGCGTGAGCGAGTAGGTGAGCACGATCAGGCAAAAGCCCACGCTGGGCGGCGTCCAGTGCGTCCGCGCGTTCACGGAGCCCCCGGCGCCTTCTGCTCGTCGAGCCAGCGCGGCAGCTGGTCCCAGTCGTTCAGCTCCAGCACATCCTCGAGCACGTGATCGAGGGCGCCCCGCTGGGGCAGGTCGAGCAGCACTCGCCCCTGGTCCAGGCTGTCGTGCTTGCGATCGTCCCGATCGACCGCCGCCGTGTTCGAGCCCACCACGAACAGCACGTTCGCGCTGACCTCGCTCGGGCCGGCATAGCGCACGGTGCGCTGGTAGGTATGCACGCCCGTGGCGTTTCGAAACAACAGGCTGCCCGAGAGCGCTATCTGGGCGGCATTCTTGGCCAGCACTCCGACTTTACAGTCCGCGACCAGGCTGTTCTGCACATCGACGTGGCTCTCCTCGCCGGCGGAGATCCCGTTGCCGGTGACGCCGAGGATCACCGAGTCGCTCAGCTTGACTCGGCTGCCCATCAGGTCGAGACCATCATCGCCGGCGCCGACGATGCGCACCAGCCGCAAAGCGACGCTCGAGTATTCGAGATCGATCGCATCCTCCGGGCTGCCGCGAAAGGAGCTGTCCCGGATCTCCCCATTGTGCACGTACGCCAAGTGCAGCGTATCGAGCTTGGAGACCTGGTCCGCGAAGTGACAGTTCTCGAACACGACGTCGGAGCTGTCGTGCACATCGACCAGCGCCGGGTAGTCTGTGGAGCGGAAGCTCGGATGTGTGCCACCGCGCAGCTCGACGTTGTGCCATTCGGAACCTCGGGTTCCCGGTCCCTGCAGCGCGATGCCACCCCAGGGCTCGCTGCCGCTGCCCGAGATGACGATCGGGTGCTGGCGCTGCCCGAGAAAGTGCACGGGTCCGAGAAACACCAGCGACACGCCGGGCCCAAGCCGCAGCTGCGTCGCCGGCGCCACCGTCACCGTCTGCCCCGCCTCGAACACGCGCGTGGCATCGATCTTGACCTCGCCGGGGCCCAGCCGCACTTCCGAGCTGGAGGGGGCCGGCAGCTGCCAGGGGTGCGGAGCCGCCTCACCGGCGCTGAGCGCCGGCACCTGCTCCGCGCCGAGTCGTCGAGCGGGTAAGCGCGCGAGCAACTCTGCAGGGGCAGGCCGGCTGACGACGCGCGCGTCGCTGGCCAGCTGACGCCCGCGCGCCACGACCCGTTCCGGGGCGCAACGGCTGCGCAGCTCCAGGGGGTAGTCGATCGGGATTTCTTCCGCCTGCACGCTGCCGCGCCGTGCGCTCGGGTTGGCTCTCGAGGCGATGCCCGCGCTCGGGTACAGCAGCAGCTCTTGCTTCAGCTCCAGCTGTCCGGCTCCGGACAGCGCCGGAAGCTCCTCCCCCTGACGCAACACGCGGGGGGAGGGCTCTGCGCACGTGCTCGGAAAGCTCAGGGCCAGCGCGTTGAGTGCCACCCCGGCATGGCCGTCGATCAGCAGTCGCAGCGGCGTGCGCAGCTCGGGCAGCTGGCGTCGAGCAGCGACCTCCACCTGGGCTGCCGGCTCCGTGGCGCCCAGCTCCAGATACAGCGGGTTCCGCTCCAGCTCGCTCACGAGCTGAGCATGGCGGTGACTGTAGGTGGTAAACTCCGATTCCACTACCAGTCCCAGCCGCCGCAGTGTGTTGGGCCGCACCATGCGCCGATGGAAGGCGTCGATGCGCGGCAACTGATGATACGCATCCCAGTACGGATCGCTCGCCAGCTCCGGGGCGAGCCGCTCCAGCAAGCGCGCGGCCCGCGCGCGCAGCGCCGCCGGCGTCCCCTTACCGGTCAGGAACTCGTACAGCCGCCGGTCGCGCAAGCTGAGATAGCCGGGATCCAGCTTCAGGCGCAGCAGTACTGGGTTGTCGACGAGGTTGAAGGAAGGGTCGTCGCGGAAGCCGCGAAACTGGACTGCCAGCGGTTCCCACGAGCCACGGTACGGGTCGAAATAGTAGCTGTGGTTTTCCCTGAAATCGCGCTGATCCGCGCCGAACGCGACCTCCAGCGCGTCCAGCTCGGCGAAGGCCTCGAGGTTCAGCTCGTGCAGGGCGAAATCATGGAATTCGCGCGCGTCCGCCGATCGCACTGCACGCAGGAAGCGCTCCAGATCCGCGCGGTTCGCCTTGTCCGCGACCGAGTCGGTGCGCGACGCCACCTTGGTCCAGTGCTTCGGCTGGGTCCAGAGCTCCTCCGTCGCTGCGGACGCGGGCAGCTCGCTCTCGTAGATGCTGCCGGGCAGGCGCCGAGCGTTGCGCAGCAAGCTCTCGTCGGCGGCGGTCTCGTAGTGGAAGACGCCGAAGTCCCTGGCATTGATCTTCAGCCGCACAAAGTCGGAGACGGGCGCGAGCAGACCTTCCTCGCGTGCCAGATCCAGCACCAGCTGCTCTCCGATCACGAGCGGCGTGGGGTCGTTGATCAGATTGAAGACGCGATGCCCTTCGACCAGCTCACCCTTGTCGAGCTTGACCTTCAGAGACTTCTGCGCGCCTCCCACGTGCCAGTGCCGGCCTCCTCGCAGCCGGACCTTGGCATCCAGCACGCGGCCTCCGTGCTCCAGCTTGGCGTCCACGTACGGGCGCTCGTCGCCCTCGGCGCTGTCCTCGAGGGTCGAGAAGCCTTGCCGGGTCAGATGAAGGACGTAAGCGTCGAGCCGAGAGGGGCTGGGTGGGGGAGGCATCCACATCCGCCGCAGATCGCCTTCCAGCTGATCGTAGAGCGCGATCTGCAGCGTCTCCAGATCGATCGGTGCTTTTTGACGCACCGCGCGCCGGTAACGGTCGAGCTGGGCGTACGCATTCCACGAGTACCAGAACGCCAGCAGTATCCCCGGCAGGCAAATCACCAGGCTCGGCAGCAAGCTCGCGCGATAGAGCCGGCGAAGGGCAGGGTTGGCGGCCATCGTGGGCGGCGGAGTCGGGCGGCGCAGTCGAGCGGCGCAGTCGCCACCTTATCCCCGCGCGCGGGCGTTGGCCAGCAACGCCACGAACTTCGATTCCAGTGAGGGCCCACCGCGAGATAAGTGCTACTCTCAGCGGCTCATGCACGGCCGTGTCGTCGTTGGTCGCAGCTGGGGTGGGGCAGCACTCGGCTTGGCAGCACTGGTGCTCGTGAGCAGCACTCTCGGATGCAGCAGCGAGTCACACGAGCACTGGGTCTGCCAGATCCCCGCCGAGCTCTTGCCCCCCGGGGAACCGCCCGATGCCCTGCCGGAGATCGGGTGTGAGGCGGACTTTCTCGCGCTCGCTTCCGAGCCGCTGGCGCCCTCCATCCCCGGAGCGCGCTCCGTCAAGACCTCGATCGACCGCGAAGCGGACTTCGCCCTGAGCTTCCAGAACAGCCTGAAGTTCCCCGTGCACTGGAACTACCTTTCGGAAAACCGCTCGGCGGGGCAGGGCCTGCCGCGCGTGCCGGCGCTCGATCAGTTCAATCGCTCGGAATACTACCTGCCCTCCCGGCGCTTCCTGCTCGGCGCACTGACGCACTACGAAGGCCCCGACAAGTGGGCCTACGAGATCACTCCCTACGACACCTCCGACGCGAAGATGATCGAGGACGCCTATCGGCAGATCGCCAAGGCCACCTTTCTGGGCGATGCGCTCTACTTTCATCCGACCTCGCTCAACGTCGAGCGCGTCGCGGCAGAGCTGCCTCGGGACGTGAAGATCCTGACCACCGACGAGCTGTTTGGCGGCACCGCCTACCAGGCGCTCAATCTGGGCGAGAGCGTCGGGCGGCTGCGCTTCGTGAAGGCTGCCGAGCTGGAAGAGAGCTACGTCACCTACCGTGACATCGTGGTGCTGGACCACGTACCGAACGACATCTCCGTCACGGAGGGCATCATCACGGCGGAGTTCCAGACGCCGCTCTCGCACATCAACGTGCTCTCGCAGAATCGCGGCACACCCAACATGGCGCTGCGCGGTGTCCTGGACGACCCCGAGCTGCGCGCGCTCGACGGACAGTGGGTGCGGCTGAAGGTCGATCCCTCCGGCTACACGCTGGCGCCCGCCAGTCAGCAGGAAGCCGACGATTGGTGGGACCAGCACAAGCCCGCGGCGGTGCAAGTGCCGGGAATCGATGAGAGCATCAGCGAGCTCTACGACGTGGGCCGCATCGTCCCGGATACCACCGAGCCCAAAGATCTGCTGGCGGCGATCAAGCAAGGGACGCGCGCCTTCGGCGGCAAGGCCTCCAACTTCTCGGTGCTGTCGCGCGTACCCGGCGTGCGCGTGCCACCCGGCTTTGCCGTGCCCGTCTACTACTATCGGCAGTTCATGCGCGAGAATGGGCTCGACCAGCGCATGGCCGCCTGGCTCCGCGACGACAGCTTCGTGGGCGACGCACGCGAGCGAGATCGCAGGCTCGCCAGCTTGCGCAGCGAGATGGAGAGCCTGCCACTGAATCCCGACTTCGAGCGGCTGCTGACGGAAAAGATCGAGCGCGAGTACCCCGGCGTCCGCATGCGCTTTCGTTCCAGCACCAACGCCGAGGACCTCGACGGCTTCACCGGCGCGGGCCTGTACACCTCCAAGAGTGGCGACCCGAACGACCCGGAGAGTCCCATCGCCGACGCGGTGCGTACGGTCTGGGCCAGCGTCTGGTCGTTCCGCGCCTTCGAGGAGCGCAGCTACCGCGGCATCGATCATCAGGCGGTCGCCATGGCGCTGCTGGTGCATCGCGCCTTTCCGCAGGAAGAGGCCAATGGCGTCGCATTGACCAACAACCCCTTCGACACCAAGGGCGTCGATCCCGCCTTCTACGTCAACGTGCAGACCCGCGGTGTGTCCGTGGTGCAGCCGGAGCCCGGCATCTTTAGCGAGGAGTTCCTGTACTACTTCGACTCGGAGAACCAGCCGGTGAGCTATCTCGCCCAGTCCAACCTGATCGGGGCGGGAGAGCGCGTGCTGCAGCTGGGACAGGTGCAGGAGCTGGGGCGTGCCCTCGACGCCATTCGAAGTTCCTTTCAGCCCGCATATGCGCCGTCCCCCGGAGCGGCCGCGGTGCCTGAAAGCCGTTTCGTCCCCAGCTGGTGGGCCATGGACATCGAGTTCAAGTTCGATGGGGAGCGAGACGAAACGCCGCTGCTCTACGTCAAGCAGGCGAGACCCTACGGAAATCGCTGACCTCCGCGGCCCTTGCGTCTCCTCCGCCGCAGGGCGAAGATGGTCGGGATGCCCCGCCCACTCCTCTGGCTGCCGCGTGCGGCCGAGTGTGCCGTCTTAGGCCTGTTTGCCGGGGGCTGCGGCGGTGATCCGACGGCAACGTCGATCCAGAGCTCGGCGCCGGAGCCGGGCGCGGAGGATGGCAGCCCACTGAGCTACCAGCCGTGCCCGACCGGGCAACGCGTCGGTAGCTTCGTCATCGAGCTCACTGACGAATACACCAGTGTCGGCGGCAAGGTCTTCGATGCCGTCGCGCCGCGCGACGTGCCGGTCGAGGTACGCTCCGACGGCGACTGCACGCTGTTCACGACGCCGGTACTGCAGTGCAACCCCGGCTGCGATCCTTCGACGCAGGTGTGCGGTGCCGGCAACCAGTGCCTGCCGCAGCCGGAAGCTCGCGATCTGGGCAAGGTCACCGTGAGCGGCCTGCTCGTTCCGCTCCAGCTCGAGCCGAACCGGGTGACGAAGGCGTACACCAATCCCGCTTCCGCGCAGCTGCCTCAACCCGGCTTCGAACCGGGCGCGCGCCTGCGCCTGTCCAGCAGCGGCGGCGACTACATGCCCATTGATCTGCGCGGCTGGGGGGTTTCCCTGCTGCAGGGCGTGAGCAACCCGATCGCCGTGCAAGCCGGGCGGGACGTGCCGGTGCGCTGGCAGCCGCCGCCGGACGGCCCCGGGCCCGCGCGGGTGCACCTCAACCTCAACATCAACCACCACGGTTCCAGCACCAACTGGATCGAGTGCGACGTGCCGGACACGGGCATGGCGAGCGTGCCCGCGGGCCTCGTGGATGAGCTCCTGGCGCGCGGGCAGTCGGGTTTTCCCACGCTCACCGTCACGCGCCGCAGCGCCAGCTCCGCGCAGATCGAGCCAGGCTGTGTCGAGCTGCTGGTCAGCTCGGAGAGCGTCAGCGACGTCGAGCTCGACAACTTTCAGTCCTGCAGTCGCGCCGACGAATGCAGCCCGGCCGAGTCCTGTGGTTCCGAGTTCTTTTGCCTGTGAGGGGGCCGCGTGAACTCGCCTGAGCTCGAGGGCCGTGTGCGGCTGCTCGTGCGCGAGCTCTCGGCGGCGGAGATCGAGCTGTCGAACCGCGCCGAGCAGCTGGAGCAGCAGGGCCGCCGGCTGCGCGTGCTCGAACAGCTCTCGCAACGGCTCGCGACCGCGGCCAGCGTCGAGGACTGCATCGAGACCTTCAGCGAGCTGCTGCGCAGCGCGCTCGGAGCGCACACGGCCGAGCTGTGGCGCGGCGAGGTGCTGCCGGATCGCGCCGAGGAGCAGGTCCGCCGCGCCGCAGGGGAGGCGCGACGACTCGGTCGCGTCACCAGCTACTCCGAACCCGCGGCGCCAGCGGCGCGCCGCCATGGACTGCTCGCGCCGCTGCAACAATACAAGCCGCTGCCCGATCTGGTGGTGTTCGCCTCCGAGTCCCCGTTTGCCGAGCAGGATCCGATCGTGCTCGGCATCGCGGCGGCCCTGGTCGAGGCGGCGCTGCGCTCGCTGGCGGCCGCGCACGACCTGCGCGAGAGCCAGACTCAGCTGCGCCAGCGTGAGCGCATGAACTCCCTCGGCCAGCTTGCGGGCGGCGTGGCGCCCGACTTCAACAATACCCTGATGGTGATCA
>JAICTU010000672.1 GCA_025936205.1 Polyangiaceae bacterium | reverse complement strand
TGGATCGGCCTCTTCCACCTCGATCAGGTGGAAACAATCCATGAACTCGAGCGCTTGCGAGTACACCTGAGCGACGCGGCGGAAGTTGCGCCAGCTCACCGCCGGGTTCAGCGAGATCTCCACGTTGCGCGTGCCGTAGATCTTGAGCGCGACCAGCGGACCCTCGCTCGGCACGTGGCTGTTGAAGACCACCGTCATGGTGCCGCCACGCAGATCGTTCTTGACCTCGACATGGCTGAATTTGCCCAGGTACGACGAGATGGCCGAGAAAACGCGCTCTTGCTCGAACATTGCGCGCAGGGTCTCACGGGCGCGAGCGCTTTGCAACTCGAGCCGGGGCGCAGACGTGGGCACCCAGCCCACAAGCGTGCGCGGTTCACTTCAGGCGTGATCCGGCACGCGCAAGTTAAGGCTGCGAGCGCTTGCTCAGGGCTGCGCCCGCCGAACCGTACTCGCTCGAGGGGAGCAGACGGGCGTGACGAAGGGATTCGGAATCTGCAGCGGCCACTGGCTGGCGCTCGGGCTGGGACTCGGAACATTGCTCGGATGTGGGCCCGAGCCGGTCGATGGCGAACCCTTCGTCGAGCCGAGCCGGGGCCCGCTCTACATGCCGCAGTCCGGCACTGCAGGCAGCACGAGCGCAGGCAGCACGGACTCCGCTGCCGATGACCCGGCGGAGACCAGCACGACGCTGAAGGAAGCGCAGGGCAGGCCCGTGTGCTGTCGCATCTGCTTGCAGGGCAAGGCCTGCGGCGACAGCTGCATCGCTGCGGAGCTGACGTGCCAGTCGGCTCCGGGCTGCGCCTGCGACAGCTAATTCCACCTGCTGGTTCGATCGCGTCGCGCATGTCGCACAGTCAGCGCGCGTGAGCGCACTTCGATCGCCGATGTTGCACTAATGCAATATCAGCAGATGCTGCTAAGCTAATGACCCCTGCAGGAGGGAACTGCAGACGGGGGCCGTGTGCGGGCGGTCCATTCACAACGATCCAGGAGAAGACACGAAAACCATGCAAGGCAAGATCTCTGGTTTGGCAATTCTCGGTGCTCTGGCGCTGTCTGCGGGGAACGCGGCGGCGGCGCCCAACGCGGAGGCCCTCGCGGCTCTCGGTAAGCAAGTCTTCTTCGATGAGATCTCTGTCCCGCCTCGCCAGTCCTGTTCCAGCTGTCACGCGCCGGAGAACGGGTTCACCGCGGCCTCGGCGCTGGTCAATCTGACCAGCGTGGCCGTGCCGGGCGCCAACCCGCATACCATCGGCAATCGCAAGCCGCCTTCGGCGCAATATGCAGCTTCGGTGCCGAACCTGTCGGGCGGTTTCTTTGGCCCGAGCTGTTCGGACGCGCCCTTCGGGCTGTTCTGTATCGGTGGCGTGTTCTGGGATGGTCGCGCCACGGGCACCAAGATCGGGCCCGAGGTGTTCGACGGCGATGCCGCGCTCAGCGCCGCGTACTCGGGCTTTCTGGGGCCGCTCGCAGACCAGGCTCTCGGCCCGTTTGCGAACGATGTCGAGCAGAACGTGCCACCGGGGAACACGGAGTTGCCGGGCGCGAAGGCCGTCTGCGCGCACGTCTCGCGCGCACGCTACGCCCCGCTGTTCAAGCTGGCGTGGGGGCACAAGCCCGACTGCCGCGCCGCGACCGCGGACCTGGAGTTCAAGCGCATCGCCGTGGCCATCTCGGCGTTCGAGCACTCGCACGAGATGAACTCGTTCAGCTCGTTCCGCGACATTGCGCTGGCCAATGACGCGGACCACAAGTTCCCGCTCGATGATTTCACCGATGAGGAGAACCTGGGTCACGATCTGTTCTACAACACCGTGGCCAACGGCGGCGCCAGCTGCGCCAGCTGCCACAACAGCGGCGTGCCGTTCCAGATCTTCGCCCCCGACCTCACCCTGATCCAGAACCCGGACGCCCGAGGTGAGGAGATCGATCAGATCTACTCGGATCACAGCTTCCACAACATCGGGCTGCCGCCCAACCCGGACGCCGCCAACTTCGACCCCGCTCATCCCGACGTGGGCCTGGCCGGCTTCACGGGTGTGGCGGGCCATGAGGGCGACTTCCGCACGCCGACGCTGCGCAACGTCGACATGCGCCGCAGCCGCTTCTTCCCCCGCGCGTACATGCACAATGGCTACTTCAAGTCGCTGGAACAGGTCGTGCATTTCTACAACACGGCGACCACGAAGCCCACGTGTCAGGTGTCGGGGCTGAGCGCGGCAGAGGCGATCTCTCGCAACTGCTGGCCGCTGGCGGAGACGCCCTCGCAGCTACCGCTCACCGGTCTGGTCGGTGATCTCGGGTTGACCCGCCAGGAAGAGCACGCGCTCGTGGCCTATCTGAAGACATTGACCGACACCGAGGAGGTGCGTCCGCCGCGGCCGTACCATCCAGAGCACTAGCGGGCGTTGGCTGAGAGCCTGGAGGGAGCCGGCCTGGTGCCGGTTCCCTCCGGCTGCTCGGGGCCCGGGGTGTCCCGGAAGATGGGCGTGGGGGCACGAGCAGCGGGGGATGACCGCTGCGCCGACGCAGGCGATTGATCAGCGCCAGGACGTGCGGGCGTGCGAGCAAGCGCTGCTCCAGCCGGCGCTTGCTGCGGAAGCTCATCACCGCCAGGGCGGCCACGATCGTGAGCAGGCCCTGACCGGGCAAGATCAACATCAGCACGCCGAGCAGCAGCAACAGGCCGCCGAAGAGGTTGCGCAGCAGCAGGCTCGCTCGACTGCACGAGGGCTCCTCCAGCGCGTCCGGGTCATGCAGGAGGTAGTCGGCGGGCAGGCGGCGCACGGCCCAGGTGGCCACGAAGATGCTCACGACGCAGCACACGAGCGAGACGCTGGTGAGCGCGATCAGCGTAGCCGGCGCCACCACGAACTCCTTCACCGCCACCCACAGGCCCTCCAACCACGCCATCCGACTGGCATAGCGCCGCGCGCGGGGCCCGGCACGAGCAGCCGGTTGGGCGTCACGATTCGCCTCGGAGCTCTGCCTCGCAGGGTACCGAGCTGGGGGACCTGCCCGGCCGCACATACGGAAGCCTTGGTCTGGCGATTGCTCTCCTCGTGCGCAGCAGGAGCATTTCCGCCCCTCTGCCCCACGAAAGGCCTGCGCGTGAAGATTTCAATGCGGCGTCCCGACCACGGTGTTGCTCACCGGCAACACAGCCCGCTGATCGCCGCGCTGCTGGCTGCAGCGCTGCTGGGCTCTGCGCGACCCGCCGCGGCGGCAGAGGCCCCGGCAGCCACGCCCGCTCGCGCGCAGGCGCAGGGCGGCTACGGATTGCCGCTCGGTCTCGCCTACGCACTGGCGCCGCTGGCCTCGTTCGGCATCGGCGGGGCGCTCTCCCGAGCCGGGTTCCCCGACGAAGTCGCCGTCGGGGTTGCCGCCCCGCTGTTCCTGGCGCCGGCGGGCGTGCACCTGTACGAGGGCAACGCGAATCGAGCCGTGGGCTCCGTGGCCTCGATGCTGGGGCTGACGTTCGCGGGCGTGCTGCTGGGCGCGGGCGCGGGCTATCTGGAGAATCAGATCAACTGTGACCCGGAGCGAGACAGTGAGTGCCAGGATCGCGGCATCGGTACGACCATCCTGGGCGCCGGGATCGGCGTCGTCGTTGGTTATGCGAGCAACGCCATCCTCGACGTGGCCCTGAATAGCTCCGCACCCGAGCCGGGGCTGGCGGAGCCGGCGCCCGAACCTCGTGCCGCGCCGCGCGCCGCCAGCATCTGGCTCGCGCCAGTCAACAGCAGCGCAGGGCGCGAGCCAAAGACGGTGCAGGCCGTGTCCAGCGCCAAAGCTCCGGGTCCGGATGGCCTGGTGATCGGCCTCGCGCTCTCCCTTTGAGCCATCAACGTGCGCGCAGCGGGTTGGGGCGCGAGCGCTGCGCGCTGCCGGCTGCGTGGTGTTGACGCAGGGCCCGAAGCGCTGGCTCGATGGGGGTGCCCTGTCGCGTGCCGTCTGCCGGTGCTAC
>JAICTU010000564.1 GCA_025936205.1 Polyangiaceae bacterium | reverse complement strand
TACCACCATTGAAACAGTCTTCGGCAGCCGAGCTGCGGTTGAGCCAGTGATAGCGGTAGAAGTCGGTGTAGCCGCGCACCGAGAAGTCGAGCAGTTGCGACAGGGTGTGGGCATACTCGATGCCCAGATCGGCGAAGCGGTCCGACTCATTGCCCTTCGGGTCGTCGAAGTCGCCGACCGGGTTCACCTTGGAGTCGATGTACGGTGTCGCGCGCGTGTAAATGCTGCCGCGCGCGCTGAAGGTGAAGTCGCCCCAGACCAGGCGCGCGTAGCCCGCCGGCACCTCCACGTAGTACGAGTCGTACGCGACGCCGCCCCACACGCCCGGCGTGCCGCGCGGGCCAAAGTCCTTGGGCAGGCCGGTGACCGCGTCGTCGCCGTACTGCTGCGGCCCGAACTCGAAGGCAGGCCCGTCCTGGCGGAAGTACTCGAGGTGCAGCGTGAGCTCCGCCGGCGTGCCGAAGAGCTCGAACTCTCGCCCCATGCCGGCGCCGATGCGGTAAGAGGTGCCCATGCGGTCCAGGTAATTGGCGCTGGAGGGCGAGAGCAGCGAGCCGTCGTGCGAGGTGGGCAGGCCGAGGCCGCCTTCCACGATCAGGCGGTAGCCGGACGAGTCGCTGGCGCGCTTGGTCACCACCTGGATCACGCCCAGCATCGCTTGCGAGCCGTAGATCACCGAGCCCGGACCCAGCACCACCTCGATGTGGTCGATCATCTCCAGTGGAATGCCGAGCCCGCGGTCGAAGTAGGCCGTGCCGTTCCAGGGTTCGTTGACGGCGTGGCCGTCGATCAGCACCAGCACGTGGGCACCGAAGTCCGCGGTGAGGAGCACGCCGCGCGCGCCGATCTCGAGCGCCTGCAGCGGGTTGGTGGTGACCATGCCCAAAGCCAGGTAGTTGATCGCCTCGTCCAGGGAATGGATGCCCCAGCGCTGCAGATCGCTGGCGGTGATCACGCTGGAGGTGGCGGGCGCGGTGGTGGCGGTCTCGCTGCTCTTGGAGGGGGTGGAGACGATCGATTCGGTCAGCAGGGCTTTGAGGTCGGAGGAGTCGTCGGCGCGCGCGGCCGAGCCGAGCAGGCAGCCGCCGGCCAGGGTCAGCGCCGCCGCGATCCGAGGCGGACGTGCGGGAGAGGGCGTAGCTGTAAGTGGCAACGGACGGTCTCCCCTCATTCGACTACCCTCACGAGTCGCAACAGGTCTGGGTTGAAGGCGACGTTCTGGCGGCGAGCCTGCTGGAGATTCACGAGCAGCTTGGGGCGACCCGACTCACGGGCGAAACCGAGCACCAGGCGTTGCTCGACGTCGGCGGGCAGCGCGGCCACGCTGAGCACGTCGACATCGCTCAGCGCGCTGGCGATCTGGGGCACCTCGGCCGAGAGCGCGGGCGCCACGTAGATCAACGCCGCGTGGCGCTCGCGGCAGAGCTTGGCCAGCTCCGCGCCGGAGCTGAAGTGCACGATCTCTTCGCTGTGGTCGACGCCCCCGATCTTCGGCTGCACGCTCAACTCCGCGCGGATCTCCTCACCGAAGCGCTCCGATTCCGCCTTGCCGCTCGCGACCACGATCAGCACCAGCGCGTGGCCGTCGGCGCGCGCTGCGAAGTGCGTGTCGTAGGCCGCCACCTTCGCGACCAGGGCCGCCTGCAAGCGCGCCGGGATCTGCACCTGCTCCGCGCCGAGCGGGGCCGCGAAGAGCAGCACCAGCGCCGCCAGTCCCGCCGTCCAGCGCCCAGCTCGCGCGACTCGTTCCACCAGGAAACGAGCGAAGGAGCTGTGCGAGGGTACGGGGACGTGCGAACGCGGGATGTGTGCCTCCTCCAGGGCAGGCATACGGCGTATTGGCCGGGGACACTTAGCCGTGGATGGGCCTGTCTACGTTCGGTGACAGTCCGGAAATCCCCTCCGTTATCCATGTGCCGCGGGCGCATGTGGCCGTTTGTGTGGGAGGTGACGATGCGGAATCCGAGAGTTGGGCGGAAGTCCGGGGTGTGCTTGGTGGTGTTGGGCCTGGCGTGCGGCGAGCCCGACTCCAGCGAACCCGGCGCGTTGATCGCGACCAGCTTCGACGGTCGCGTGGGGTACTTGCTGGATGAGCTGCCCGAAGCCATGCGCGGGCGGGTGGCAGAGCAACTGATCGGGCAGCCCGAGAGCGTGTGGCAAGACCGGGCTCACAAGCAGCTGCAGCTGATGAGCTACCGCCTGGTGTTCCGGGATGCCTTCTACGACGAAGAGGACGCCAAGGGGCAGCTGCCGCTGCCGCCGGAGGAGAAGTGGAAGGTCACCATGCTGGGTGCGCCCGCGCGCGAGCGCATTGGCGAGCACGATCTGGTGTTGGTCGACTATCGCTTCGAGAGCACGCTGCTCACCGACGTCGATTCGCCCGCAGCCGCCGATGCCGCGCTGGCGCGGGTCAGCGGCAGCTGGGACGAGTCGTTCGTGCTGCCGCTGGATCCGGAGTTGCTGCTGCAGCGCACGGGCTATGCCTGCATGGATGAGTCCGAGTTTCCGCCCAACAGCGTCGACGGCGAGAACGTCTACACCTTCTATGATCAAGAGTGCACGGCGGATGACGAGGTCTGCCACATCAGCGAGACGCCCGACTACGACTGCACCGAGGCGCTCGATCGCAAGATCGGCTCACTCAGCGCAAACCTGCATTTCGAGCGCCTGGCGTGGGATGGGGCGGTGGCGGATCAGGCGCGCGTGGGCAAGATCGGTCGACCGGGCGCCGATCTGCAGGTGATCGGCGAAGGCCTGGACAACCACCGCATCATCTACCGCTACATCAGCGCCAGCTCCTGCGCCATGAAGGAGAACTGCGTGAGCGGCCTCGGCTGGCGGCGCTTGCTGCAGTTCGACGCCAGCATCAAGAACATCGGCGCCGACGCGCTGAACATCGGCGACATCGACTACTACCTGGAGTCACAGGACACGGCGCTCGCGACGCACAACACCTTCGTATACAGCGACTGCCACAAGCACTATCACTTCTCCCACTACGGAAAGTTCGAGCTCTCCACGGACGAGAAGCGGCTCGGTCGCAAAGAGGCGTTCTGCCTGCAGAGCACCACCCGCTACGGCAACAACGAGACGAGCCCGCTCACGCACGACTACAGCTCCTGCAGCTACCAGGGCATCCAGGCGGGCTGGGGTGACGACTACGGCGCCGGCATCGAGTGCCAGTGGATCGACGTGACCGGCATGGCCGAGGCGGCGCCGATCACTGCCAAGCTCGACTTCAAGTCCAACCCCGACAAGTTTCTGTGCGAGGGCGAGCCCGTGCTGGGCTCCGATGAGGAGCCCGAGTTCGTCGACTCGGGCTTCAAGACAGATACGGGGCTGGAGGTAGATCGAGCTGCCTGCGACTTCTCGCCCAAGTGGGACGACAACAACGAGGACTCGCGCATGATCCCGATCAATCCGACGGGCGGCTTCGTCACCCGCGACTGCACACGCGGGCAGCTGGGCCCGCTGCGCGACTGCGGCTTTCAAGAAGGTGTCGGTAGCGTCAAAGTTCTGCCCTGCGCGGTGGGCTCCAGCATCACCTTGCGCTGCTCGGTCCCCGACGGCGCGGCTCCGGCGGTCGTGCGCGTGTGCGAATACAGCGAGCTACAGAAGACGGGCGTATCTTGCGTGTACCGCGAGGCGCTCGCCAATCAGCTGGTCGACGGCAGCAATGTGAGCGTGGAAGTGTCGTGCCCCGACGCCCGGGACGTGGTCGAGGTGGGCGGGCACGTGGCCCTGTACAGCGCCCCGGCGCTGCCGGGCGAAAGTGTTCAGCTCGATTGCGTCGCCGACTGAGGGCCGGATTGCTGCTGGAGCGGCAGCGCTCTTGGTAGTGGAGGCCGGCCGTAGTAAACGCCGGCCATGGGCTACTGGTCGCGCCTGCCGCTGTACTCGAGGATCCTGGTCGGGCTGCTGCTGGGGCTCCTGGTGGGGTACCTGATGGGCCCCAGCGCGCAGGCCCTGGATTGGCCCGCGCGCCTCATCCTGCGCATGCTGGGCGCGATCGCGCCGGTCTTGATCCTGGTGGCGGTGGTGCGTGCGCTGATCACGGCGGAAATCCACGGCAAGCTCGCGCTGCGCATGGCGTTCCTGCTGGTCTTGAACACCGTCACGGCGATCGTGATCGGCCTGTTCGTGGCCAACGTGCTGCGCCCGGGCGCAGGCCAGGCACCGCCCGCGCACGAAGCGGCGCCGAAGATCAAGGCCGACATCGTGCAACAGTTGCTCGACAACGTGCCCGACAGCCTGGTCAAGCCCTTCGTCGAAAATCGCGTGATCGCGGTGGTACTGATCGCGGTCGCGCTGGGCATCGCTGCTCGTGGCCTGGAGCGCGAGGAACGGCGGCTCGCGGAGCAGCTGGCGTCGCTCGGCTTCTCGGTGATCTTGCGCATTCTGTCGTGGGTGCTGGCGTTGGTGCCGCTCGCGGTCTTCGGCAAGGTGGCGAGCATCGTCGGCGTGAGCGGCTTCGGGGCGTTCCAGCGGCTCGGCTGGTTCGTGCTGGCGGTGCTGGTCGCGCTCGCGCTGCAGACGCTCTATTACCTGACGCGCATCCGCTTCGGCTCCTGGGTGCGCCCCATTCCACTCCTGCGAAGCATGCGCGACGCGCTGGTGATGTCGTTCTCGACCGCCAGCTCGACGGCGACCATGCCGGTGACGTACCAGCGCCTGCGCTACCACGTGGGTTTGCGCGAGCGCTCGGCGAGCCTGGGTGCGCTGGTCGGCTCCAACTTCAACAACGACGGCACCGCGCTGTACGAGGCCATGTCGGCGCTGTTCGTCGCGCAGATGCTACAGGTGCCACTCAGCCTCACCCACCAGGTGATGGTGATCTTGACGTCGGTCGTGGCCTCGGTGGGCGCCGCGGGCATCCCGGAGGCGGGCCTGGTCACGATGACGCTGGTCTTCTCCGCGGTGCACCTGCCGCTCGATTTCATCGCCCTGCTGCTCACGGTGGACTGGTTCCTCGATCGCTGCCGCACCATGATCAACGTGCTCGGGGACGTGAACGTGGCCTGCTTGCTCGACGGTAAGGAGCGGGAGGCAGAGGGTGAGGTTGAAGGGGAGCCTGGAGCGCAGGTCGCGCCGGTCGTCTCAGCGCAATAGCGTAGCTGGCAACCGCCAGCATGGCGGACATGCCAGCAGCCGATGCTCGCTTGATCGAGCGCAAGTTGAAGGTAAGTGACCGCCAGGGCTGACTGGTGAACGAAGTCGAGCTGTCTTGCTGGATACCGACACCTTGTCGGAGTTGAGCCGAGGGGACTACCACCAAGACAGGCACGGTAACGAACTCGGGCACGTCGTTCGCGTCAGTTTTGAGGGCGGGCTGACCGAGAGCCTCACGCCTACGATGCCATCTCGTGCGGCCAGCGCTGCCTTCTGCTCCTTGATTTGGGCCGGACCTCACCTGCACGGCGATGGGCGAAACCTCGGGGCGCCGGGCGCCAGCAACGCACGAAGC
>JAICTU010000134.1 GCA_025936205.1 Polyangiaceae bacterium | reverse complement strand
GGCCTGGTTGTTCAACACGGCGCGCAGGCACTCGGCGTCGTTGGCATAGAACGAGTACTGCACGTTGGTGGCCTGTGTCACGCCCTTGCCGTAGGCGTAACCCTTGGTCAGCGCGAGACGCTTGCCCGACAGCTCGTTGACCGTCTTCTGCGACACGTTCGCGCCTTTGCGGCCGACGAGGAGCAGGCGGTTTTCCAGGTAAGGCTTGGAGAAGAGCAGATACCTTTCCCGCTCCGGGCTCTTCCAGATCGCGGCCGAGCCATCCATCTGTCCCTTCTCCAGCAACTGTTCGGCCTCGTTCCAGTTCATGATCGTGAACTGCGTTCGGACGCCGCTGCGCAGCAGCGCCGACTCCACCAAATCCATGGCCTCTCGCGGCTTGCCCTCGGCGTCCGTGAAGGGCGGCCACTCATCTCCGAACAGTCGCAAGGGCGCGCGCGGTGGTTCAGCTCGCGCCTCCTCCGCCCGCACCACTGCCACCCGCAGCAATGCAGCGCCAAAGCAGGCAACCAGTACCAGAACCGCGGCAATCCAGCGACGCGCTCCGGCCATTCCCCAGGCCATAGTTCAACCCCCGTTGATGTCAGCGGAGCCCTGGATCTAGGATTTCGCGCTGTATCCGTCAATCGTGGCTGCGCGCGCTGCGCCTGCGGGGCGGCGTTACTGGCGCGTTACGAAGCCCGTTGATTCGCCGCTCCGCCGCCGCCATCGCTCACTGGCACGGCTCATGCTGGATGTTCTGCCGAGGACGACATGATGACGCACCGTCTACGAGTCAAACCGCACTTCTCTTTTCGTATGCTCGCTTTCAGCGCGCTGCTCGGCGCCTGCTCCCCCACGACCTTCGTCTCTTCCTGGAAGTCACCGACCGCTCAACCACTCCAGCCCGGCGGGGCGAAGGTGGCGGCCGTCGTGATGATGCAGGACGAGTCGTCGCGGCGTAGCGCTGAGGACACCCTGGCGCGCGAGATCAGCTCGCATGGCGCCCTGGGCATCCCCATGTACAAGCTCCTGCCCGACGGCAATCCCAACGACGAAGCACAGGCCAAGGCCGCGCTGGAGAGCGCGCAGGTGGAAGGCGTCGTGGTGATGCGCCCGCTCGGCGTGACGAAGGACGTGACCGTTTCGCCCACGTATAGCGGCCCCTACTACAGCGGCTACTGGGGCGGCTACTACGGCCATGGCTGGGGCAGCCCATATGGTCCCACCACAGTCTATACCGACACCACCGTTTCCGTGGAAACGCTCATCTACTCGTTGAAGCAGAACCAGCTGGTCTGGGGCGGGCGCAGCAAGACGACGAATCCCGAGAACGTCAATCAGCTGGTCTCGGAAGTGGCCATCGCTGCTGCGGACGAGTTGAGCGAGCAAGGGCTGATCGCCCATTAAGGCCTGTTCGCTGGCTCTCGCTCTCGGGCTGCTCGTGGCCTTGCCCGCGGCCGCGCAGGCGTCTGCCACACCCTCAGCGGCGTCCCAGGAAGCCGACTGGCTGCGCTCCGTGTACGCCGCCGCCGTGGAGTCCGTGGTGCTGATCGATGCGGACGCTGGTTCCGGCACCGGATTCTGCTTCCACGATCCCGGCTACATCTTGACGGCACTGCATGTCGTGGAAGGCGCGGCCCGGATCGTGGTGCAAAGTGTGCACGGCGCGCGCACGAGCGCGGTGATCAGCGCCTACTCCCGGGAATCGGACCTGGCGCTGCTGCGCCTGGAGCACCGTTTCGAGGGGATGCGCCCGCTCGAGCCGGAGTACCGAGCAGCGGTGGGCGAACGGGTCGCGATCGTGGGCCACCCTTTTTCCAGCCTGGCACACCACATTCCGCAGCTGCGCGGGCTGCTCAACTGGAGCCTGAGCCGCGGCATCGTGGGCGCCGTCTCGATCGCCTGGCTGCAGACGGATGCCGCGGTGAACCCGGGCGTTTCGGGCGGACCGGTCTTGAACGAGCAGGGTCGAGTGCTGGGCGTGGTCAGCGCGCGACTGCGCGACGCCGACGGGATCGGCATGGTCAGCCGCATCCGCCGCGCCGAGTTGTTGCTGGGGCGGCTCGACCAGGGCCCGCCACCGCCGCGGCTGCTGAGGCTCGATCTGCTGGAGCTCGCCTTCTTGATCCAGTGGACACCGAGCGCGCTGAACGGCGTGGGAGTCGGTGCGGGCTGGCGCCTGCTGGAGCGCTACCCGCTCCAGGCCCGGCTCGGCTACCTCGCCGGCTCCGTACCGGCCGAGACGGCGACGGTGCTGCACGAAGATTTGAATCGGTTTGAAGGCGAGCTCACACTCGGCTCTGCGCTGGCGCTCTCGCAACGCCTGAGCGTGTCCGCCGCGATCGGGGCTTCGCTCGCGCGCGATCACTCCACACGCACCTCACTGCGCTGGGACGGCCCCAGTACCTGCTCCGAACCGCCGTGCTTGATCGCAGGAACGGTGGCACACGACGAGGACGTACGCTGGCGCGCTTGGCCGCTCGCGGGGCTGAACGTCGACTTTGCGCCGCTGCGGCTGGGCTACGCCTTCGAGTGGGCTCCAGCGCACCACGTGTCGTCGCAGCACCGATTGCTGCTCGGTTTCATCTTCTAGATTCGACAGGGGGAAGACATGCCACAAACCACTGGCCGCGGACCGCGCAGGTGCGCGCTCGGCCGGCGCTTCGCAGCGCTCGGCCTGCGCGCCCTGGCCGCCTGCAGCGCGCTCGGCGCCTGCCACCATGCGGTGCAACCGACGGCGTACATGGGCGACGGAGTCTACGCCGGCTCGCCACCGCTCTGCCTGCAGCATCGCGAGGAATCACGGCCGAGCACGTACTATCGCTCGCTGCTCGTGCATTTCAACAACACCTGCGACTTCGTGCTGGACTGCATCGTGACCAATGACGCGACGGAGCAAGAGCAACGCGTGGTCGTGATGCCCAAGCAGCATTCCGCCCTGCTCGTCGCCACCGGCGTCGACGTGAGCAGCTTCGACGCGCAGCTCGATTGCACTTGGCACGATTGAATGGACCGCCTTGATAGGCCGGCGAGACGCTCGTTGCCGCGCCGTTGGCGCGGAATGTGCTGCCCAAGCTCACGGGAGCCGCTGACGCGGCGCCAGCTCTGGAACCTGTCATGAAGACTGAATTGCACGCCATCGGCCGGCTCGTCTTCTCCTGTTGCGCACTCGCTTGCGCCGGCGAGGCCGAGCTGCCGGAGCTGCCCTCATTGACTCAACTCTCGCGCGAATACGACCAGCCGACGGCGGAGCTCGCCTCCTCTCGCATTCGCGGCGTGATCGATGCCACTCCCCAACTGCAGAGCCTGCTGGCTGCGTTTCGCTCCACGGAGACGGTGCTGGACGGCGTGGACGAAGCGCAGAAGCCGGCGTCACAGCAAACCGGGGAAGGCGTCCGCTTGCGGGGCTCCCTGCACGCCACGGTGCGCTGTCCTGGCGATTTCACTCGGCCGAATTACGACGAGGCGCTCAACGGCAGCATATTGCTCACGCTCGGAGTGCAGCGAAGCGCCATTCTGCGCAGCGTAGGCGGAAACGCCAGGCAGTGCCGGCTGAATGGCAGCCTTGCTGGACTCTCGACCGGAGTTACACTGGACGGACCGGTCGCGTTCGATCTCGGTCAGGACATCCCGCTCGGCCAATCCCGGTCGCGCACACGCTGGCTCATTGCAGTCGGCGGGAGCATCAGTGTGGATGACGTGCGCTTTGAAGACGTATCCGCGCGCATCGGGTCGGGAGCAGTCGAATATTTGCAACGCCTGCCGGACGGAACGTCGGTCGTCCTCTCGGCGTCCTCGTCGGGCATCACCTTGCGCGACGCCGAGAGCACCTGGTCCTGCGATACGAGGGGCGGCGCATGCGAACGCGAGTAGCAGCGCTCTCCTGCATCGCCAGCTTGTCAGGGTCGCTCGCAGCGCGCGCGCAGGACAACCCTCGCACCGACTATACCGCGTATACGCGGCCCGCCGGACGCACCGCCCTCGGCTTGTTCAAGCTCGAACAAGGCATCCTGGACGAGCTGACCATCGGCACGTACTGGCCGCTGTGGCTCGCCTACCCCGCGTTCGGTGCGCTGATCCCCAACGGCTACATCAAGATGGGCACCTCGAACCGGGCGCCCCTCGCGCTGGCGGGTCGCGCTGGCATCACGTACATCGACGACACCGCCATCCGCAAGCTTTCACACAACCAGGCGACCGCGAACGGCATCGCCTACGCGGCGGAGATCGATGCTTCAGTTCGCCTCGGTAGCGCGTTCACCCTGACCCTGGGGGGCGACTACAATCACCTCTCCGCCGTCGGCAGCGGCACGGATCACGTGGCCTCCTCGATCGAGGGTGCGTCGACCGCCGACACCTGGAGCGCGCGCCTGCTGACCGAGTGGCACCTCACGCACAGCTTCGAGCTCAGCTTGCTGGTGCGCTACTTGATCTATCAGAGCCCGTTGAACGCCGACGTGCAAACGGAGAGCGACTCGGTGAGCGTCGACGGCGATCTCTCGGGAGAAGCGAGCCGACAGCGGCGCTGGAGCCTGGTGCCGGGAGTCGCCTTCGAGGGCGAGAGCTGGGAATTGCAGCTCGGCATCGGCTACGGCGTGTTCTACCTACCGGTGCTGGGGTTGCCGACGACCAAGAGCTGGCCGATCGTCGACCTCGGCTTCGCCTATGGCTTCGATTTGTTCTGAGGTCGCCGGCTTTGCCGCCTCAGTCGAAGATCGGAGCATCGTTGGTGCCGCGCGGTGAGCGCTGGTGCCGAGCTTCGCTCTCGACGGCGGTGGGTGCGACTCCGGCATCTCCCGACGACACGCCGATGGCCCAGTCCGGCAACACCAGCTGCTCGGGCGACGCTGGTGGCTCCTCGGGCCTGGCAGGCGGTTCCTGCTCGTGCAACGCTGCTGTCACATGCAGCGCCGGCGCGCGCAGCACCGCCCTCGGAGCCTCGGATTCGCGCGAGCCCGCGGGCGCCTGCGCGATGACGACCTCCGGCGCAGCTGGAGCTGCTTCTGCTTCGGACCCGGACTCGACCGCAGGTTCGACGACGGGCGTTCGCCGCGCGCGCGTGGGCTGCAGCGCGTGCCGGTCGCTCTGGATCGCCGGCGCCGCCGGCCCGTTCAGCACCAGCTCCTCCTCCTCGGAACGATGGTTGAGCTGCCAGCCGCCGAGCAAGGCCGCGGTCAGCCAGCCCAGCGCCGCCACCAGGGCCAGCCCCTTGCCCGAGCTCGACGGGGCGCCGCCGCCCGACGCGCCTCGCGCGCGTGGAAACTGCGCCACCGAGCGCGGCTCTGCTTCCGCGAAGCTCATCTCCCAGACGACCCGCGTGCGCGGCGCCGCCAGCGGCAGCAGCGCACGGCCCAGCGCCAGCAGATCGGGAAAACGCTGCGCGGGCTCGATCTCGAGCGCGCGCTCGATCACGTCTGCCAGCGCGCGCGAGGGCGCGATCATCTGGTCCGTGATGCGCCGCCGCGTGCCGGTGGCGATCCGGCGCACGCTTTCGCGTACGCTCGGCGCGGCGAAGGGATTCACCCCCGTCACACACTCGTACAAGATCACGCCCAGCGAATATTGATCCGACGCCGGCGTGGCCTCGCCTCCGATCAACACTTCGGGAGCCATGTACAGCGGGGTTCCCATGCGCCGCTCTTCGGCTGCGAGGCGGCGCCGCAGGTCTTGCTTGGTCGCCTTGGCGATGCCGAAGTCGAGCAGCTTGGGATTGACCTCCTGGTCTCGCGAGCGCTCCAGAAAAATGTTGCCGGGCTCGAGATCGCGATGCACGACGCCGGCCGCGTGCACCGCGGAGAGCGCAGCGGCCACCGGCAGCGCAATGTCGATCAGCGCCGTCGGCTCGATCACCTTCTGCACGCGCAGCCGGGCGTCCAGATCTTCACCGACCAGCAGCTCCATGGCCAGGTAGGGCAGCTCGCCATGCACCCCCACGTCGAACACCTGCACGATGTTGGCGTGTTGCAACCCGGCCGTGATGCGCGCTTCCTGCAGGAAGCGATCGAGGGCATCGCGACCTGCCAAGGCGCCCGGCCGCAACACCTTGAGCGCCACGTCGCGGTGCAAGGTCTCATGCTCGGCGCGGTAGACCCGTGCCATACCGCCGGCCCCGATCAGCTGGCGAATGACGTAGTTGGCAAAGCGACTTCCCTCTGCGAGGACGGCGCCGCCGCCCTGCTCTCGGCTGCCCTGGGCCTCCGGGTCTGGCGCGTCAGCGCCTGCAACCCCACCCGCGGCGGAGGGATCAACGGGTGGTGTTCGCAAAAGCCTCCTGCTCGGGTAAATACCGATATTTCGCCAGCGATGGGGCCCGCAAACGGGGGTCCAGTCTGCCGTTGCGACGTGCCACATCCGCCAACCCACGCCGGTGTCGGCAGGCCCACCCACGCGGGTCACCTCGCTCGGCCTCTCGCCGGACGGCAGCGTCTATGTGCTGTTCGGGCACGGCTTGATCTACCGCCAACCGACGGCGGAGGAAATGAGCACGCAGGGCTTTGACCCCTACTCGCCGCAAAGTCCGCTGCGTTGCCAGCTCTTCCGCGCCGATGGCAGCTGGCAGGGCGCTGCCCCTGCCGGCCGCGACCTGGAGCTGGATCTCGCATACTCTGCAAGTTCCAGGATCTCGCCGAGAAAGAGGGGACAGCGTGCCTGTGTCGCTACAATCCTGCGCTGCCGGCGGCGCAGGCCGCACCCGGACGCTGATCAGCGGCGACAGTGTGACCTCGCTCTCGCAGCTGGACGACGGCACTTCGAACAACAGGCTCGACGCGATCAACAAGATGAGGTTTACAACCCGCGCGCGGTACGCGCCGCGCTCCGGGCAGCCCGCGACGTGGTATCGTGCCAACGACGTGGCGAAGCTGGTCGAAGAGGGGAACAACTACCGCGTCGAGCTCGACGGCCGCGTAGCATTGTGCCGGGTCTGGGCGCGCCCTGACCTCGACTCCGAGACCGGCGCGCGCCTGGCGGCCAAGAAGGTGGAGCTCTGCCGCAGGCTCGCCGCGGGCGAGGCTCGCGCCCTGCTGTTCGATCTGCGCGAAGCCCCCAAGGTCACGGGCCCGAAGACGCAGAAGGCGCTCGAGCTGCTCATCGGGGTCTGGGAGAGCGCCGCGCGCCCGATCGCCATCATCGTGAGCCCCGCGTCGCTGCAGAAGCTGCAGCTCTCCCGCATCGCCAAGGAAGCGGCGCCGACGCAGTCGGAGGTCTTCCTGGACTTCGATCAGGCACGGGCCTGGGTCGATCAGCGCCTGGCTTTGGGCTCCCGGGCGCCCCTGGGTCGACCGAGCAACAACCCCGCCGCCAAGGACCGTTCCGCGAGTGGCTCTCCCGGCAAGCGCCGGAGCTGAAGCGCGGCGACCGTTACGGCCTGGATGCATGGCGCCACGGCGCCGTAACGAACGGGCGGGGTCGTGCGGTGGGCACATTCTGGAGTCGGCGGGCGGGGTGGAGCGCCGAGCCCACTCGCCTCTGGCTGAAGGCGCCCTGGCATACGGCGTGCAGCGACGCAGGCGAGGGATTCATGGCCAGCTCGCGGTTCATCCAGACGGTGTCTGTGCCCCACCTGCTCCTGCTCTTGCTCGCGGGGCTCGCCGCGTCTTTTGGGCTGCATTGCGCCTCCTCGACGCAATTCGTGTCGTCCTGGCGCTCACCCACCGCGCAGCCGCTCAGCTTCAAGGGCGGCAACGTGGTCGCGGCGGTGATGATGCGCAATGCCATCGCGCGCAAGGACGCGGAGGACACGCTGGCGAAAGAAATCAGCGCGCGCGGGGCGCATGGCATCCCCATGTACCAGCTGCAGTCCGACGGCAGCGCCGAGGGCGAAACTGCGGCGCGCAAGGCGCTGGAAGGCGCTGGAAGGCGCCTCGCCGATCTGCGAGGGTGTCGGCGGCCGCGCGCCCAGCCGGCGGCCCGAGGAGACCATGATCGTCGAACAAATCTGGACCGGCAACTCGCTGCGCAATTTCCACTACCTGATCGCCTGCCCCGAGACGGGTGAGGCGCTCGCCATCGACCCGCTCGATCATCAACGCTGCCTCGACCGCGCCAAGGAGCGCGGCTTTCAGATCACGCAGATCCTCAACACCCACGAGCACGGCGATCATACCGGCGGCAATGGCCCGCTCAAGGCGGCGACCGGCGCGCGCTTGCTCGCCCATGCCAAGGCCAAGATCCCGGACGTCGATCGCGGCCTGAGCGCGAAGGATGTGATCCGCGTCGGCAAGACGGTGGAGCTGGAGGCGCTGGACACGCCGGGCCACACCATGAGCCACATCTGCCTGCTCTCGCACACGGACACGCCCGCGCTGTTTTCGGGTGACACGATGTTCAACGCGGGCGCGGGCCACTGCAAGGGCGGCGGGCACCCGCAGAGCCTGTACCAGACCTTCGTGAGCCAGCTGCACACGCTACCCGATCACACCAGGCTCTACCCGGGCCACGACTACATCGTGAACAACCTGCGCTTCACCCTGGATCGCGAGCCCGACAACGAGCGCGCCCGCACGCTGCTGGGCGAGGTGGAACAGCAGGACACGAACCAGGCGCTGGTCGCCACGCTCGGGCTCGAGCGCCAGATCAACACCTTTTTCCGCTTGCAGAACCCGAGCGTGATCGCCCGCCTGCGCGAGAAGTTCCCGGATCTGCCCGAGCACCCCGACACGGAAACAGTCTTTCTCAAGCTGCGCGAGCTGCGCAACAGCTGGTGATCTTCCACGACGCCGCGCTCAGTCCGCGGGTGCGCCGAGGCAGGCCCAGCGCTGCAGCAACTCGCGCTCCGCTCGCGAGGGCTGCGGCTGATCGCTGGGTGGCATGGCACCGGTCTGGAGCTCACCGCCGAGCTGACGACGCTGAGCGTGCAGTGTTTCGTAGCGCGTGAAATCGTGATCCTCGCCGGCCTCGCCGCCCGGCGCATGGCAGCTCAGACAATACCGTTGGAGCAGCGGCGTGACTTCTCGCTGGTAGCTGGGCGGACCGCCACCGCAGCTGGCGACCGGACTCGAGCTGGCGCTCGGGACGGGCGCAGCCGGGCTGGCGCAACCGCCCGCGCCCCAGAGAGCCAACGCGAGCCAGCGCCTCACGCCGGTGCTCCCGCGCGCGCAGCCAGCCGCAGAGCGATGTCCTGAAGCTCGGCCAAACCCGCATGCTCGCGCACCTCGCGGTAGCCGAGACCGTGGTCCGCAGCGTTGGGATCCCAGGGCAGCGCGGCCTTCTTCGGCACCGAGCCCGGCGCCGGCAGTGGAAACACCAGCGAGCGCGCCGCGTGATGCGCGATGCTGCCGGTCTGCACATGGTGGGCCTGGTGGATATGCCCGTAGAAGACGGTGGCGCTCGGATGCCGGCTCAGGATCGCCAGCGCCTGCGCGCCGTCGTGCGTCGACCAGTCCCAGCTCGGATACAGATCGAACAGCGGCCGGTGGCTGAAGACCACCAGCGGGGTCGCCGGATTCAGGCTCGCCACATCCCGCTCCAACCATTCGAGCTGCGCGTCTCCCAGCACCGAGCCGGGCGCCGAGACGTTGTCGAGCAGCACGAAGTGCACGCCCTTGTGGTCGAAGGCCGCGTGGGTCTCGCCAAAGGCCTCGCGATACGCCTCACCGCCGTCCGGTCCCGCGTCGTGCTCGCCGGGCAGGAAATGGAGCGTCTTCACCTTCAGGTCGGCGACGATGGAGCGAAACTCGCGCATCCGGCGCCGGCGCTCGCCCGCGTCATCGGTGGTGTGCGTGAGATCGCCGGTGAACACGATGAAGTCGGGGGTGACCGGTGAAGCATTGATGGCCTGGACCGCCTGCGGCAGCGTCACGCCGGCCTCGGGATTGTTCGCACCGCTGTAGCCCCAGTGCGTGTCGCTGAGCTGCAGAAACAGAAAGTCCTCGCCAGGGCCGCCGGCGACACGGCCGCCCGCAGCAGCGCCGCTGCCACTGGCAGGGCTGCGCGCGGGCTGCGCCGCGCCGGCACAACCGAGCAGACCGGACGCGGAGACCACGCTGCCGAGCGCGAGCAACTGCAGGAGCTCGCGCCGCTCGATGCACGGTGCTCCCCATCGAAACAAGGTCGGATTCTTCATGCCGGTCCAACGTCGCGGCGCGTGAGCAGTTCCCTGCGCGCCTGCCCGAGTGCGATCTTCGGACCCCGGGCGGACGCTCCGCGAATTTCTTCGAGCGATCGGCGAGCAGGAGGGAACCTTTGCCGGGCGCCGATCGTTGGAAACGGGGCATGCCTCCTCAGCGGGTTCTCCCGCAGGCCGCTTCCGGCGGGCCGCGCTTGTCTCAGACCCGGCCGAGCTGGTATCCGAGGGCCGTGGCACGGGCTCCGGCCGATGCGACGTTCGCCGGGCGCGTATTGGAGCACGTTCACGCGCTGCACGGCTTTGCGTTCCGGCTCAGCCACAACGCTGCGGAAGCGGAGGATCTGGTGCAAGACACATTCACGCGCGCTCTCGCTGCCGCCGATCAGTTCCAGGCGGGGTCGAACCTGCGCTCGTGGCTGTTTCGTATCCTGCGCAACCTGTACATCGACGGCCGGCGCCGCGCTCGGCGCTCGCCGCTCCATGATCCGCTGAGTGCCGGCGGCGAAGCAGCCGTAGCCTCGAGCGACGTGGCCGCCGAGCTGCTGCGCGGCGACGTGGAGCTCGACTGCTTGCGGCGCCTGGTGGCCGAACAGATCGAGACCGCGCTGCTCGCGCTGAGCGAGGAGGCGCGCGCGGTGATCCTGCTGGACCTGGAGGGTTTCACCGAACCGGAGGTGGCGGAGGTGATGGGCTGCGCTGCGGGCACGGTCAAATCGCGCCTGGCGCGGGCGCGCGCCGCGTTGCGCGTGAAGCTGGCGGAGTACGCGCGATGAGCGAGCTCGATTGCAGCACGGTGCGGCGCGAGCTGCTCGAGGCCTTGCGGGGGCGGCTCGCGCCGGAGGAGCAGCGGCGCGTCGAGCAGCACCTCGCCGGCTGCGCGGAGTGCCGTGCCATCGAGCAACGCGAGCGCGCGCTCGACGCCGCGCTCGGGCGCTTGCCGGAGCACCGCGCGCCCGCGGGGCTGGAAGGGCGTCTGCTCGCCAGCCTGGGCAGCGCGCCCCGAATCGAGGCATTGAGCACCACGCCGCCGAGAGGGCCGCTCGTCGCGACCGAGGCCGCGGAGGAACGCAAGCCAGCGCGGCGCCGCCAGCGCGCCTGGGTCGCCGTGGCTGCCACGCTCGCGCTCGGCGTGGCGGCGCTGGCTGTCGCGCTGCGCAGCGGGTCGAGCTCCGACGCGCTGGTCACCGAAGCGGTCAACGATCACCTGCGCGTCCTCTACGCGCAACAACCGATCGAGATCGAGAGCGGCGGCATCCACCAGGTCAAACCCTGGTTCGCGGGGCGCCTCGACTTCGCGCCGCGGCTCGGCTTCGAGGGCGATGCCGACTACAGCCTCGCGGGCGGCTCGGTCGGCTACTTCATCGATCGCAAGGCAGCGGTGTTCATCTTCAAGCACCGCCTGCACGTGATCACGCTGTTCGAGTTCCGCGCCGATGGCCTGCCCTGGGGCGCCGCCGGAGAGCTGAAGCTGGGCAAGCTCGAGGCTCGGCACTCGCAGCTGCGCGGCTTCCAGGTGATCAGCTTCCGCGACGGCGATCTCGGCTACGCGCTCGTCTCCGACGTCGACGCGAGCGCGCTCGAGCAGCTGGCGGCGCGCGTGGCGAGCGGGCTCTGAAAGCGGCAATTCCCTGCACCGTCGTTGATGCGTCGGACCGCAAGGGGCGAGCTTTGGAATGGCTCGGCGGCGCACGTCGCCCGGCGACATCAGCATGTGCCCGCCTGGGCGCGCCGAACGTTGCAGCGGCCCCCCTACGCCGCTAGCTTTCGAGCCAGGCAAATGGGGTGGAGAGACTGGGCGGAGAGCTGGAGTTCGTTGGGCTCGTATGTACACCCGGGAGCGCCCCTCGGCGGTGGAGGCCCCGGAGCGTTTCGGCAGCCCGGCCCCGTCGGCATCGATCGCGCTTCGTCTGCGCGCATGCCGCAGCCACAGTCTCCGGCAGCTCGACACTTCGACTGGCACCGGCTTCCGGCGATCGACCAGGCCGAGCGCGTGGCGGCGGTGTACGCCGCCGTCCAGCGCGCGACGCGCTACATCCCGCGCGCCGTCGCGCACGCGACGGGTGAAGAGCTGAGCGCCGTCATTGCGGGCATCGTGCCGGGATTGGCGTTAGCTCTGGGCTCACGGCGCTGACGACGCTGAGCGGCGCCCTCGTGGGCGCGGCGCTCGGAGCGCTCGCGGGCGGAGTGGGGGCGGTGCCGGGTGCTGCCCTGGGCGGCGCCTGGGGAGCCGAGGCGGGCCTCGTGATCCTGGAATGGCTCGGGCTCGGATTCCTCGCCGCCTCCATCGGCAGCAGCGTGGGAAGCGCGGCGCGCCAGGCGGAGCAGGCGGTGGAAATCGCCTGGCGCTCCGTGGACGCGCCGGCCACGGCAGATCTGGCGGTCACGCGAGCCGCGGAGGAGCTGGCCTCGGCGGTGGCGCAGGTCTTTCGGGGAGTGTTGCAGGGCATCGTCGCCTTCCTGCTGAGCGAGGGAGCGGCCGCTGCGGCCGCGCGCGTGCCCGAGCTCACGGCCCGGCTCCGTGGCAGCCGCCTGGGAGGACGCTTCGCCACGTGGGTGGAGCAGAGCTGGCAACGGCTGATCACCAACCCGAGGTTGCGGCCGCAGGAAATTTCGGCGGGACCGAGCAATGGCGGCGCGAGGAGGGGAGCCTGGAGTGCCGCCGAGGCGCAGCCGAGCAAGGTCGCGCCTCGCGAGGCGACGCCTGCCGCTCCGTCCATCCGCAGGATCCCCGTCTCCGGCGCTCGCTTGCAAGCGACGCGCGATGGCGCGCTCCACAATCAGGAGTGGCGCAAGATCGACGTTGCCGAGTTCAAGGCGATGCGGACGAGGGGCTGGATATGAGCCGATTGTCGGCTTCGGATGCCCGGGCCTCCGAGATCTTGCAAGAAGGCGGCTTCTCCCGCGACAAGACTCGACAGGTGCTCAACAGCGGCAAGGACTTCACTCCGCGCCCCTTCGCCAAGGGCGAGCCTCTGTACGCCTTCGACAGCGCCGACTACGTAGGCAAAGATGCCGACAGCCCGTTCTGGCTGGACCGGACCGCGTTCGATGACGTGCAGTCGAAGTTCCAGCGCGATGGAGTGTGGGACCGGCAGGGCGTCAAGGATTACCTCGCGCTGCCTTGCTTCAACAAAGCCGATGGCATCGTGCAGGGCACGGTGACTCGGGACTGCGTCGGAGTGCAGTCCACGGTGGGCCCCGCCACCGAGAACGTCAGCTACATTGCCGCCGATGGAACCGTGGTACGGGGAGCGCCGTCCATGCCCGGGGGTGGCCAGCAACTCTCTCCGCCGGTGGGGAGCATTGTATCGTCAGGAGCTTCGCCATGATCCCCATCACTCCGCAGATGATCGGTCCCGGTATCGACGAGGAGTACGACGACGCCTTGGAGCGCATCGAGCAGCTCGAAGCAGCCTTGAAAGGGGTTCCCCCCTCCAATGACACGCGCGAAGGCCGCATAATCTACCAGCTAATGTGGCTGCGCCAGGAAATCACCGCGCGCCGCTTGCCGCTGGACGACAAATACTGGGGTACGCTCGGCTATCTGGTTGCAGAAGGATCTCTGGATCATCTCGGCATCGCCAAGCCCATGGGCGAGCTTGCTCGCATCCTCAGTGGTGATGGCATGCTCAAGAAGCGCCACTATCCAGTGGTCCTCGCCATGATCGACAATCTGCTGGCGCTCACGCAGCGGGCACCTCAGATCGATGCAGCAGACCAAGAGATGATACGAGAGATCAAGAGCGTACGCCACGCGATCACTTCTGGCCAGTCGCTCCCACTCGACAAGGCGTACTACCCCGCTTGGAGGACCCCCAGCGCTGCCAAGAATCTGCCGCAAGTCCCCGAATATCGTCAGCAGCGGCTCAATCTGTTCGCCTGCGTCTTCGAAGAATGGCGCCCTCCGCTCTGCCGAAAAGGCCCCTTGCCCGCTCCGAATCCGGGCCTCGTCTGGCGCGGGCCGTGAGTCTGAGCGGTCGCCCGAAACCCTCACGAATCGCCACCGCGCGGGGCTCCGTGCCGGTGGTACGATGTGGGCGCCGGACCGTCGAGCGGCGCTCAAAAAAATTCGCCGGCCCCCCCTTGCGCGTCGCCAGGCGATGAACAGGATGCCGGTGTTCCGGAGAACGGGCCGGCGCCGGGCGCGCGGCTTCGATGGAACGACCCAAATGTACCAGGCGCTGCTGGTCTGCTGGCAGGCGCCGCAAGGAGGTTTCCCATGTTGTCGCGATACAACGTCCTGGATCCCCGCTTGCCCACCTGGGGATGGGGTGGCCCGACGAAGACGAGCGGGATCCATCAGATGATGGACCGCTTGTTTGAAGATCTCGAGACCACGTTTCGAAGCGTAGCTCCCGATCGCGGAGCCCGTGCATCCAGTCCGCGCGCGCAGTTGCGCGATCTGGGGGAGGCGGTGAGCCTGCTCGTCGATCTGCCGGGCGCCAGCCTCGACCAGGTGGACTTGAGCATCGAAAATACGACTGTGGTGTTGCGCGTTGCCGCTCCTACCAACCAGGTCCCCGAAGGATTTCAGCCGCTGCATCGCGAGCGCAATCAGCGCGCTGTCGAATGGTCGTTCGAGCTCCCCTACCCGATCGACCCAGGAGCGGCGACCGCAGTTCTCGAGCAAGGATGGCTCCGCGTGACGCTTCCCAAGGCCGCGAAAGCAAAGCCGCGGCGCATCGCGGTGGCCTCGCTCTGAAGCAGAAAGGAGTGCAACGATGACGACTTCTATCGAGACCAGCCGCGCTGGAAGTAACGATATTGCACCCAATGGTGCTTCCAAGGTTCCGCTCTGGCGGGTGACTCCCGAGCTCGACCTTTATGAAAGCGATGGCGAGTATCTCTTGCAGCTCGACGTTCCGGGCGCGTCCCCCGAGCGGCTGAATATTCAGATGCTCGGCACTTCGCTGCAGATCCGCGCCGAGCGTGCTCCCGCTGCCGAGGGCGGAGATGTAGCGCTGCTGATCTTCGAGCGCAGCGTGGAACTGCCGGCGGAAGTCGACCCCGACAGTGCTAGCGCTCAGCTGAAGAACGGAATTTTGGAGATCCGGATCTCGAAGAGCTCGGCGGCCCGGCGAGTCCGGATCCCCGTCACTACCAACTGAGTTCTCGTACCGACAGCCACATTGCACCTACAATTGAAGACTGTACACAGCATCGCTTGGCGATGAATGCCGTGGACTAACGGCGCTGACCGGCTCCCGCAATGAGAGGCTCGCGCTCTCTTGCGGGAGCCGGCGGCCATTCCATGGTTACTCCGGCTGCAGCTCGAGTTGGACCGCGGGCGTCTTCACCGCGCCTTTGCCGAACGCAAAGTCCACCGGTTGGTTCGACTGCCAGCCCGGCAGCAAGTTGTTGTAGAACTGGCTGCTCCGATGCAGATCGCTGCCGCCGGGCAGCGACATCCTCATGTGCGGAGAGTCCGCCCCGAGCTCGATCAGCAGCCGGATCGACGGGCCCGTCGTGTGCGCGAAGCGCAGGCGCGCGGCCGCCGAGATGTCGTCCAGGTCGACGGCGGACGGCGTGGCGACGTTGACCGTGAGGACTCCGCCCGGCGTCGCGTACGGCCCGCTGTCGAAGGCCGTGACCCCGGGCTGCGAGAGCGGGCTCTTCTGCAGCAGGGCGTGCATCCGCCCCCAGCGCCAATCGTCGCTCGGCCCGTAGCTCGCGAGGACCGCCCCGGCTTTGCTGAGGGCACGCTGCAGGATCTCGGTGCGCGTGGTCGGATGGTCCGCGTGCTCGTCGAGCCAGAAGGTCTCCTGCGCCGGATCATAGGCGTCGTTGCGCAGCGAGCGCAGCAGCACCGGCACCAGGTTGGTGGTGAGCGCGCTGCCGATGGCCACGTCCGGATCCTTCAGCTCATCGCCGAAGGCGGCTTCGAAGAGCGCGTACAGCGCGGTATGGAACGCGGCACAACCGATCGCTTCCCGCGCCTGCTCGGGGTCGGTCGAGCTGGGCGAGGCGCTGGGATCGATCCCGCGTCTCTCACAACACCGTCCGTCGCTACATCGATGTGCTGGAGCAGACCTACCTGGTGCGGCGCCTATTCCCCTACTTCCGCAACATCGGCAAGCGACTTGTGAAAGCTCCCAAGATCTATCTGAGGGACTCGGGCCTCTTGCATCATCTGCTCAACATCACGACGCTCGAGGAGCTCGACTCACATCCCGTCCGTGGCGCGAGCTGGGAGACGATCGTGCTCGAAGATGTCATTCGCCGCGAGCAACTCGAGCATCCCCACTCCCGGCTCTACTTCTGGCGCACCTCGGCCGGCGCCGAGATCGACCTCGTGATCGAGCGGGGCAACGTACGCTTCGCGCTCGAAGTAAAGTCGGCGCGCGCAGATAAACCGAGCGCCATCCGCGCGCTGGAAGCCGCAGCCAAGGACATCGAAGCCCAGCGCGCTTTCTTCGTCGACATGGGCAAGGGCCGAGACCCCCTGCGTCCGCACATGGAGCGTCGTGGATTCACTGAAGCGCTCGACTGGCTTCCGGCGCTCGAGCCTGCATGAACACGTCGCACTGTCGCCGATGCACCATCACTACGAACGATCTCTCAGCCAAGAGTGGCTCGCCACCGCACGTCGCCCGTCGACACCAGAATGTGCCCGCCGTGCAACCCGCCCAGCGTTGCCGCTGCCGCCCTGCCCCGCTAGCTTTCGCGGCGAGGGCGCATGGGGTGGAGAGACTGGGCGGAGAGCTGGGGCGCGATGGGATCGTATGTGCATCCGGGAGCGCCCCTGAGCGGTGGAGGGCCCGGTGCCTTTCGGCAGCCCGGACCGCTCGGCATCGATCGCGGCCCTTCCTCGCGCATGCCGCAGCCCCAGTCACCGGCAGCGCGACACTTCGACTGGCACCGGCTGCCGGCGATCGACCAAGCCGAGCGCGTGGCGACCGTGTACGCCTCCGTGCAGCGCGCGACGCGCTACATCCCGCGCGCGGTCGCGCTCGCGACGGGTGAGGAGCTGCACGCCGTCATCGCGGGCGTCGTGCCGGGCTTGGCTCTGGCTCTGGGCGTCACGGCGCTGACCACGCTGAGCGGCGCCCTCGTGGGTGCGGCGCTCGGCGCGTTCGCGGGCGGCGCGGGGGCGGTGCCCGGTGCTGCCCTGGGCGGCACCTGGGGGTCCGAGGCAGGGCTCGTCATTCTGGAATGGCTCGGACTCGGATTCCCCGCCGCGTCCCTTCGCCACATGGCTGGAGCAGAGCTGGCAGCGCCTGATCACCAACCCCAAGTTGCAGCCGCGGCGAGCCTCCGGAAGCCGAGCAGCGGCGGCGCGAGCAGGGGGGCGTGGAGCCCGAGTGCCGCGGAGGCGCAGCCGAGCAGAGCCGCGCCGCGCGAGGCTACGCCTGCTGCCGGTACGTCCCTACAGCCAAGACAAGATCCGGCAAGTCCTGAACAGCGGCAAGGACTTCACTCCACGCCCGTTCGCCAAAGGCGAGACTCTGTACGCCTTCGACAGCGCCGACTACGTGGGCAGGGATGCCGACAGCCCGTTCTGGCTGGACCGAGCGCGGGTTCGATGACGTGCAATCGAAGTTCCAGCGCGATGGCATGTGGGACCGGCAGGGGATCAAGAACTACCTCGCGCTGCCCTGCTTCAACAGGGCTGACGGCGTCGTGCAAGTCACAGTGACTCGGGACTGCCTCGGAGTGCAGTCAACGATGGGGCCTGCGACCGAAAACGTCAGCTACATCACCGCCGACGGAACCGTGGTACCCGCGGCGCTATCCATGCCCGGTGGAGGACAGCAGCTCTCTCCACCCGTGGGCAGCATCACCGCGCCAGGAGCTTCACAATGATCCCCATCACCCCCCAAATCATCGGTCCCGGCATCGACGAAGAGTACGCCGACGCCCTGGAGCGCATCGAAAAGCTCGAAGCGGCCCTGAAGGGCGTCAACCCTTCCAATGACACCCGTGAGGGCCGCATGGTCTACCAGCTGATGTGGCTGCGCCAGGAGCTCACCGCCCGTCGATTGCCCCTGCCGCTCGACGACAAGTACTGGGGCACGCTCGGCTACCTCGTGGCGGAAGGCTCGCTGGATCATCTCGGCATCGCCAAGCCCATGGGTGAGCTTGCCCGGATCCTGAGCGGCACCGGGATGCTCAAGAAGCGGCACTATCCTGTCGTCGTCGCCATGCTCGATGATCTGCTGACGCTAACACAGCGAGCCACGCAGCTCGACGCCAACGAGCAACAGATGATCGAGGACATCCGGGCGGTGCGCGCTGCGATCGGCTCGGGTCAGCCTCTCCCCTTCGACAAGACGAGTTTTCCGGCCTGGAAGGCATTCAAGGACGCACCGAATCTCGAACAACTCCCCGGCTACCTTCAGCAGCGCCGAAATGTGGGCGCCTGCGTCTTCGAAGAATGGCGCGCTCCCCTCTGCCACAAAGGTCCCCTGCCCGCTCCCAATCCCGGCCTTGTGTGGGGAGGGCCTTGACCGCCCCAGGCCTGCGCTCGACCGCGACCACGACCGCTGAACGCGGGCTACCGAGCAATCCCCGCGAACTCATGCCAGCGAGAGGGTGCATCGAGCTCATTCTGAGCTTTCCACGGAAACCTCAATCCGACGCCGCGGAGAGGCGCTCCCCAGAGGCACCCTGTTCGCCCGGGCAAGCACCTGCAGCGCTTTCCACCTGCGAGGATTGTCCGGTGGCGGTCGCGAGCCGCCAACCGCCAGCCCCACGCGGACTCGACGCGCGCCAGTGCGCAACCTCAACCGTCAGCTCGAGGGATCGACCGTGCCATGGTTCCTGCGCGCCATCATCGTTCGCGCCGCAACTGATCGAGCTCCGCTCTCACCCGGGCTAACTCCGCGTCGAGCTCCGCCGCGCGGCGTGCTTCCTGTTCGGCTCGGCGTGCTTCCTGTTCGGCTCGGCGTGCTTCCTG